>RECW01000143.1 GCA_007693835.1 Paracoccaceae bacterium | reverse complement strand
CAACCCGGCGCCGATCTGCGTGCTCGACGAGGTGGACGCGCCGCTCGACGACGCCAACGTCGCCCGGTTCTGCGACCTGCTCGACGAGATGACGCGGCGCACGGGCACGCGGTTCCTGATCATCACCCACAACCCGCTGACCATGAGCCGGATGGACCGGCTTTACGGCGTGACGATGGTGGAGCAGGGGGTGAGCCAGCTCGTCTCCGTCGATCTCGCGCTTGCAGCGGAAATGGCGGTCGGTTGAGTGCGCCGCCGCGTCGCATCGTTGCGAGAATTGAGCGGGATCAAGGCGTTGGCTGTCGCCCGCCGTTCTTGACGGGCGCCCCGCGCGCCCGTAGTGTCCGCGCGACTTCCGGCGAGCGCGCCGGCGGACAAGGGAAGGCCATGCCGGCGGACGCGACACCCGACGAAGGCGGCGCGGCGAAGCTGGAGGCGATCGAGGCGCGGATCGACGCGTTGCGCGCCGCCCGCCGCCCGAAACGGCTCGGCGCGGAGGAGAAGGTGTCCGCGGCGGCGCTGGCGTGGCGGATGACGACGGAACTGGTGGTGGGCGTCGGTCTCGGCTTCGCCATCGGTTGGTGGATCGACGGAGCGGCGGGCACGAAGCCGCTGTTCCTGCTGATCTTCGGAGCCCTCGGCTTCGCCGCCGGCGTGCGCACCATGCTGCGCTCGGCGCAGGAAGTCAGCCGCCGCGAGGCGCGCGGCGCAGAACAGACCGGCGCTTCCGCGCCGCCCGCCAGACCAGGCCCCGGCGCATCAGCCGACGGCCGCCAGACGACGAGAGGCTGACGCGAGTGGCGCAGAGCGAAGACGGCGGGCTGCATATCGACCCGATGAGCCAATTCCTCGTCAAACCGCTGTTCGGCGGCGAGATGGGGCTGTTCACGATCACCAACGCGACGCTGTGGATGGCGCTGGCCGTGGGCGCCTCGTCGCTTTTGCTGATCGGGGCCGTGAAACAGCGCGCGCTGGTGCCGGGCCGCGCGCAGTCGGTCGCCGAGCTGCTTTACGGCTTCGTGCGCCAGCTCGTGGTGGACATCACGGGCGAGGAGGGGCTGAAGTACTTTCCCTACATCTTCACCCTGTTCGTGTTCATCCTGTTCTCGAACCTGCTGGGCATGCTGCCCTACAGCTTCGCGGTGACCAGCCACATCGCTGTGACAGGCGTCCTCGCCCTGATGGTGTTCGTGACCGTGACGGCGATCGGCTTCATCAAGCACGGCGCGCACTTTTTGGGCTTTTTCTGGCCGAAGGACGCGCCGGGGCCGCTGCGCCCCGTGCTGATGGTGATCGAGCTGATATCGTACTTCGTGCGCCCGATCAGCCACAGCATCCGTCTCGGGGCCAACATGCTGGCGGGCCACGCGGTGCTGAAGGTGTTCGCCGGGTTCGTCGGCGCGCTCGGCGTGTTCGGCGTCGTGCCGCTCGCGGCGATGGTGGGGCTGACGGCGTTCGAGTTCCTCGTCGCCGTCATCCAGGCCTACGTCTTCGCCATCCTCACCTGCGTCTACCTCAACGACGCCCTGCACATGCACTGACGGGGCCGTTTCGTTCCTCTCCCCTCCGCCTCCCAACCGCAAGGAGCCTTCCATGGAATTCGAAGCCGCTGCCGCCCTCGGCAAGTACATCGGCGCCGGTCTCGCCTGCCTCGCCATGGCGGGCGCCGGCATCGGCGTGGGCCACGTCGCCGGCAACTTCCTCGCCGGCGCGCTGCGCAACCCCGCCGCAGCCAAGGAGCAGACAGCGACCCTGTTCATCGGCATCGCCTTTGCGGAAGCGCTCGGCATCTTCGGCCTCGTCGTCGCGATGCTGCTGCTGTTCGCCGTCTGACGACCCGCCGAGGGCCGCGCAACGCGCGGCCCCGCCCACTTGACTGTCGCTGCGCCGACGGCGCGGCTTTGACGCCTGGAGAGCGCGATGGCCGAACCCCGCGGGGACGGCGCCGATTCGGTCGGCCTGCCGCAACTCGATTTCGGAACTTTCCCCAGCCAGATCTTCTGGCTGATCGTCGCGCTCGTCGCGCTTTACTACATCATGAGCCGCGTCGCGCTGCCGCGGATCGCGCTGGCGATCGAGGCGCGGCACGACGCGATCGAAGACGATCTCGACCGCGCCGCCGAATACAAGCGGCGCGCCCTTGAGGCCGAGCGCGCCTACGAGAAGGCGCTGGCCGAGGCGAAGCGCGAGGCCGACGCCATAGCCCAGAAGGCGCGCCAGGCGATCCAGAAGGACGTCGACGCCGCCATCGCCAAGGCGGACGCCGAAATCGCGGCCCGCAGCGCCGAAGCCGAGGCTCGGATCAAGGAGATCCGTGCGACCGCGCTGGAGAGCGTCGAAGCCATCGCGACCGAGACGGCCGAGGCGCTCGTCGCCGCCCTGGCGCCGGGCCCGTCGTCGGACGCGGTCCGCGGCGCCGTTTCGGCCCGTGTGGCGGCGCAGCAGACCGGAGTCTGACCCATGGCCATCCTGTACGACACCTACTTCGTCGTCGCGCTCGCGTTCGTCCTGTTCTTCGTCATTCTCTGGCGCTTCAACGTGCACCACATGGTGCTCGGCATGCTCGACGCCCGGGCGGAGACCATCCGCAAGGAACTCGCCGAGGCCGCCCGGCTCCGGGACGAAGCGCAGGCGCTGCTCGCCTCCTACGAACGCAAGCGTCGTGAAATGGAGCAGATCGCCGTCGAGATCGTCGCGAAGGCCAAGGAGGAGGCGGTCCTCGCCGCCAACGAGGCGAAGCGCGAACTCGCCGAGTCCATCGCGCGTCGCCTGAAGACCGCGGACGAGCAGATCGCGGCGGCCGAGAGCGCCGCCGTGCGCGAAGTGAAGGACAAGGCCGTCGCGGTCGCGATCGCCGCCGCATCCGACGTCATCGCGTCGGCGATGACGGATGACGCCGCGAGGGCGCGTGTCGATGCGGCGATCGACGAAATCGCCGTGCGCTTGAATTGATCACGCCTGCGGAGGCGTGTCCTCCGCAGGCTTCTCCGAAGCCGCTTTCTTCCGACGGTCCTCGGCGATTTCCCGCTCAAGCCGTTTTGACGAACGAAACAGCAGCCAGATCAGACCTCCGAACAGGCCGAGTTCGATCAGGATTGGCCAGTTCGTCATGCCAGCCGCGCGCCATTGTCGGGGTTCAACCGCCAAATCTTGTGGTTGAGCCGCGCGGCGAAAGTGACCCAAGCGAGATAGACCAGCATCAGCGCGCCGGGTTCCGGCGCGATTCTGAAGAACAGCGCGGCTGTGACGGCGATCGACAACCAGAGCGCGCCGACTTCGACAAGCGCAAGGTCGGGGCGACGCATGCCGAAGAAGACCGCGGACCATCCGGCGTTGAGCAGCAGCTGCAACCCGTAGAACACGAACGCCCACGGCGCGCCGGCGAAGCCGCCGGCGGCGCGCCACGCCCACCAGCCGGCGATGACGATCAACGCGAAGATCGCCGTCCACGCCACCGGAAACGCCCATTTCGGCGGATTCCACCACGGTTTCTCAAGCGCTTCGTACCACGGTCCCGGCTTGAACACCGCGCCGGACATGGCGGCGAGCACGTTGACGGCGATGAAGCCGAGCAACACGAAATCAATCCCGAACATCGCTATTCCCCTGCGATTCGGGCCGGCTCCATCGGGCGTCCGCTCTGGCGGGCGTGGGCGTCCATCAGGATCTCGGCCATGCGGCCAATATGGTCGCCTACAGTCGGTCTGACAAACTGTCGCGGCCAGGGCGCGTGGGCCACGGCCTCGACGAGAAAGCGCGTCTCGGGCAGCGGCGGTTGCCCGCGCCCGATGATGGGGTCTCCGACGCTGGAGAGGGCGCGGGCCATCAGCCGCCGCTTGACGCCTGCGGGCACGACGGCGCGCGAAGCGACGGAGTCGAAACCGCGCCGCGCCACCTCGCGGCCGATCTCGCGATAGAGCAGGCGCGCCGCGCGGATCGCCGGGCGCACGCCGAACGGCAGCCGCCGGATGCCCGAGGCCGCGCGGTCGTAGAGATACTCGGCCTCCACCAGCAGCTCCTCGACCACGCCGCCGAGCGCAGGCGTGAAGCGCGGGTCGGCGAGGAAGGCGTCGGGGTCGATGTCGGCGGCGCGCAGGCGCTCGAGCGGCAGGAACAGCCGGCCCTCCCGCGCGTCCTCGCCCACGTCGCGCGCGATGTTGGAGAGCTGCATGGCGACGCCGAGATCGCAGGCCCGCGCCAGCGCCTCGGGCGACCGCACGCCCATCAGCACCGTCATCATCGCCCCGACCGCCGCGGCGACGCGCGCGCCGTAGGCGCGCACGTCGGACAGGGTCTCGTAGCGGCGGCCCTCGGCGTCCCAGGCGAGGCCTTCGATCAGCGCTTCGGGCAGGGCGCGGGGCAGGCCGTGACGGCGCACCATCGCCGCGAAGCAGCGGTCGGCCGGGTCGTCCCACGGGTCGCCGCGATAGGCGCGGTCGAGCCGGTCGCGCAGCCGCGCCAGCGCCTCGCGCTTGCCTTGCGACAGGTCCACCGCGTCGTCGGCGAGGCGGCAGAAGGCGTAGAGCGCGTAGGCCGGCTCGCGGACGTGGAGCGGCAGCAGGAGCGAGGCGGCGTAGAAGGACTTCGAACCGACCTTGATCGCCGCCCGGCAGGCGGCGCGGTCGCAGTCCCGGGCGAGGTCGTCAGCCACGGCTCGCGGCGGCGGGGATCATCTCGTCGACGACGCGCGCCGACGACACGACCCCCGGCAGTCCTGCGCCCGGATGGGTGCCGGCGCCGACGAAGTAGAGGCCCGCCACCTCCTCGCTGCGGTTGTGCGGGCGGAACCACGCGCTCTGCAGCAGCTTCGGCTCCATGCCGAAGGCGGCGCCTTTCTCCGAGCGCAGGCGGTGCAGGAAGTCGAGCGGCGTGGTCATGTGCTCGGCGACGATGTGGTCGCGCAGCCCCGGCAGCACCGTCTCCTCCAGCCGCTTCAGCACGCGCTCGCGGTAGGGCGCCGCCAGCGCCTCCCAGTCCGCGCCGCCGTCGAGGTTCGGCACGGGGACAAGGGCGTAGAAGCTGTCGCAGCCCTCGGGCGCCACCGACGGGTCGGAGGCCGAGGGGCGGTGCAGATACATGCTGAAGTCGTCGGTGATGATCTTCTTGCGGAAGATGTCGCGCAGCAATTCCTTGTAGCGCGGCCCGAGCACGATGGTGTGGTGGGGCACGTCCTCCCACCGCTTGTTCGTGCCGAAGTACCAGACGAAGCAGCTCATGGAGTAGTCCATGCGGTCGAGCTTCGCGTCGGTCCAGCGCTTGCGCGCGACGGAGGGCACCATCTTGCGGTAGACGGTCGCCGGGTCGGCGTTGCAGACCACGATCTCCGCGGCGAGCGTCTCGCCCGACGCCAGCCGCACGCCGGTCGCGCGGCCGCCCTGCGTGGTGATCTCCGCGACCTCCGCCTCGTAGCGGATGGTCCCGCCGACATGCTCCACCAGCCTCGCCATCGCCGCCACCAGGGCGCCGGTGCCGCCCATGGCGTAGTTCACGCCCCACCCCTGCTCGAGGTGGTTGATCAGGCAGTAGAACGAGGTGGTGGCGAAGGGGTCGCCGCCGATGAACAGCGGGTGGAAGCTGAAGGCGAAGCGCAGCTTCGGGTGCTTGACCCGGTGCGAGACGAAGCGGTGCACGCTGAAATGCCCGCCGAGGCGGATCAGGTGCGGCATCATCCGCACCATGTCGCTCAGGTTGTGGAACGGCAGATGCGCCATCCGCAGGAAGGCGACGTCGAAGATGCGCTTGCTGTCCTTCTCGAAGCGCTTGTAGCCGTCGAGGTCGTCGGGGGCGATGCGCTCGATCTGCGCGTACATCGCCTCGCGGTCGGCCGAGCAGTCGAACACGTCGCCGTCGTCGTAGCGGATGCGGTAGAACGGGTTCAGCGCCTTCAGCGTGACGTCGGCGTGGAAGTCGCGCCCGCAGAGCTTCCAGAGGTCCTCGAAGATGAAGGGCGCGGTGATGATCGTCGGGCCGGCGTCGAAGCTGAACCCGTCCTTGCGGAACACGTAGGCGCGGCCGCCGGGCGCGTCGAGCCGCTCCAGCAGCGTCACGCGATAGCCCTTGGCGCCGAGCCGCGCCGCGGAGGCGAGCCCGCCGAACCCTGCGCCGATCACGATCGCGTGGGGGCGCTGGTCGCCGCCGGTCCGCGCGCCGCCGCCTTCGTCCGCCTCGGTCGAGGGCGTGAAGGCGGTCTCTTCCTTGAGCGTCAACATAGATTGACAGTTACTCCCGTCCGCGAGTCGGTGCAAGCAGTCTACAGTTGCAGCCCGGATACTTCCGATGCGACGCGGACGACGATGTCGGCGGCGAGATCGGGCCGTTCCTCGTGGGCCAGATGGCCGAGGCCGGGCAGGGGCGTGACGTGGCATCGGGGCGCGCGGGCGGCGATCTCCCGCGCGTCGCTCGGGGGCACGGCGCGGTCGGTCTCGCCGACCACCAGTTCGAGATGGGGTTGAAGCCGCGCGAGGTCGCGCATCAGCGGCTTCAGGTCCCAGAACGCCATCATGCCGAGCATGCCGGAGATGTGGGACGGCGAGGCGAGCAGGCGGCGATACCACCCGGCCCCCTCGCGCCCGAGCGGCGAGCCGATGGCCACCGCGATGCGCTCGACGGCGATGCGGTCGGCGCTCCACGCGAAGGCGCGGGGCGCGAAGGGGTTGAGCGCGAGCAGCTTGGCCATCGACGGGAACAATTGCCCGGCGAGGCCGCGGAACGGCAGGAACGCGCCGTTGAACGAGACGATGGCCGAAGGCGCCGCGGCGCCGTCGAGCGCCATGCGCGCCGCGATCGCGGCGCCGGCGGAATGGCCGACGACGATGGCGGGCTCCGCCTCCAGCGCGGCCAGCAGCGCGCCGAGGCCCGACGCCATGTTGGGCAGCGACAGCGCCGACTGCCGCGGCGCCGGCGTGAAGGCGTGGCCCGGCAGGTCAGGCGCGATGACGTCGAACCGTTCCGCCAGCAGCGGCGCCACGCCGCGCCAGGAATGGGTCGCGCCGCCGGTGCCGTGGATCAGCAGGACGGTCGGGCCGGCCCCCATCCGCTGCACGTGCCAAGTGAGGCCGGCCGCCCGCACGAAGCGGCTCGCCTCGCGGTTCGGCCAGTCCGCGCCGTCGCGCGCCCAGTCGAGATGTCCCCTGCCGAACCCCATGTCGTCCGCCCGCCCGTTTGCGCCGGACCTTAGCAGCGCGGCGCCGGAGCGCCACCGGCTCATCCGTCGCGGCGCAGCACGCGGAACGCGGCGCCCTCGACGGCGATGCGCCAGCGCCTTTCAGGGATCGCGGCGCCGGCGGCCGTCACGTGGGCGGCGACGCTCAGCACCTCCGCCGCCAACGCGCATGGCGCGGCGACGCCGTCGGCGAACTCGATCAGACCGCAGGCGCCGTCGCCCGACAGGCGGACGACGGCGCCCGGAAAGAGATGCGTGCGCGTCGTCGTCAGCCGGAGCGTCACGCCGCCGGCAACCGCTCCCACCGCCCGTCGGCGCGGGGCGCGATCCAGACTTCGTTCTGCGGATAGTCGGCCTCGCTGCGGCCGTTCGCGAAGGCGCGCAGCACTTCGATCTGGAACTCGATCCAGCCCATGCGGTGGACCGGCTTCGCCGACGCCTGCGCGATTTCGGCGTCGAGGTCCTTCAGCTTCCAGAACGGCACGGAGGGGAAGGCGTGGTGCGCGGTGTGATAGGGCATCTGCCAGCAGAGCCAGCGCATCACGGCGTTGGTGCGCGTCGAGCGGGTGTTCTCCAGAATGTCGTCCTCGTGGCTGAGGCCGAGGTGCTCGATGGTGTTCTGCATCTGGTGCACGAACTTGGTGAGTATCAGCGGCGCCAGCCAGTAGATCACCGCGGCCCAGGACTGCGCGGCGACCGAGACGGCGGCGATCAGCCCGTAGCCGAGCAGATGCAGCCGCGCCTCGCGGATCACGGTCGCGTGCTCGTCCGGGCGGACGTAGGGTTCGGTGACGACGCCGGCGGCGAAGCGGAACAGCCGGCGCACGCGGCTCAGCCAGTAGGTCGGCCCCCAGAACCACAGCAGGTAGGACGTGAGCGTGTAGGGCTCGCGCACCAGTTCGCCGTCCTTCTCCCAGTTCTGGGTGTGCTGGTGGTGCGCCCAGTGCTGGATCTTGTCGAAGTCGCGCGGGTAGAGCAGCGCGAAGCCGATCAGCCGGCCGAACAGCTCGTTCGGCCATTTCGTCCGGAACACCGTGGCGTGGCTGAGTTCGTGCTGCCCGGCGTAGAGGAAGTTGATCAGCACGCCGTGCACGAAGAATACCGGTATCGCCCACACCGTGCCCCAGGTCGCCGCGAGCGCCAGACCGCTCAGCAGGATCGCGGCCAGATGCGAGCCGAGCTGCAGGGCGCCGCGCAAGTCGGAGCGCTGGTTGAGGTCGCGCAGACGCGCGGGTTCAATCAGCTTGCGGCGGGAGAAGACGGCGTCCATCGGCGGGCTCCTTGGGGGATCGGGGCTGCTCTCACAGTAAGTGCGATTCCGTTCATCACAAGCGCGGAATTTTGCTGCTATTGGTGAAAACGATTCAACTGAGGGGCTGTCATGTCTGCGCCGCGCATTCCGCCCACGGGGGCGCTGCTCGCCTTCGACGCGGTGCATCGGCTCGGCTCGGCCCGTGCGGCGGCGGACGCGCTCGGGCTGACGCCGAGCGCGATCAGCCACAAACTGAAGGCGCTCGAATCCGCGCTCGGCTTTCCGCTGACCGAACCGCATGGCCGCGGCGCGCGGCTGACGCCGCGGGGCGCGCGCTATCTGGCGCAGGCGCGCCGCGCGCTCGCGCTGCTGCACGTGGCGGCGGAAGCGGAGTCGCCGCCCGCGGCGGGCTCGCTCACGGTGGCGGCGCCGCCCGCTTTCACGGCCGGATGGCTCGCGCCGAGGATCGGCCGGTTCCGCGCGGTCGCGCCCGATGTGCGGCTCGCTTTCACGGCGCCGGCGGCGGCCGAGGTCGTCGTCGCCTTCGCCGAACCCGGAGACGGGGCCGAGACGCTGATCGAGGTCGCGTTCTTTCCGGTCTGCGCGCCGTCGCTGCTGAACGCCGCGCCCGGACTGCGCAGGGCGAGCGATCTTGCGCAGGTCGATCTTCTGCACGACGGCGACGCCGACGACTGGGCGCGCTGGCTCGCGGCGGCGGGCGCGGCGCAGGTCGACGCCGCGGCCGGCGTGCGCTTCGCCGACCTCACCGCCGCCCACGCCGCCGCGGCGGCCGGGCAGGGCGTGGCGCTGGGAGACGCGCTGACCGCCGCCCATGCGCTCGGCTCCGGCGCCCTGGTCCGACCCTTCGCCTTCGAGATTCCGAGCCGCCGCGCCTATGTGCTGCGCGGCGGGCGCAGCGCGCCGGCGGGCGCTTTCGCCCGGTGGTTGCGCGCGGAGCTCGCCGCCGCCTGACTCACGCCGCGCGCTGCGCCGCGGCGAAGTCGAGCGGCGCGGAAACCGCTGTGAGAACGGCGCTTGGCGCAATTTCCTCAGGCGTCGCGCAAAGGCCTGCGCGGGCTGCGAGCCGTCCGAGCGCCGGGCTCGCGGTGAGCACGGCGAACGGGATCGCGAGCGACAGTCCCGCCAGCACCGGCGCCGCCCACGGCAGCGCGCCAGGGGCCAGCGACCAGACCGCCGCGCCGAGCGCAAGCCCGACGAGCGTCTGCGGCCACATCGTCCGCGCCGCCTGCGCCCACGAGATCTGCGTCAGGTCGCGCTGCTGGCCCGACCAGACGATGCGCCGCCCGGTCAGCAGCCCGCCCATGAACACGGTCACGGCGAGCGCCGCGGCCGGCGCCATCAGCATCGTGAACGCTGTTTCGACCAGCGCGCCGGCGGCGAAGCGCCCGGCGCCGCCGTAGCGGCGCACGCCTCCCGGCGTCAGGGCGACGTCGATCCAGCCGGCGACCTTCGGCGCCAGCGACACCGAGAACATGATGAAGAACATCGCCACGCCGAACGCGAGGTCGACGGTCGAGGCGCCGTCGAACAGCTTCGACGCCGCGGCCAGCGTCATCAGCATCCACGCCGGGCCGCCGAAGTACATCGCCACGGCGGCGATGATCTGGAACCGCGACAGCGGCTTCAGCCCCGAGAGCCCGAGCAGGCCGAAGTACTGCATGTTGCCGTTGCACCAGCGGTGGTCGCGCTTGATGAAGTCGAGGAAGGTCGGCGGGTTGTCCTCGTAGCTTTCCGTCTCGACCGGGAGCACGCGCGTCTCGAAGCCCGCCCGCCGCATCAGCGCCGCCTCGATCTGATCGTGGCTGAGGATGTGCCCGCCGAGCGGCGGCTCGCCCGGCAGCACCGGCAGGCGGCACTTGGCCTTGAAGGGCGCCGTGCGGATCAGCGCGTTGTGACCCCAGTAGCCGCAGGCGTCGCCGTGCCACCAGACCGCGCCGGCGGTGTGGCTGCGCATGCCGTGGCGCATGCCGAACTGGAAAATCCGCGCGAACAGGCTCTCGGACGGGGCGCCGACGGTCAGGCTCTGCAGGATGCCGATTCGCGGATGCCGCTCCATGATCCGCGCGAGGCGCACGATGGTCTCGCCCGACATCAGGCTGTCGCTGTCGAGAGGCAGGAACATCTCGTAGCCGCCGCCCCAGCGCCGCAGGAAGTCGCGCAGGTTGCCGGCCTTCCAGCCTTCGTTCGACGTGCGCCGGCGATAGCGCGCGCCGAAGCCGAGACGCGGGCGCAGCGCGTCGAACAGGCGCTCCTCCTCCGCGGCCACGGCCGGATCGTCGGTGTCGGACATGGCGAAGACGTCGAAGCGGTCGCCCCAGCCGGTGGCGTCGAGGCTCTCGCGGATCGCCACGAGGCGGCGGAAGGCGCGCTCGGGGTCCTCGTTGCGCAGGCACATCACCACGGCGACGCGCGAGACCAGCGGCGCGTCGCCGTCGCCGTCGCGCAGCACCGGGCAGGCGTCGGCCAGGCCGCGCGGGCCGTGCAGCGCCCAGAGGCCGATCACGGCGTTCCAGAAGCCCATCACGGTCCACGGCGCGCCGACGAGGAAGCAGGCGACGATCACGACATCGGCCGACGACCAGCCGCCGGCCCCGAACACCCGCACCATGCCCCAGAAGAGCAGCGCGAGGGTCGCGAGATTCAGCGCCAGCACGAACAGCCGGCGGCGGCGGAGCGCGGCGCGGGACTGGAGGCCGGCCGGCGTGAGGCCGTCGTCGGCGTCTCGGGTGGGGAAGGGGGTTGCGTCGAACATGGTGGGGCGCTCTTTCTCAGACGAAAGAATGGAGGGGCGTATGCAGGCCGAAGCGCTCTGGCACGAAGCGCCGCGACAGTCGGCGATCCGGGCGGAGACGGTCGCGCCGCAGCCCGGCGACGTCGTGGTGCGGACGCAGTGGTCGGCGATCAGCCGCGGCACGGAGCGGCTGGTCTGGCGCGGCGGCGTGCCGGCCAGCGAGCGCGAGAGGATGCGCTGCCCGCGGCAGGGCGGCGACTTCCCGTTCCCGGTGAAGTATGGCTACGCGGCGGTCGGCGTCGTCGAGGCCGGGCCGCCCGCGCTGGTCGGCCGATCGGTGTTCGCGCTGCATCCCCATCAGACCCTCTTCGCCATTCCGGCCGACGCCGTCACACCCTTGCCCGACGGCCTGCCACCCCGCCGCGCGACCCTCGCCGCCAACATGGAGACGGCGCTGAACGCGCTGTGGGATTCGGGCGCGACCGCAGGCGACCGGATCGCGGTGGTCGGCGCTGGCCCTCTCGGGCTGTTGACCGCCGCGCTGCTCGCCCGCCTTCCCGGCGCGGACGTGACGCTGGTCGATGTGATAGAGCGTCGACGCGCTATTGCACCGCACATCGGCGTGAAATTCACTGTTCCGTCATCGGCGCCCGAGGGTTGCGACCTTGCCTTTCACGTATCCGCGAGCGAATCGGGGCTGGAGACGGCGATGGCCGCCCTCGGCCCCGAAGGCGTGCTGGTGGAGATGAGCTGGCACGGCGACGGGCGGGTGGCCGTGCCCCTCGGCGGCGCGTTCCACGCGCTGCGCCTCAGGCTCGTGTCGAGCCAGGTGGGGGCGATTCCCCCCTCGCGCCGGCCGCGGTGGACGCACGCGCGCCGTATGGCGCTGGCGCTCGACCTGCTGCGCGACCCGGTGTTCGACCGTCTGATCACCACCGAGACGGAATTCGCCGACCTGCCCGAGCGTCTGCCGGCGATCCTCGAAGGCGGGCCCGACGATCTCGCCGCCGTGATCCGCTATCCCGCGCGGTTGGACGCGGCGGCCGGTCGCGCCTAGAACCGCGGCGACCGAAGCAGGAGAGCCGCGATGTACGCCGTCGAAGTCCGCGATCACATCATGATCGCCCATTCCCTGAAGGGCGAGGTGTTCGGCCCGGCGCAGGCCATGCACGGGGCGACCTACGTGGTCGACGTCGCCTTCTTCCGCCCCGAACTCGGCCCCGACCGCATCGTGGTCGACATCGGCCGCGCGCACGAGGCGCTGAAGGCCGCTCTTGCGCCGCTCGCCTACGCCAACCTCGACGAGGCGGAGGCGACGAAGGGCGAGCTGACCACCACCGAATGGCTCTGCCGGTTCGTGTTCGACCGGATGGCGGCGATGGCGAAGTCGGGCGCGCTCGGGCCGGGGTCGGAAGGCGTGACGCGGCTGCGCGTGACCCTGAACGAGAGCCATGTCGCCCGCGCGTGGTTCGAGGGAGATCTGTGATCCGCGCCGCCTTCGCGGTTCCCGGAGACCTCTCGACGCCCACCGGCGGCTACGCCTACGCGCGCCGCCTGCTTTCGGACGGACCCGCGGCCGGGCTCTTTCTCGACCATCTCGCCTTGCCCGGCGGCTTTCCCCACCCCGACGCCGCGGCGGTGTCGGCGGCGGCCGCGGCGCTCGCCGCCGCGCCGGCGGACCGCCCGCTGCTGGTCGACGGGCTCGCCTTCGGCGCGCTGCCCGCCGAGGCGCTGGCCGTGGTAGCCGCGCCGCTCGCGGCGCTGGTGCATCATCCGCTGGCGCTGGAGAGCGGCCTCGACGCGGCGACGGCGGCGCGCCTCGCCGCGTCCGAACGCGCGGCGCTGGGCTTCGCGCGGGCGGTCGTGACGCCGAGCGCCGCCGTGGCGCGGACGCTGGTCGACGCCTACGGCGTCGCGGCGGAGAAGATCACCGTCGCCGCGCCGGGGCTCGACCCGGCGGCGCCGGCGGCGGGCGACGGGGACCCGCCTCACATCCTCTGCGTCGGCTCGCTTTCGCCGCGGAAGGCGCAGGACGTGCTGATCGCCGCGCTGACGCGCATCGCCGCCATGCCGTGGCGCGCGACGCTGGTCGGCGCGGCGCTCGACCCGACGTTCGCCGCCGGCCTCGCCAAAGCGGCGGCCCCGCTCGGCCAGCGGGTGACCTTCCTCGGCGCGCTCGACGCCGCCCGCCTCGACGCGGTCTACGCCAGCGCCGACATCTTCTGCCTGCCCTCGCGCTACGAGGGCTACGGCATGGTCTACGCCGAGGCGATGGCGCGGGCGCTGCCTGTGGTCGCCGCCCGCCACGCGACGGCCGAGGCGATCCTGCCGGCGGCGGCGGCGGCGCTGGTTCCGCCCGGCGACGCGCCGGCGCTGGCCGAGGCGCTCGCCGCCCTCCTCGACGACCCGGACCGGCGGGCGCGCATGGGCGCGGCGGGGCGCGCCGCGGCGGCGCAGCTGCCGGGCTGGGACGAGACCGTCCGGCGCGTGGCCGGCGCCTTGCAGGCGATCGCGCCATGAGCGGCTTCGATCCCGACTGGCTCGCGCTGCGCGCGCCGGCGGACGACGCCGCGCGCGACGCAGGTCTGCTCGCGCAGGCGGCCGCGTGGGTGCGGCCGGGCGAGACGATCCTCGACCTCGGCGCCGGAACAGGCGCGACGCTCGGCGCGCTCGGCCCGCTCGCGCCGCGCGCGCGGTGGCGGCTGGCGGACAACGACGCGGCGCTGCTCGCGCTCGCCGCCGCGCGCGGGGCGGCGATCGGTGCGCTGGTCGAGACCGTCGTCGTCGATCTCGCCGCGGCGCCAGAGGCCGTGTTCACGCCAGCGCCGCGGCTGGTCACGGCTTCGGCGTTCTTCGATCTGCTGTCCGGCGCGGCCATCGTGCGCCTGGCCGAGGCTGCGGCGCGCGCCGGGGCGGCGGTCTACGCGGCGCTGACATACGACGGCGTCGAGCGGTGGGAGCCGCCGCACCCGGAAGATGCGGCCGTGCGCGCGGCGTTTCTCGCCGACATGCGGCGCGACAAGGGCTTCGGCGCCGCGCTGGGGGCGGACGCCGCGCCGGCGCTCGCCTCGGCGCTGGCCGAGCAGGGGTATCGCGTGGCGACCGCGCCGAGCCCGTGGCGGCTTGAGGCCCCGCGCGACGCCGCGCTGATCGCCGCGCTTGCCGTCGGTCAGGCCGAGGCGACCGGCGCCGGCGCGGGGTGGCTGGCCGCCCGACGCGCGGCGCGCCGCGTCGTCGTCGGGCATGTCGACGTGTTCGCGACGCCGGGCTGAGCGTCACTCGCCGGGCGTCGGCCGTCGGCGGCCGAAGCCGATACGGTAGAAGACGGTGTCCTCGCGCACGTTGCGATGCCAGAAAGCCGCCGCGACGTGGATGGTCACCAGCGCGGCGATCGCGAAGGCGCAGGCGCTGTGCAGGTCGAGCAGCCAGCGAGAAAGTTCGCGATCCTGCGGGGCGATCGGCGGCATCTCGAAGAAACCGAAGACGGGGATCGGCGCGCGGAACGCGGAGACGCCGGCCCAGCCGAGAAGCGGCGTGACGATGAGGAGCACGTAGAGCGCCGCATGCGAGACCGTCGCCGCAAGCCGCACCGGCGGCGACAGCGGCGGCGTGCGCGCCGGGGCCGGCCACACCAGCATCGCGCCCACCCTCGCCGCCATCAGTGCGAGGACCACGACCCCGACCGACTTGTGCAGGTCGTAGAAGCGGTTGAACGACCCCGCGCCGAACAGCCCCTCGATGGCGTCGCGGTTGTCGAACTCGGTGAAGATCAGACCGCCGGGGATCATGCCGATCACCAGAACGGCGACGATCCAGTGCAGCACACGGCGGAGCAAGGCGTAGCGGGGGATCATTATTCGGCGGCCTCCAGACGACGACGAAGATCGCAGGTGAACAGCACGTCGCCGTCGTCGAAAACGTGCACGTCCGTCTGTGGGCGCAAGGCGTGGTCCAACCTGTCGACGGGGGGCAGGCTGATCCCGGGCTTGCCGGACCCGAGGATCATGGGCGCCACGAGGAGATGCAGGAGGTCGATCGCGCCGGCCTCGAGAAACATGCCCAGCGTCGCGGCGCCGCCCTCGATCAGGATGCGCCGCAAACCCCGTCTTTCAAGCGCCGCCACCACAAGCCCAGGGCGGAAGCGGCCGGTCGCGTCGGTGGAAAGCCGCAGCGCCTCGGCCCCGCGGGGCGGCTCGGCGCCGTCGCCGATCACGGCCAGCACCGGGGCCGCGCCGTCGTTGAGCAGCCTGGCCGTCGCCGGCGACCGACCGTTCGGGTCGAGGATCACGCGCACCGGGTTGGCGCCCTCGGCGAAGCGCACCGTCAGTTGCGGGTCGTCGGCCGTCACGGTGCCGACGCCGACCACCACGGCGTCCACCGACGCGCGCAGCCGGTGAAGATGCGCAAGAGCCTCGCGACCTGAGATGTAGCGCGATTCTCCGCTGACCGTCGCGATGCGCCCGTCGAGCGTCTGTCCGAGTTGCGCCACCACGACGGTTCCCGCGCGCGGGGCGTGCGCGAGCGGGGCGAGGGCGCGGCAGGACGCGTAACGCACCGACATCAGCCCGACAGCGACCGGGCGTGCGCCGCTTCGACGCGCGCAGGCTTGGCGCGACGACGCGGCGCGCGCCGCTTGTTCCTGGCAGGCCTCGTGCTCGTCAAGGGGCCGCTCCTCGTGCATGGCGGTCGGGAGTCCCCGACGGCGCGCCCTCCGCCGTCGAGACATAGTTCAGATATCGGGAAGGAATAACCCCGCCGCGTCGCCTCGTGATCAGCGATCACGCGGGCGTCAGGACAATCCTAACCGACCCGCAACCATATCGGGGCAGTTTTCCGGCGAAAGCTGAAGGGAAGGGTCCCGAGAAAATGCCCCTTGCGCGGCCGAAGGCGCGTCGTAGCGGTCTCCGGAAGTCGGTTTCCCGCCGTCTCGACCATGCGGGCCCCGCTGAGCCCGGGCGCCGCCCATGACCCTGCGCGCGCGCTTCGCCGCGCAGTTCGGCTTGACGGCCGCGCTCGCCGTCGCCCTGGCGCTGGCCGCCAGTCTCGGTCTGTTCGCGGTCCGAGTCGATCATGTGGCCGACGATCTTGCGGCCGCGCTCGAACGCAGTCTCGAGTCCCGGCTGCGCGAAGACGCCGAGGCGCTGCTCGAGGGGTTCAGGGACGAGGCGCGGGCAGGGCTCGAAGCCTACGACCGCGCCGGGCTGGCGCGCGCCGCGCTCGACGCCACCGCCGGCCGCCGCACGGCGCTGCTGCGCGTCTATGACAGCCACGGCCGGCTGATCGCCGACGCCTCCGGCGACCCCGCCGCCTACGAGCGGCCGGCGCCGCCGCCCCTGCGTGCGGCCACCGGCGCGGACGGGCTGGTGCGATGGCGCGAGGGGACGGTGCTGATGTCCGGCGCAGCGCTCTGCGACACGGAGGGCTGTCTCGGGGCCGTCGCGGCCGGCGTCGACGCCGCCGACCTCGCGGAGGAGCGCCGGATGGCCGAGGCCGCCATGGCGGAGGCCAAGCGCCGTTTCTTCGTCGAGGCCTTGGCGCTCGGGGCCCTCGCCGCGACCGTGGTCGCCGCGATCGCCGCGCTGCTTGGGCGCCGTCTCGGTGGTCGCCTCGGCGAAAGCATCGCCTCGGCGGTCGAGGCGCTCGACAGGATCGCCGCCGGCGACACGGCGGTGGTGATCGACCCCCGCGACGCCGCGATGGCCGAACTCGCCCGCGCCGTCGAGGGCGTCGCCGCCGCGGTCTCCGCCGGCAAGACGGCGCCGGACGCCATCCTCGACCAGATGGCCGACGGTCTGTTCGTCGCGCGCCCCGACGGCGCGCTGGAGACGGCGAACCCGGCGCTGCACGCCCTGCTGGCGGCCGAGCCCGGCGCGCTGGTCGGGGCCGACGTCTTCGAGCTTTTCGCCGTCTCCCGCGTCGCCGGCGCCGCCGAGATGGCGAGGGCGCTCGGCGCGGTGGCGCGCGCGACCGCGGCCGACGGGCGAAGCCTCGCGGTGATGGTCTCGGCGCGCGCCGCGGGCGCCGGCGCGGACGAGCGCGTCATCGGCGTGGTGCGCGACGTGTCGGAGCGTTTCGCCGACGAGGGCGCGCTTCAGCAGGCGCAGGTACGCGCCGAGGCCGCGGAAAAGGCCAAGTCCGAGTTCCTGTCGGTGATGAGCCACGAGTTGCGCACGCCGCTCAACGGCATCCTCGGCGGCGCGGCGGTGCTGGCCGGCACCGACCTCAGCGACCAGCAACGCGGCTTCCTGCGGATCGTGCAGGACAGCGGCAAGTCGATGCTGTCGGTGGTGACCGCCTTGCTCGATTTCTCCAGGGCGGCCGACGCCGATGCGCAGCGCGCCCGCCAGCCCGTCGACCTCGACGCCATCGGCAAGGAGATCGCGGCGAGCGTGCGCGCCGAGGCGGCCGCGAAGGGGCTGGAGCTTCTGCTGCGCGTCCAGCCTGGCGCAGCCCCGATCCTGTCCGATCCCGAGGCCCTCGTCGCGATCGGCCAGAGCCTCGCGGAGAACGCCGTCAAGTTCACCGAGAACGGCCACGTGACCATCGACGTCGCCGCCGTGGAGCGCGGGGGCGAGGCCGACGTCTCCATCATGGTGTCCGACAGCGGACCGGGCGTCGCCCACGACGCGCAGAAGACGATCTTCGACGCCTTCACCCAGGGCGACAGCTCCGCCAGCCGCGCCCACGACGGCCTCGGTCTCGGCCTGTCGCTCGCCGCCAAGCAGGCGGAGGCGCTCGGCGGGGTGCTGACGCTGCAAAGCGAGCCGGGCGAAGGCGCGAGTTTCCGGCTCGGCTTCAACGCGCCGATCGACCAGGACGCCCGCCGCCCGAGGCGCGGCCTGCCGCGCGGGGTCCGCGCGCTGGTGGTCGAGCCCTCCGAACGCGCGCGCGCCATTCTCGCCGAGCAGTTGGCCTTCGGCGGGGCCGAGGTCGTTTCTGTGGGTTCCGCCGCCGAGGCGGCGACCAAGCTGCGGGAGGCGGCGGACGCGGGCCGGCCCTTCGATCTCGTGACGCATCCGGAGTCGCTGCTCGAAGTGGCCGGATCGCGCGAACTCGCGCAGTGGCTTCGCGGCGACAAGACCGACCTGGCGGTCGCCTCCATTTCTCTGCGGCCCGAAGGCGCGCCCCTCGACGCCGCGGCGCCGCCCGCGCGCGTCCGGCAGGAGACGCTGCCCTGCTCGACCGCGGAGTTGATCGACGCCGCCACCGCCGCCATCGCCGCGGCGCGGCCCGACAAGGCTGAGGACGCGCCGGCGCCCTTCGGCGTCATGAAGGTGGCGCCGATCATGCTCGACCTCGGCGGGCCGAAGGTCGAGCGGGCGCCCGCCGCGCCGAGGACCATCCTTCTCGCCGAGAACAACGAGGTGAACCGGATCGTCCTGACCTCCTATCTCGAAAAGGCGGGCTACGTCTGTCACGCGGCGCCGAACGGTTTCGAGGCGGTGAAGATGTTCAAGGAGGTCGGGCCGACTCTGGTCCTGCTCGACGTCGCGATGCCGGTCATGAACGGGGTCGAGGCCGCGAAGGCGATCCGCGACCACGAGGAAAAGGAAGGCCTCGCGCCGGCTCCGGTGATCGGCCTCGTCGCCGGCGCCAAGGACGGCGAGAAGGAGCGGTGCGCCGCCGCCGGCATGAACGATTTCCTCGCCAAGCCGATCAAGCTCGACGATCTGGAAGCGAAGCTCGAGCGCTGGACGGCGCTCTACACGGGAGAGGAGAAGGCCCGCGCCGCGGCTTCGTGAGCGGCTTTGCGCTTGCGCGGTCGCCGGCTCGAAAGGCGCTGATTTCAGCGCTGAAGAAAGCCGGCGCGCGCCGCGCGGCCGGCGGCCGGCTTCGGGCCCGTCAGCCCCTCCAGCACGGCGAGCGGCGTGCGGGCTGCGACCTTGCTGCCCGACCGCGGCGCCGCGAAGGCGAGCTTCGTCGTCTCGACGATGATCGCGCCCGCAAGCCGTTGCGCGCCGAAGCTCCGGCCGGTGCGCTCGGCCATCCGCGCGGTTCTCAGCCAGAACGCCTTGTGAGAGGGCGCGCAATAGAGGGCCGCGGTGTGGCGCTCGGGTTCGAAGCCGTGCTCCTGCAACTGCCGCTCCAGTTGACCGACCGAGTAGGGTCGTCCGTAGCCGAAGGGCGTGGCGTCGCGCCGCGCCCAGAGGCCGGTGCGGTTCGGCGCGATGAAGATCGCCTTGCCGCCGGGCGCGAGGCACCGGTTGACCTCCTCGAGCAGCGCGCCGGGCCGCTCCGAAGTCTCCAGTCCGTGGACCACGAGGATGCGGTCGAAGAAGCCGGCGTTCACCGGCCAGTTGCGCTCCTCGACCAGAACGCTGCGGTTCGGCCCGTCGACCGGCCAGTGGAAGGCCCCCTGCTGGGCGGGCATGAGGCAAAGCGTCCGCTGGGCCTCGCCCATGAACGGGCGCAGGAACGGCGCGGCGAAACCGTAGCCGGCCAGAGTCGCGCCGCGGACGTCGGGCCACAGGTCGCGGAGCGCCGCGCGCAAAGCCTGCTGCGCCACCCGCCCGAGTCGGGTGCGATAATAGAACGAACGGAGATCGACAGCGTCGATGTGCATGGGCCCGACTCTCCGCTAGGGTCGGCCGCAAATCAACTCGCGAAGGGGAGGGGGCCGTGGCCTCGCTGGAAATCGTCACCGTGCCGTGCCGGTCCGACAACTACGCCTACCTGCTGCGCGACGCCTCCGGCGCGGTCGCCGTCGTCGACGCGCCCGAAACGGCCCCGATCGTCGCGGCGCTGGAAGAACGCGGCTGGGGCCTCGACTGGATCTGGCTGACGCATCATCACGCGGACCACGTCGCCGGCGTCGCGGATCTCGTCGCGCGCTACGGCTGCAAGGTGGCGGGGGCGCGGGCCGACGCCGAGCGCCTGCCGAAGCTCGACCGCATGCTGGGCGAGGGCGAGACCGTCGCGCTCGGCGAGGCGCAGGCCGCCGTGATCGACGTCTCGGGCCACACGGTCAACCACATCGCCTACCATTTCCCCGAGGCGAAGGCCGTCTTCACCGGCGATTCGCTGTTCGTGCTCGGCTGCGGCCGCGTGTTCGAGGGCACCCACGCGATGATGTGGGCGAGCCTGTCGAAGCTCGCGCGGCTCGACCCCGCGACCACCGTCTGGTGCGGCCACGAATACACGCTCGGCAACCTCGCGTTCGCGCGGGCGGTCGAGCCGGGCAACGCCAAACTCGCCGAGCAGGGCGCCGAATACGAACAGGCCCGCGCCGAAGGCCGCCCGACCGTGCCCACCACCATCGGCCGAGAACTCGCCGCCAACCCTTTCCTGCGCGCCAAGGAGCCGTCCTTGCAGGCCGCGCTCGGCCTGTCGGGCGCCGACGCCGCGGCCGTGTTCGCCGAAGCGCGCCGCCGGAAGGACGCCTTCTGATTCCCGCTTCAAGGAGAGACCCATGAGCAGCATCACCCGCAAGGAGGAGGCCCGCGCCCTCGACGTCGAGGAGCGCGAGATGATCGCCGCCACCCACCACCCCGAAGTGCAGGCGCTGTCCGACGCCGACCTGCAGGCCCTCGTGACCCGCGTGCGCGACCGGCGCGACCGGGCCCAGACCATCGCCCGCCAGCGCCGGCGCGAGATGCGCGGCAAGGGCGCGCCGCGCGGCGCCGAGGCGAGCCGCGCCGACGCCGGCAGCAAGCTCAAGGCCGAAATCCTCGCCGCCGCCATGCGCCGGCTGAACGGCGAGGCGGAGCGCCGCCGCCGGCTGGCCGCGCGCACGCAGATGGTGGAGAGCCAGCGCCGCGCGCTCGCCATGGTCCGCGAGGCCGGCGCCCAGCCTCACGAAGACTTCAACAGCCGCACCGCCCACGCGGGGATGCGCAAGAACGCCAACCGCAAGACGCCGCGCATCGGCAGCGCGCGGGAAGCCGGTCGCGTCAGCCAGTTCGTCAAGAACGCGCAGGCCAAGCGCGACAGCCGCTGAGGCCGCCGGCGGGCCGTTCTCTCGACAAGGGCGGCCCGCGCGGTTACAGGACGCGCGACCGGCGGCGCGGAGCCGCCGCACCGGCCAGAGGCGCGTCTTTTCATGGAACAGGTCGTTCTCGTCGTCCACCTCATCCTGGCGCTGTTCCTGATCGCGGTGGTGCTGCTTCAGCGCTCGGAAGGCGGGGCGCTCGGCATGGGCGGGGGCGGCGGCGGCATGATGACGAGCCGCGGCGCGGCGACCGCCCTCTCCAAGATGACGTGGTTTCTGGCGATCGCCTTCATCTGCACGAGCCTCGGTCTCACCGTGCTCGCGGCGCGCGACCGCGGGGCCAGCGCCGTGATCGAGTCGACCGAACAGCCGATCGCCCCGCCCTCGGGCCTCGACTTCACGCCGGTGCTGCCGCCCATCGGCGGTCCGATGCCGCCGCCGGCGGACGGCCCCCTCGCGCCGCCGTCGCCGGAGTAGCCGCAGCCGGCCCCGCGCTCGCCCGGAGATTGAGGCGCGGCGGCGGATAGGGTATGCCCTTGATCCCGTGAATCCGAACGGCGCCCCGCCCGGTCCGGCGACCGGGGCGCTCCTGCCTGTTTTCGCGGAGAGCCCCGATGGCGCGCTACATCTTCATCACCGGCGGCGTGGTCTCGTCGCTCGGCAAGGGGCTGGCGGGGGCCGCGCTCGGCGCGCTGCTGCAGGCGCGCGGCTACAC
>RECW01000278.1 GCA_007693835.1 Paracoccaceae bacterium | reverse complement strand
CTCCGCCTCCACGCCCAGCGCGGCCATCGCCGTCGCCACGATCTGCGGGGCGTTCATCGCCGCCACCTCGTACATCTTCGCCGGGCTGTCCTGGTCGATGAAGATGTCGGGGAACACCATCGGCCGCACGCGGAGGCCTGCGTCGAGCACGCCCTCCATCGCGAGCAGTTGCAGCACGTGGCTGCCGAAGCCGCCGACCGCGCCTTCCTCGACCGTGATCAACGCCTCGTGCTCGCGCGCCAGCCGCAGCACGAGGTCCCGGTCGAGCGGCTTCGAGAACCGCGCGTCGGCGACGGTGGTGGAGAGGCCGCGGGCGTCGAGCTCCTCCGCCGCCTTCAGCGCCTCCTGCATCCGCGCGCCGAAGGAGAGGATGGCGATCTTCGTCCCCTCCTTCATGATGCGCCCCTTGCCGATCTCGAGCGGCGTGCCCCGCTCGGGCATCTCGACGCCGATCCCCTCGCCGCGCGGGAAGCGGAAGGCGGAGGGGCGGTCGTCGAGCGCCGCGGCGGTCGCGACCATGTGCATCAACTCCGCTTCGTCGGCCGCCGCCATCACCACGAAGCCGGGCAGGTTGGAGAGATAGCCCACGTCGAAGCTGCCGGCGTGGGTCGCGCCGTCGGCGCCGACGAGGCCGGCGCGGTCGATGGCGAAGCGCACCGGCAGGCGCTGGATCGCCACGTCGTGCACCACCTGGTCGTAGCCGCGCTGCAGGAAGGTGGAGTAGATCGCGCAGAAGGGCTTCAGCCCCCCCGCCGCCATGCCGGCGCAATAGGTCACCGCGTGCTGCTCGGCGATGCCGACGTCGAAGCACCGCGCCGGGAAGCGCTCGGCGAACAGGTTCAACCCCGTGCCGTCGGGCATGGCGGCGGTGACGGCGACGATGCGGTCGTCGTGCTCGGCCTCCTTGATCAGACCCGTCGCGAAGACCTTGGTGTAGGCGGGGGCGTTGGAGGGCGCCTTCTGCTGCGCGCCGGTGACGACGTCGAACTTCGCGCGGGCGTGGCCCTTGTCGGGCGACTCCTCGGCGGGCTGGTAGCCCTTGCCCTTCTTGGTCAGCGCATGGATCAGCACCGGGCCCTCGGCGCGCGCCTTCACCGTGCGCAGCACCGAGAGCAGCTGCCCCATGTCGTGCCCGTCGATGGGGCCGACGTAGGAGAAGCCGAGCTCCTCGAACAGCGTGCCGCCGACGGCCATGCCCTTGACCAGCTCGTGCGCCCGCCGCGCGCCTTCGCGCAGGCCGGGGGGCAGCATGTGGATGCCGGTCTTGGCGACCTTGCGGATGTCCTGGAAGGGGTTGGAGGTCCACAGGCTCGTCAGGTAGGTCGACATGGCGCCGACGGGCGGCGCGATGGACATCTCGTTGTCGTTCAGGATGACGATCAGCCGGCGCTTCTGGTGGCCGGCGTTGTTCATCGCCTCGTAGGCCATGCCCGCCGAGATCGCGCCGTCGCCGATCACCGCGATGGCGTCGCCGTTCTGCGCGTCCTGCCCGAGGTCGCGCGCCGTGGCGAAGCCCAGCGCCGCCGAGATCGAGGTGGAGGAATGCGCGGCGCCGAACGGGTCGTATTCGCTCTCGCTGCGCTTGGTGAAGCCCGAGAGACCGCCGCCCATGCGCAGCGTGCGGATGCGGTCGCGCCGGCCGGTGAGGATCTTGTGCGGGTAGCACTGGTGGCCGACGTCCCAGATCAGCTTGTCCTTGGGCGTGTCGAAGACCGCGTGGATCGCCACCGTCATCTCCACCACGCCGAGCCCCGCGCCGAGGTGGCCGCCGGTGACCGAGACCGCCGAGATCGTCTCCTGCCGCAACTCGTCCGCCAGCTTGCGCAACTGCGCGTCCGACATCCGCTTGAGGTCGGCGGGGGAGGAGACGGTGTCGAGCAGCGGCGTCTCGGGGCGGGTGGGGTCGGACACGGGGCGTCTCCTCCGTCTTGGGGCGCGCGCCGGGCCGCGCGCCGGTTCTTGATGGACGGGTCACACCCGCCGGCTTGTTGTGGACGGGTCAGGCCCGTCGGGTCACCGCATAGGCCGCGGCCGCCGCAAGCGCGTCGGCGCGCGATCCGTAAGGCGCGAGCGCCGAGGCCGCGCGGTCGGCCAACGCCGCAGCGCGGGCCCGCGCCCCCTCGACACCGAGCGTCGAGACGAAGGTCGCCTTGCCCGCCGCCGCGTCCTTGCCGAGCCGCTTGCCCGCCGCCTCCGCATCGCCCTCAACGTCTAGCAGATCGTCACGGATTTGAAACGCAGCGCCGAGGTCGCGGGCGAAGCCGGCGAGCCGCGCGCGATCCTCCGGCGCGGCCCGCCCGAGGATCGCCCCGGCCTCCGCCGCGAAGCCGATCAGCGCCCCGGTCTTCAGGTGCTGGAGCGCGGCGATGGCGTCCGCGTCGAGCGGCGCGCCGGCGGTCTCGGCCGCGATGTCGAGAACCTGACCGCCGACCATGCCGGCGACGCCGGAGGCGCGGGCGAGCGCCAGCGCAAGCTCGGCGCGCACGGCCGCGTCGGGGTGGGTCGCGGGGTCGACGAGAAGCTCGAAGGCGAGCGTCTGCAGCGCGTCGCCGGCGAGCACGGCGGTCGCCTCGTCCCAGGCCACATGGACCGTGGGCTTGCCGCGGCGCAGCGCGTCGTCGTCCATGCAGGGCAGGTCGTCATGCACGAGGCTGTAGGCGTGCAGGCACTCGACCGACGCCGCGACGCGGTCGGCGCCCGCGGGGTCGGCGTCGAAGAGGGCCGCCGCCTCGATCGCGAGGAAGCCGCGCAGCCGCTTGCCCCCGCCGAGCGCCGCATGGCGCATCGCCGCCGCCAGCCGCCCGACGCCGTCCTCGCCCACTGGCGGCAGCGCCGCGTCGAGAGCGGCCTCGGTCCGCGCGGCGGCGCGGCGCAGGCGATCCTCGAAGGCGGTCATGACATGCCGGAGATCATTCGGTGGGGAAGGGTTCGACGCCGACGGCCGCGCCGTCCGCGCCCTGCACGATCTTCTCGACGCGCAGCTCCGCGTCCTTCAGCCGCGCCTCGCAGTGGGCCTTCAGCTTCGCGCCGCGCTCGTAGAGGGCGATGGACTCCTCCAGCGGCGCCTCGCCCTTCTCCAGCGTGTCGACGATGGCCTCCAGCGCCGCCATCGCCTCCTCGAAGCTCATCTTCGCGATCGCCGGATCGGCCTTGCTCATCCCGCCCGCTCCATAAGCACCTTCACATGGGCCGCCGCCGAGCGCGCGAGCCCTTCGAGGTCGTAGCCGCCTTCGAGGGTGGAGACCACCCGCCCCCCGGCGTGCGCCTCGGCGAGGTCGCATAGCGCGTGCGTCGCCCAGACGAAATCCCGCTCGGAAAGCTGCAGGGTGGACAGGGGGTCGCGGGCGTGGGCGTCGAAACCCGCGGAGATGTAGACGAGTTCCGGGCGGAACCGCTCCAGCGCCGGCAGCACCTGGTTCTCCATCGCCGAACGGAATTCCGCCGAGCCCGACAGGCCGGGCAGGGGAGCGTTCAGGATGTTGCCGACGCCGGTCTCGTGCGCCGCGCCGGTGCCGGGATAGAGCGGCCATTCGTGCGTCGAGGCGTAGAACACCCGCCCGTCGCGCTCGAAGATCTCCTGGGTGCCGTTGCCGTGGTGCACGTCGAAGTCGATGATCGCGACGCGGTGGAGCCCGTGATGCTCGACCGCGTGGAGCGCGCCGACGGCGGCGTTGTTGAAGAAGCAGAACCCCATGGCGCGCACGGTCTCGGCGTGGTGGCCGGGCGGCCGGACGGCGCAGAACGCGGCCTCCACTTCGCCCGACAGCACCATGTCGACCGCCAGCACGTTGGCGCCCGCGGCGCGGCGCGCGGCGATGAGCGAGCGCGGCGACATGTGGGTGTCGGCGTCGATGGCCCGGTCGCCGGTCTCCGGGACGGCCTTCTCCAGCTTGTCGAGGTGGCTGCGCGGATGGCAGCGCAGGATGTGCGCGTCTTCGGCCAGCGGCGCCTCGACCCGCACGAGGTGCATGAACGCCTCGTCGCCGAGCACCCGGTCGAGCACCCGCAGCCGGTCCGCGCGCTCGGGGTGGCCGGGCGGGGTCTCGTGGTCGAGGCAGTCGGGGTGGGAGATCAGGGCCATGGTCATCGGGCCGCCCTCCGAACCGTCGCGGGCGTCACGACCGGCACGCCTTGCGCACGGCGAAGGCGAGGCCGAGCATGCCCAGCCCCTCGACGATCAGCGCCGCGGCGACGATGAAGCCGAGGAACGCGATCTGGTCGGCCGGGTTCAGGAGCAGCAGCGCCAGCCCCGCCATCGCCGACAGCGCGCCGCCGCCGACGAGCCAGAGCCACCCCGCCTCGCGCCGCACCTGAAAGCCGGCGGCGATCTCGATGAAGCCCGACGCGAGCATCATCGCCGCCGCGATCACCGCGAGGGCGACCACGCCCTCGAGCGGCTTGAAGATCAGGATGAAGGCGCCGACGAGGAACACGACCGCCTCGAGCAGCCGCATCGTGACGCCCCGCCACCCGCGCGCCGACACCGCCTGCAGCAGTTGCGCCGCGCCGCCGATGGCGAAGGCGACGCCGATCCACTTGGTCGCGGCCATGGCGGTCAGCATCGGCGCGGCGAGGGCGATGAGCCCGCCGACGATCAGCAGGACGCCCAGCGGGAGAAGCCAGAACCAGCAGCCGCGCAAGCCATGCTGCGCCGTGGCGGACGCGCCGGCGCTCTCGCCGCCGGCCGTGTCGACATCCATCGTCTCGCCGTCCATCTGCGCCCTCCGCGACGTCGGACAGACGATGGGCGAGGCGCGACGGGTGTGTCAACGCGGCGTCTCGGGCGCAAGCGCGCCCTCTTGACCCGGCGCGCGCGACGTGACACCTCGTGCCGCGCGGGAAGTCGCATCGATGATCGATGCCCTTGTCGCGCGCCGCCGACGCCCCGACAGTCTTCGCTGGGGTCACAGGGGGGCGGGGGTGTATAGCTCAGTTGGTAGAGCAGCTGACTCTTAATCAGCGGGTCACAGGTTCGAGCCCTGTTACACCCACCA
>RECW01000276.1 GCA_007693835.1 Paracoccaceae bacterium | reverse complement strand
GCGACTGGATGGCCGAGAGCTGGGGCTTCGCCAAGCAGATCCTGCCGCTGCTGGTCGTCGGCGTCTTCGTCGCGGGCTTCCTGCTCGGCCGCCCCGGCGAGGCGGGGCTGATCCCCGGACGCTGGGTGGCGGCGCTGGTCGGCGGCGAGAGCCTGCGCGCAAACCTCTTCGGCTCGGTCGTCGGCAGCCTGATGTATTTCGCCACACTGACCGAAGTGCCCATCGTGCAGGGCCTGCGCGCCGCCGGCATGGGCGAAGGTCCGTCGCTGGCGCTGCTGCTCGCCGGCCCCGCCCTGTCCCTGCCCAACATGCTCGCGATCCGCGCGATCATGGGCACGCGGAAAACCGCCGTCTACGTCGCGCTCGTCGTGGCGATGGCCACCCTCGCGGGGTTGATCTACGGCGCGTATCTCACCCTCTGAAGGAGGATCGTCATGGTTTCGCTCAAGGTCTACGGAACCGGCTGCGCGAAGTGCAACCGGCTGGAAGCCAACGCCGACGCCGCCGCCAGGGCCCTCGGCCTCGACTACACGCTGGAGAAGATCACCGACCGCGCCGCCATCACCGACGCAGGGATCCTGATCACCCCCGCCCTGACGGTCGACGGCGTCGTCAAGGTCTCCGGCAAGGCGCCGAGCGCGGAGGAGTTGCAGGGCGTGCTGAAAACCGCCTGACGCCGTTCCCCCCGCGACGATCCGCGGTTAGCCTCTCCTTCTCGGGAAGGCGCGACGCGGGAGGACGCCATGGCGATGTCGGCGCTTGAGACGGCCCGCGCGACCGCGAGGCGCCGCTCGGCCGCGCCGGACCCGGCGCTCGCCGCCATCGCCGCCGAGATCCGGCGCCGCCCGGGCGCGCCGCTCGCCCTTTCGGTGGCGAGCGCGCGCGACGCCGGCGCGGCTGTCGCGACCGAGGCGCTCGACGCCGAGCACGCGCTGGCCGCGCTGGCCCTCGGCGCGATTACCGTCTCCCTCGCGCCCGCCGATCCCGCCGCCTCGACGGCCGCGCTGGCGGTGGTCGCGGTCGTGCGGGCGATGCTGACGGCGATCGGGGTCGAGCCGCGTCTGGTCGGCGTCGAGGGCGACGCGCCGCCGCGCGCGCCGGTCAGGCCGCCGCTCGCCGATCTCGACTGGTCGGCGCCGCGGGGCCTGCGGATGCGCGCCTGCCTCGCCCATCTCGCGCGCGTCGCGGGCGGTTGGAACGGCGACGCGCCGCTCCCTCTGCCGGCGGGGGCGCCGGCTGGCGCGGTCACGGTCTCGCAGGCCTGCACGCTCTGCTTCGCCTGCACGCCCGAGTGCCCGACCGGCGCGCTGGCGCGCGGGGCCGAGGGCGTGGCGCTCGTCTTCAGGGAGGACGCGTGCGTGCAATGCGGCCTCTGCGTCGAGATTTGCCCCGAAGGCGCACTCGCGCCGCTGCCCCGTCTCGCGCCGCCCGCCGCGCCCGTCATCCTCGCCGAGGACGCTCCGGCGACCTGCCCGGACTGCGGCGCCCGCTTCGGCTCGCGCCGGTCGCTCGATCAGGTGCGGGCGCGGCTCGCGGCCGACGGCTGGGCGGCGCAGAACCCGGAACTGCTGGCGCGGCTCGCGCTCTGCGAGGACTGCCGCGCCCGGCCCTGACGCTCAGCCGAGCGCCGCGTCCACCGCGCGGACCAGCAGATGCGCGAGCGGGCGCCACGGCGCCGGCCGGTCTCCCGCCGCATCCAGCGCCTCGGCCAGCGCCGGCGCCCAGCGGTCGGGATAATCGGCGAGAAAGGCCAGCGCCGGCGCGGTCTCGCCCGTCTCCGCCGCGCGGCCGTAGAGCCAGGCGGCGAAATCGAGCTGCGCCGAAACATGGTCGTTCAGGTCGCGAAACCCCGCCGCCTTGCCGAGCCCTTCGGCGGCGTAGCGCAGGGTGAGATCCACCTCGCTCGGCCCCATCACCGAGCCGTCGAGATAGAGGCCCGTGTTGATCGGAACCGGGGCGGGGGGCGTCAGGAACAGCCCGGCGTAGGCGACCGACAGCGCCTCGGCGTCCGGAACGGCCGCCATCTCGGCGCGGTAGGCGTCGATCAGATCGGCCCCCGCCACGCCCAGCATCGCGCAGAGCTCGCCGAGCGCTTCGGGCAGGTGATCGCGCATCGCCGCGAACCAGTCGGCGCCCTCGGGCCGGGCGAAGGCGCGGGCGAAGGTCAGGAAGAAGTCCGACCACGCGGCGGCGGCGCTTTCCGCCGCCGCCGCGCCCGGCGCGTCATCCCTCACGGGTGGACACCGGGTCGAGGCGCATCAGGCCCGAGCCGATGAAATAGACCGCCCCCACGAGGAAGGCCGACAACGGCGCCAGCATCCATTCGTGGAAGGACGGCGTGTAGGGGATCAGCCCCGGCACCCAGGCTCCCTTGAACAGCGGCGCGAGCTGGCCGCCGACGATGAACTCGTAATGGCCGATATAGAGCCCGATCAGCGCCAGCACGCCCGCCGCCGCCAGCAGCGCGTTGTTCTCGCGCAGCTTCGAGGCGAGGATGGCGAGCGGGAGCGCGATGCAGAGGATCACCTCGATGTAGATCCAGGGTTGCGTGATCGTCTTCTCCCAGACCTGAAGCCCCTCCAGATTCGCGTAGAGCCCGGTCAGCGTGCGCGAGGCGACCATCGCCAGATGCAGCCCCAGCGCGAAGCCGAAGAACCGCGACGCCACGCGCCCGGTCTCGCTCGCGTTCCCGCCCGAGAGCAGCATGGCCAGCGCGAAGCCCGCCACCGCCGACTCCACCAGGAACGCCACCTGCACATGACCGCCGAACCAGAACGGCCGCATCGACATCGCGCCGTAGACCGACCCGGAAGTCAGCGCGAGCAGCACGGCCGTCAGGAACAGCGTCACGCCCAGCCAGTCCTGCTCGCGATGCGCGCCATGCTGCTCGCGCCAGAGCAGCGCGACGAGGACGGGGACGTAGATGAACACGAACAGCACCTTCCACCACAGCGGCGAGGCGATGGCGAAGGAGGGCAGGATCATCAGCATCGCCCTGAGCGGATAGCCGAGCTCCAGAAACAGCGCGACGCCGCCCGCGGTGACGCAGGCCAGCGCCATCCACAGCGCATGGCCCACCACGTTGCGAAACAGCCCGATCCCGAAGGCGAGCGACAGCGAGGCGATGGCCGCGACGCCCACCGAGAGCAGCATGAAGAAGTCGTAGGTGACGATCGGCACCCCCCACATCACGCCGTCGGAAGTGGTGTTGTAGATGGCGTGGCCGCGCTCCATCAGCGCCGAAACCACGATCCAGAGGCAGATCAGGAAGCCCAGCGCGCAGACCCCGCCGATGATCAGCCCGAGCCGCCCGTCGAGGCCGCCGCGCGGCGCGTCGAAACCGTCGTAAGTCGCCATGATCCGCTCTCCTTACGTGCGCGCCGAGCGCTGGCCGGGCACGACAGGGCTGCCGCCGCCTGCAAGGTAGTAGACCTTGGGCTTGTTGCCGGTCTCCTCCTTGAGCCGCACGCCGCCCTTCTCGGCGATCAGCCGGTTGACGTTGGACTCCGGGTTGTCGAGGTCGCCGAAATACCGCGCCTTCGGCGGGCAGACGCGCACGCAGGCGGGCGTGTATTCCTTGGTCTCGGGGATGTCCTCGTCGAGATCGGCGACGCCCGCCGGCGCCTGGCTGATCTTGTGGTAGCAGAAGGTGCATTTCGACACGACGCCCTTCGGCTGGATCCCGATGCCGAGCTTGGCGTTCTGCACATGCTCCGGCATGGCGTAAGGCGGGTTCCAGGTGCGCCGCTCGTCGCCGGGGAAGATCGCCTTCAGGTCCGGCTCGATCAGCGGCCGCTCGTCGGAGTAGAAACGCACGCCGTAGGGGCAGGCGACCATGCAGTACTTGCAGCCGATGCACTTGTCCCAATCCACCAGCACCACGCCGTCGTCGGTCTTGTAGGTGGCCTTGGTCGGGCAGACCGAGACGCAGGACGGGTTCTCGCACTGCATGCAGGGCCGCGGCAGCCACTTCATCTTGACGTTCGGATAGGCGCCTTCGGTGTGGTAGAGCACGTCCTGCCAGCTTTCCCCCGGCAGGCGGTCGTTCTCCATGGCGCAGGCCGTCGAGCAGGCCTGACAGCCGGTGCACTTTTCCAGGTCGATGACCATTCCCCACTTGGGCATGTCGGCGCGCTCCTCAGGCCTTCGAGACGGTGACTTTGGTGGAGTAGTACATGCACTGGCCGGTCACCCGGTCGGACTGGTTGACGGTGCAATCGCCTGAATGGCCGGTCGGCACGGCGCTCGACCAGCGCCCGCCGGCCCAGTGCCCGTACTCCATCGGCAGCACGATGGTGTCGGGCCGCGTGCCTTCGAACACGCGGCAGCGCGCCTCGGTGGCGCCCACCGATGAGCTGATCCGCACCCGGTCGCCGTCGGCGACGCCGCGCGCGGCGGCGGTCGCGGGGTGTATCTCCACGAAGGCCTCGCCGCGCCCGCCCAGCGCCGGCTGCAGATGGGCGATGACCATCGGGATGTTGGCGCCGCGGCCCTCGGCGTGCAGCGCGAGCTTCGGCGTGCTGAGGTACAGGTCGCCGCCGCCGGGGTGCGCCGGCTCCTCCCAGATCGGGAACATGAGGCGTTCGGGGTCGCGCCCGGTCCTTTCGGCGATCCAGTCGGCGTTGGCGGCGAGCAGGCCCGAGCGGAACTCGAACTTGCCGGACGGTGTGCGAAGCAGCGTCGCCTTCACCTCCTCGGCGTTCATCTCGCGGGCGTAGTCGCGCCCGTCCCACTCGTAGAACGCCCCGTCGCGGAGCCGCCAGAGATAGGGTTTCTTGTACCAGATCCCTTTCTCGACCCAGGCGTCCCATCCGTCGACGCCGTTGTCGCCGGGGTTGGCCTCGAAGCCTTTCGCCATGTGGCGCAGCACGTTCTCGGAGTCGCCGAGTATTTCGAAGTATTCGGCCATGCGCCCGCCCATACGCTTGCCGATCTCGATCAGCACATCGCCGAAATACTTGGTGTCGTAGATCGGGTCGACGGCGGGCACGCGCAGATGCG
>RECW01000275.1 GCA_007693835.1 Paracoccaceae bacterium | reverse complement strand
GAGCGCAAGTTCCGCGAGACGCGGCTCTATCAGGTGGCGCCGATCTCGACCAACCTGATCCTCGCCTACGTCGGCGAGCGGGTGCTGGGGATGCCGCGCTCCTACGGCGCGTGAGCGCCGCGCGGGCCGCTCAGTCCCTGATGCAGCGGGCGGCCTTGACCTGCTCCCACGCCCAGAGCACGCGGCGCAGGCGCCCCTCCTCGCTGCGGTCGCCGCCGTTCATGTCCGGGTGAAGGTCCTTCACCAGGGCGCGGTAACGACGGCGGATCTCGCTCCGCGTCTCGGTCTCTGCGGCGCCGAGCACTTCGAGCGCGCTGACCACGTTGCGCGGCAGCGACGGCCGGCGCGCGGCGCGCTCTGCGCCGCGGCCGGGGTTCAGCGTGGCGTTCTCGCCCAGCACCTCGAGCGGGTCGGAGAAGCCGAACCGCTCCCACGCCCGGCCGTCGGCGTGGGGACCGCCGACGCCGGGCGGCGGCTTGCCGAGCCGCCATGTCGGCCGCTCCCAGACGCGCTGGCCCTCCATGAACGCTTCGAAGGCGTGATCGTCGAAGTCGGCGAAGAAGTTCCAGCGCGCGTTGTAGTCGCGCACATGGTCGAGACAGAACCAGCGGAAGCCGTTGGCCTCGCCCGGCCCGCGCGGCGCGCGATAGACGCCGGGCCGGTCGCACTGGGGGTGTTCGCAGAGCCGATCGCCGGCCCCGGTCGCGCCGTTCATGCCGCGCCGGCGGGCGCGCCGCGCCTTGTCGGCGGTCACGCTGACGTCGTATTCGAGCGGCGAACGCGGCGGCATGGTCGGTCGTCTCCGGCAGGCTGTTCGCGTAGTCTAGCGCGCCTGTCAGGGCGGCCAAGGACGGGAGCGTGCCACATGTCGGTTGCCGAAACGATGCGCAAGAAGCTGGAGGCGGCCTTCGCGCCGACGGCGCTCGACGTCGTCGACGAAAGCGAGCAGCACCGCGGCCACGGCGGCTGGCGGGAGGGGGGCGAGACGCATTTCCGCGTCCGCCTCGTCACGCCCGCGTTCGAAGGCGAGAGCCGGGTCGCGCGCAGCCGCGCCGTGCACAAGGCGCTGGAGGCCGAGCTCGCCGAGAAGGTCCACGCGCTGGCGCTGGAGCTGCGCACGCCCGCGGAAGCCGCCGCGGCGGCGAAGACCTGAGGACAGGCCGATGAAACCCTTCGCACTCGCCCTCGCCCTGCTCGCAGCGCCCGCCGCGGCCGAGACCTTCCCGGAGGCGCAGACGCACACCTTCATCTGCGACGGCGGCGCGGTGCTGCGGATCGCCTTCATCAGCCGGGGCCCCGACGGCTACGCCGTGGTCGAGCGCGACGGCGTGCTGATCCCTATGCGTCAGCTGCCGGCGGCGTCGGGCGTGTTCTACGTCGACTTCGACGAACAGGCGGGCTGGCGCTGGCGCGGCCGCGGCGACGAGGGGTTCCTCGCGCGGCTGGCCCCGGACACCTCGGCGGAGGAAGTGGTGGTGCTCGACGGCTGCGTCTCCACACGACGCTGAGGCGTCAGACTGCGATCACTCGGGCGCGGCGAGGTCGCGCTCGGCGTCGACGGCGGCGCGCAGCCGCTTCTCCAGACGCCCGAGCCGTTCGGCGAGCCGCACCTGCGCCAGCCGCGTCTCGCGCAGCTCCGTCAGCAGCGCCTCGAGGCTGTGCGTCACCGTCTCGGCGGGCGGCGAGACGCCTTCGCCCGACCCGGTCATCAGCCAGACCATCGAGACGTTCAGCATGCCCGCGAGCATCTGCAGCCGGTTGGCGCGCGGCTCGGAGCGGTCGGCCTCCCAGCTCGCCACGGTCTGCAGCTTGACGCCGAGCCGGCGCGCCAGCTGCGCCTGGCTGAGCCCCGCGGCCTCCCGCGCCGCGGCCACCCGGTCGCCGAAGGTCGCGTGCTCGTCGCTGTAATAGGCGTCGGCCATGGCGGCGGTCTCCCTCCGTTTCGTTCCCCCGGAGGGTGCTTACCATGCGCGCCGCCGCGCGACGACCGGGGCGCGACCCCCTTGCCGCCGTTCGCGACCCGCGCATAGTGGCGCGCCGGCCGAGCGCCGCCCCCGTCGTCGCCGAGGTCGCGCATGTCGTTCCTGTCCGCCGCCCTGTCCCGCGTCCGGCCCTCGCCCACAGTGGCCATCACCGCCCAGGCCGCCGCGATGCGGGCCGAGGGGCGCGACGTCATCGCGCTGTCGGCGGGCGAGCCGGACTTCGACACGCCGCTGCACGTGCGCGAGGCGGCCAAGGCGGCCATCGACCGCGGCGAGACCCGCTACACCGCCCCCGACGGCCTGCCCGCCCTGAAGGAGGCGATCCGCGAGAAGCTCGCGCGCGAGAACGGCCTCTCCTACGCCATGGACGAGGTGATCGCCTCGACCGGCGGCAAGCAGGTGATCTTCAACGCGCTCCTCGCCACGCTGAACCCCGGCGACGAGGTGCTGATCCCGGCGCCCTACTGGGTCAGCTACCCCGACATGGCGCGGCTCTGCGGCGGCGAGGCCGTGATCCTGCCGACCCGCGCCGAAGACGGCTTCCGGCTGCGCCCCGAGACGCTGGCCGCGGCGCTGACGCCTCGGACCAAGTGGCTGATCCTGAACTCGCCCGGCAACCCGTCGGGGGCAGGCTACACGGCGGCCGACTGCGCCGCCCTCGCGGCCGTGCTGGAGCGCGCGCCGCACGTCTGGGTGATGAGCGACGAGATGTACGAGCACATCGCCTACGCGCCGTTCCGCTTCGTGGCCTTCGCCGCGGCGGCGCCCGCGCTGAAGGACCGCACGCTGACGGTGAACGGCGTCTCGAAGGCCTACGCCATGACCGGCTGGCGCATCGGCTACGGCGCAGGGCCGCGCGCGCTGATCGGCGCGATGCGCACGGTGCAGACCCAGAGCACCACCAACCCGAGCTCGGTCAGCCAGTGGGCGGCCATCGCCGCGCTGACCGGCCCGCAAACCCACCTCGCCGAGTCGGTCGCCGCCTTCCGCCGGCGCCGCGACGCCGTGGTTGCGGCCCTCTCGGCGACGCCCGGCCTCTCCTGCCCGACGCCGGAAGGGGCGTTCTATGTGCTGCCCTCCTGCGAGGGCGCGCTCGGGCGGCGCGCGCCGTCGGGCGCGAGGCTCGACGACGACGCGGCGTTCTGCGCGGAACTGCTGGCCGCGGAAGGGGTTGCGACGGTGCCAGGCTCGGCGTTCGGTCATCCGGGCGCCTTCCGCATCTCCTACGCCGCCTGCGACTCGGTGTTGCAGGAGGCGTGCGCCCGCATCGGCCGCTTCTGCGCCGCCCTGACGTGACGGCGCGCCGCGGGCTGGCGAAGCGACCGGCGGTGTGGCACACCAAGCCCATGCGGACGTGGCGAAACGGGTAGACGCAGCAGACTTCAAAGGGAGCGCCCGCGGGGAAACCCGCGGTGTGGAACCGCTCAAAGTCGGGGAAAGCTGTCGGGCCGCCGGCCCATGCCGATCCCGAGCCAAGCCTCCGGCCCGGCCGGGGGAAGGTGTAGAGACTGGACGGGCGGCGCCTAAGGCGGAGACGCTACGGCGAAGGGACAGTCCGGACCACGAACGCGTCCCCGTTGCCAGGGGCGCGGCGGCGAAAGCCGAAGTGGTGCGAAAATCTGCTTCCTCCGGGAGTGCGGGTTCGAGTCCCGCCGTCCGCACCACCACCCGACGCCGCAGGCCGTCGGCGCCCACAAAGGCGCGTCAGAAACCGTTCGGATTGCCCGGGGTCACGCGCCCTGTGCCGGCGACGCCGCCGTTTTCGAGCCAGCGCACGGCGTCGCCCTCGGCCTCGACGCGCCAGCACGACGGCCCGTCGCCGTAGTCGAGACACAGGCGATCGCCGGCGATCGACCAGCGACCCGAATAGCCTCTGCCGCGAATGGTTCCGTCAGGCGCGAAGAACTCCTCGAACCGCCCCGTGTCGCGCATCGAGCCGCTGACGGTGGCCCCGACGATGAAGCCCCGGATGGCGCCGCCGTCGAGCGGCGCCGCCATGACCTTCCCGAAGAGCAGCGCCATGAGGGCTGCGGCGATTGCGAGACGCATGACCGTTCTCCTGCACCGGATCGCGCGCGGGGCGCGTCAGCTTCGTTCGCCCGCCGCCGCCCGGCGGGCGCGGCCGAGCAGCCCTGACGTCTGCGCCGGGGGGAGCTCTGCGTATTCGGCCTCCACCAGACGCCGGCGCTCGAGCCGCCCGCGCGCGCTGTAGCCGAGCGCGGCCCCGCCGGCGGTCGCCGCCGCGACGAGCCCGAGCGTGAAGAACTGCGTGAGCATCATGGCGCCGCCAAGGCCGAGCGCGCCGCCGATCAACAGCGTGTCGCGCCACGCCGCGCCGCGACGCCCGGCCTTCGCGGCGAGCTTCTCGCGCGCCTTGGCCTCTTCGCGTTGGCGCCGCTCCATGCGCTGGCGCAGCGCCTCCTTCTCCTTCTCGTGGCGCTGCCCGAGCAGGGCTTCGGCGCGGCGGCGCTCCGATGCGGCGATCGCCCGCACCCAGAGCGCCGCCAGCGCGCTCACCAGCGCCGCCAGCCCGGCGAACAGCGGCCAGTTCGCCTCGAACCCCGTCGCGAGGGCCGCATAGGTCGCGAGCGCCGTCACCGCCTGCAGCAAAAACAGGCCGAGCAGAAGTCGCGCCAAGCCGCCCACCTCGCGCGCCAGCCAACCCATGTCGCCCTCCCCCAAGCCTGCGCTGTCGATATAGGGGCTCTACCCGACCGGCGCCCGCGCCGTGAAGGGCCGCGCGCCGTCGCCTGCGGCGGCGGGTCCGCTTGGCGCCGGGGAGCGGCCGCAGTCTCCTGCAGCAATGCTGGAGAAAACGAGCATCCCGCTGGCGCTGGTCCACGTGCCGGTGAAACGCCGCCAGTCCTTCGACGCGGCCAAGGCCGCAGCCCTCGCCGAGAGCATTCTCGAGGAAGGGATGCGCGTGCCCATCCGCGTGCGCCCCGACGGCGACCGCTTCGTGCTTGTCGAAGGTCTGCACCGGCTCGAAGCCTGCCGAAGCCTCGGCGAGGAGACGATCGTCTGCGTCGTCGCGCAGGCGCGGGTGCGCTGA
>RECW01000174.1 GCA_007693835.1 Paracoccaceae bacterium | reverse complement strand
TGGCCGCCGCCAACCAGTCGCGCCACGAGACCGCCTTCACCGTCTCCATCGAGGCCCGCGAGGGCGTGACCACCGGCATCTCGGCCCATGACCGCGCGCGGACGATCTCGGTCGCCATAGACCCGACTTCGGGACCGCAGGACATCGCGACGCCCGGCCACGTGTTCCCGCTCCGCGCGCGGGAGGGCGGCGTGCTGGTCCGCGCAGGACACACGGAGGCGGCGGTCGACATCGCGCGGCTGGCGGGGCTGAACCCCTCGGGCGTGATCTGCGAGATCATGAACGACGACGGCACCATGGCGCGGCTGCCGGACCTCGTGGCCTTCGCCCAGCGCCACGCGCTGAAGATCGGCGCGATCTCGGACCTGATCGCCTACCGCCGCCGCTACGACCACCTCGTCCGCGAGACGGCGGTCGAATCGATCCAGAGCCACGGCGGCGCCTGGACGCTGCGCGTCTTCACCGACCAGCCCGGCGGCGCGGAGCATCTGGCGCTGGTGCGCGGCGACCTCACCGCCCCCGGCCCGGCGCTGGTGCGGATGCACGTGCTCGACCCGCTGGACGACGTTCTGGCGATCCACCCCGACCGGGCGACGCAGGTCCAGGACGCGATGCGCGCCATCGCCGAGGCGGGGCGCGGCTGCGTCGTGCTGCTGCGCGATCTCTCGCCCACCCTGATCACCGACCGCCTGCGCCCCCGCGGCGCCTCGCCCAAGGAGCTGCGGCACTACGGCGTCGGCGCGCAGATCCTCAACGCGCTCGGCGTCTCGGAGATGGTGCTGCTCACCAACTCGCCCGCCATGCGGATCATCGGGCTTGAGGGGTACGGCCTCTCCGTCGTAGAGACGCGCGCCATACCCCGAACCGAAGGCTGACCGACATGGCCGAGCAGGACGGCGCCCTGCCGCTCCCCCGTTTCGACGCGCCGCCGCGCGTGCTGATCGTCGCGGCGCCCTTCTACCGCGCCATCGCCGACGCCCTGCTGGCGGGCGCGCGGGCGACGCTGGACAAGGTCGGCGCGCGCCACGAGGCGGTCGAGGTGCCCGGCGCGCTGGAGATCCCCGCCGCGATCCGGCTGGCGGAGCGGCGCTACGACGCCTTCGTGGCGCTCGGCTGCGTGATCCGCGGCGAGACCACGCATTACGAGACCGTGTGCAACGACAGTTCGCGCGGCCTGATGCTGCTCGCGGTCGAGCGCGGGCTCTGCATCGGCAACGGCGTCCTCACCTGCGAGAACCGCGCGCAGGCCGAAGTCCGCGCCGACCCCGCGCGCATGGACAAGGGCGGCGGCGCGGCTGCGGCGGCGCTGCACCTTGTCGCCCTCGCCCGGCGTTTCTCCGAACCCGCCGGCGCGCGCCCCGCCGAGGGCGAGATCCTCATGGCGGGCGCCCCCGTCGCGCGGGCCTGACCGATGACCGAGGCGAAACCCGACCGGCGGGCCGAAGCGCGGCTGCGGCGCTCGGCGGCGCGGCTTTCGGCGGTGCAGGCGCTCTACCAGATGGAGCTGACCGGGCGCGGCCTGAAGACCACCGAGATCGAGTTCGAGACCCGGTGGATCGGCGCCGAGATCGAAGGCGACCAGTACCGTGAAGCCGACATCGACCACTTCCACGCCATCCTGCGCGGCGCGGTGCGCGAGCAGGCGCGCATCGACAAGCTGACCGACGCGGCGCTGGCGCAGAACTGGCCCATCGACCGCATCGACCCGACGCTGCGCGCCCTGTTCCGGGCGGCGGGCGCGGAGCTGCTGACCACCGAGACGCCGCCCCGCGTGACCATCGTCGAATACGTCGACGTGGCGAAGGCGTTCTTCGACGCCGGCCGCGAGGCCAAGTTCGTCAACGCCGTGCTCGACCACATGGCGCGCGACGCCCGGCCCGAGGCTTTCGACGCGAAGAAGCCCGCCTGACGCGCTTGCCGGCCGCGATCCGCCCTCTATACGTCTGGCTCAGGCGGTTGGGAGAGCGACGATGGACGACGGACGGACGGGCTTCTTCGCGGGCGACGACCCGTTCGACATCGCCCGCGCCTGGCTCGCCGAGGCCGCCGAAACCGAGCTGAACGACCCCAACGCCATCGCCCTCGCCACCGCCGGCGCCGACGGTTTTCCCAACGTCCGCATGGTGTTGCTGAAGGAAGTGGAGAGCGCGGGCGCAGCCGGCGCCTTCGTGTTCTACACGAACTTCGAGAGCGTGAAGGGGCGCGAGCTGACCGAGAACCCCCGCGCCGCCTTCACCATGCACTGGAAGTCGCTCGGCCGGCAGATCCGCGCCCGCGGCCCTGTCGAGCTGGTCGAGGCGGAAAGGGCGGACGCCTACTACGAAAGCCGCGCCTACCAGAGCCGCATCGGCGCCTGGGCCTCGAAGCAGTCGCGCCCCCTGTCGAGCCGCGGCGCGCTGATGGCCGAGGCCGCGAAGACCGCCGCCCGCTATCCCATGCGCCCGCCGCGCCCGCCGCACTGGGGCGGCTACCGCATCCGCCCGCTGGAGATCGAGTTCTGGGCCGACGGCGAGTTCCGCCTGCACGACCGCTTCCGCTGGACCCGCGAGAGCGCGCTGGCGGCGCGGTGGAGCGTCGCGCGCCTCAACCCCTGAAGCCCCGCGACCGCCGCGTCCGTTCCCGCACCCGCGCGATCCGTGTTAGGCGTTGCGCGGGAGGACCCGCCGATGTCTGAGTCGTCCGCTCGGAAAACACTCTTGCTCACCGGCGCCAGCCGCGGGATCGGCCACGCGACGGTGAAGCGCTTCTCATCCGCCGGCTGGCGGGTGATCGCCTGTTCGCGCCATCCCTTCCCCGAGGACTGCCCGTGGGAGGCCGGCGAGCAGGACCACGTCCAGGTCGACCTCTCCTCGCCGGACGACACCATGCGCGCCGTCGAGGAGATCCGCCGCCGCCTGCCCCACGGCAAGCTCGACGCGCTGGTGAACAACGCCGGGATCTCGCCGAAGGGGCCGAACGGCGAGCGGCTGAACACGCTGACGACGTCCCTGCGCGACTGGGGCCGGGTGTTCCACGTCAACTTCTTCTCGTCGGTGGTGCTGGCGCGGGGGCTCTTCGTCGAGCTTCAGGCGGCGCAGGGGGCGATCGTCAACGTCACCTCCATCGCCGGCGCGCGCGTCCACCCCTTCGCCGGCGCGGCCTATGCGACATCGAAGGCGGCGCTGGCGGCGCTGACGCGGGAGATGGCGGCGGACTTCGGCCCCCACGGCATCCGCGTCAACGCCATCGCGCCCGGCGAGATCGAGACGGCGATCCTGTCGCCCGGCACCGAGAAGCTGGCCGAGTCCATCCCCCTCCGCCGCCTCGGCAAACCCGAGGAGGTGGCGCGGACGATCTATTATCTCTGCACCGCCGAGAGCAGCTACGTCACCGGCGTCGAGATCGAGATCAACGGCGGCCAGCACGTCTGACGACGTTCGTCCTCCGGGTGAGCCCACCGCTCGCTTTTCCTTGGGGGCCGAGGCGACTCGATGTCGGATGTCACGCCGACAGCCCCGCCAGCCGGTTTCTCGCGGTGGACCGGCGTCGAGCGAAGTGACGTTTCCTCGCCATCGCCGCAGCCTTCCCGGTGGTCGGCGCCGGTGTCGACCGTCGCGCGCCCATGCTCCGGCGGGTTTTCCATGGGCGCGACGGCGTCGCTCTCCTGGCCCGTGAGGCGGCTTCGCTCGCGCCGGCCGCCGGTTCTCCTGTGGCCCCGGACACGCTCGACGCCGTCTCGCCGGGGCGTCTGGCGGCGGATGGCGGCCGCCCCACGCCGCCTGCGCCGGCGTGCGGAGAGGCCGGCCTGACCTGCCGCCTCGGGGCGCATGCATGGCGATGCGGTTCGTGCGCCGCAGAGAGCGGATCGCCGCCGCGCACGCTCGCCGCGTCGGCCCGGGCGCCGGGTCAGGTCTCGGGCGCGTCCACCCCCAAGGCGCGCAACGCGTCGAGCACCAGCGCGTCACGGCCGTACACGTCGGCGCGGAACTGCGGGCGGCCGAAGTCGTCGATCCACGCCGTCCGGTAGGTCAGATGCACCGGAATGCGCAGGTCGAGATTGACGTAGCGCTCGCGCCCCGACGCCAGCACGCGCTCGATGAATTCCTCCGGCGCATTCATCTGCGGCGCGAGCAGCAGGGCGGCGAGCGTCATCGGATCGCGCACCCGCACGCAACCGCTGCTGTAGGCGCGCTGGTCGCGCGCGAACAGGCGTTGCGACGGCGTGTCGTGAAGATAGATCGCCAGGTTATTGGGAAACATGAACTTCACCCGCCCCAGCGCGTTGTCGGGGTCCGGGTTCTGCCGGATCCGATACGGGAAGTCGCGCGCGGTGTAGGCGTTGAAGTCGTGCGACGAGGGATCCGCCGGCGCCGGGAACGCGTCCGTCCCGATCAGCCGCATGTTGCTCCGCGCCAGATAGGCCGGGTCGGCCTGCAACCGCGGCAGCAGATCACGCACCGCGATGCTGCGCGGCACGTGCCATGTCGGGTTGAAGACGAGATACGACATCTCGTCGGAGAACTCCGGCGTCTGGCGTGAAGTCATGCCGACGACCGCGCGCTCGTGGAACCGGACCGCGCCGTCCTCCCACATCGTCACGCTGAAGTCTGCGAGATTGACGTCGATCCGCCGCGCGTCGAGCGGCCGGTTCGTCCAGCGCATGCGCTCCATGTTGACGGCGACCTGCGCGGCGCGGGCGGCGGGGGTGACGTTCAGCGCCGCGAGCGTCAGCGGTCCGACAACGGCGTCGTCGTTGAGACCGTGACGACGCTGGAAGGCGCGCACCGCGGCAGCGAGGGCGCCGTCGTAGACCGCCGGCGCGTCGGAGGGCGCCAAGGCGTCGCCCATGGCCTCTAGGCGCGCGCGCAAGGCTGCGACGCGCGGGCCGCGGTCGCCCTCGCGCAGCGACGGACCCTCGGCGACCGGCGGCCCCCACGCGTCGCCGGACTTTGCGCGAAGATCCCCGAAGAGCCGTTTGAGCGCAGCGTAGCCCGGGTCGGCGGGCGCGAGGCCGGCGAGGTGCGCGGCCGGATTCTCCGCCGCCGCCATCGCCCGCAGGAGCAACGGCGCCGACCGGCGCGGCGGCTCCACGAGAATGTCCGCCGAGACGCGCCGGGGCTCCAACGCGCCGGCGCCGAGGTCGGCGGCGTACCGCAGAAAGGCCTCGGTGAAGGCCGTCTCGGCTTCGGTGACCGCGGCCGGGTCGCCGCTCGCCTGCGCGGCCTGCAACAAGGACTCGAGACGCCCCGGCGCGTAGCGACGCGCCGACAGCGCATGGTCCTCGGCCGCGCGCAGCGCATCGAGCAAAGCCGTCGCGCGCGCGCCGTCCTCGGCGAGCCAGATCGGCGCGTTCGCGCGCTCGGCGTAGACGGCCGCCAGCGCGGAGTCGGCCAGGCGCGGCGCCGCATCCGCCGCGCCGGCGTCGCGCGGCGCCCCCGTCGCGAGCGCACATGCCATTGACAATGCTGTGAGCGTGCGAAATGCGCAATACATATGTTGCTCCGCGGCCACTTCCTGATCGCAAGGATCGCGGCGGCGGGTCAGGTTGTCAAACGATCCCGAGTCGCACGGCTATATTTCTGACTTTCATTTGAAAAATGGCCACAGGCGCGGCGGAGGCGGGCGACGCCGGACAGCGGCGGAACCTCACGACCCGGCCGTGGGGCCGCCCGCCGCCGCGTTAACCGCGCTGCAATAAGGCAACTTGCAACACCATCACACCGCGTGTCACCGTGCCCGCATAACAAAAGAACGATCGGCAGAGCGAGCGAGCAACAGCCCGCCAGACCAGAACGAGGACGAGAGACAGTGACGGAAATCGACGCGATTCCATCGCGCAGGGATGTCGTGCGCCTTGTGGGCGGCATCGCCGGATGCGCTGCGATCGGCGCCACAGCGCCGGCCCTGGCCTCGCCGGCGACGCTGCGCAATGCGGGCGACATCCGCATGATCAAGCTTGTGAACCCGCACACCGGAGACCGCCTGTCGACAGTGTACTGGGTCGAGGGCGAGTACATTCCGGAAGTGTTCGCCCAGATCGACCATGTGATGCGCGACTGGCGCAACGACGCGGTGCATCGCATCTCGCCGAACGTGATCGACATCATGAGCGCGGCGCACCGGCTTCTCGACACCAGCGAGCCCTACACGGTGTTCTCCGGCTATCGCAGCAGACAGACCAACGCGATGCTGCGCCGGAACAGCCGCGCGGTCGCTGAAAACTCCTACCACACGCGCGGCATGGCGGCGGACTTGCACCTTTCGAGCCGCAGCGTCCGCCAGATGGCGCGCGCCGCCACCCAGCTGTCGTCGGGCGGCGTCGGGAGCTACAGCCGCTCGAACTTCGTCCACATGGACTGCGGCCCAGTCCGAACCTGGGGGGCATGACGTCTCCCCGAGGCGTCGCGTCCGATATCGAAGGCGTTCGTGCGGGGCCCGAGCCCCGCACGCGTCGTCAATGGACGCTGACAGGAGTGAGATCGTTCTGGCGCGCGACGGCGAAGGCGACCGCCCGGTCAACCACCAGCGCCAGCCGCGAACCCTCCGCGTCATGGATGGCGTAGACGGGTTGCGCGCCGATCTGCGCCCGTGCTGCTGGCGGCAGTTCGGCCGCGGGAACGGCGCGGATGTAGACGATGCGCCCCGCGCCTTCGCCCAGCTTCATGCTCGGATGAGTCATATCCTGTCCTCCTGACGCGTCACGCGGGTCGGCTGATCTGGATGGTCCGCACCACGGTTTCGGGCGCGCGACGCTCAAGATCGACGTGCAGCAGTCCCCGATCGAGCCCTGCACCCGTCACCTCCACCCCATCGGCGAGCACGAAGCTGCGCTGGAACTGGCGGGTGGCGATGCCGCGGTGCAGGAACACGCGCTCGGGTCCTTCCTCATCCGCCTGTCGGCCTCGAACGACCAACTGACGATCCTCGAGGGTGATCGACAGATCCTCCTCGGCGAAGCCCGCGACGGCGAGCGTGATGCGGTAGGCGTGCGCGCCCCGCTGCTCGATATTGTAGGGTGGATAGCTTTCGCCATTCTTGGCGGTGCGCTCGACCAGCCGATCGAGCTGCTCGAACCCGAGCAGGAACGGATGGGAGCCGAAGGTCATGCGCGACATGCGAGCCCTTTCCACGAAAGCGACTACGGACGCCGGCCCTCATCAGGCGCCGGCTGATCTACGATATGGCGTCGCTCTTGCGCCGCGCAACACCCGCCATGCCAGCCCGCCGGAGAAGAGCGCGCGCCGTCGGCCGAGCGGCCGCCGTCCGGGCGCCTCGCCGACGCCTCCATCGGAAGGCGTTGCAGAATGGTCGCGATGACGGCGCGTCCTCCGGTTCGCCACGAGGCCGGGCGCCGCGTCGCGGCGTTCGTCCGCGCGCCACTGCGAACGCCGCGCCGGCCTCGCAGCGGCCTTGGCGAAGCGCTCCGCGAGGGATGTCGCCTGATCGGTGGCGCGGCGGCGCGGTTTCGGAGTAGTCAGGGCGTCGGGCCGAAAAGCCCCATGAGCGACAGGAGGACCCAGTGACCTGCGACGCCCACCGCCTCTGCGTGGCGCCGATGATGGACTGGACCGACCGGCATTGCCGGATGCTCCATCGCGCGCTCAGCCGGCGGGCTCTGCTCTACACCGAGATGGTGACGGCCGCCGCCGTCGTCCACGGCCACGCGGAGCGGCTGCTCGCCTTCTCCCCCGCCGAGAGCCCGGTCGCCCTGCAACTCGGCGGGTCGGATCCTGCGCTGCTCGCCGAGGCGGTGCGCCGCGCCGCGTCCTTCGGCTACGCCGAGATCAATCTGAACGTCGGCTGCCCGTCGGATCGCGTCCAGTCGGGCGCGTTCGGCGCGTGCCTGATGCGGACGCCGGCGCTGGTCGCCGACTGCGTCGCGGCGATGATCGCGGCCTCGCCTGTCGAGGTGACGGTCAAGTGCCGCATCGGCGTCGACGAGCAGGACCCGGCCGAGGCGCTGCCGGCCTTCGTCGAGACGGTGGCGGCCGCGGGCGTGCGCCGGTTCGTCGTGCACGCGCGCAAGGCGTGGCTCGACGGGCTGAGCCCCAAGGAGAACCGGGAGGTTCCGCCGCTGGACCATCCGCTCGTGGCGGCGCTGAAGCAGGCGCGGCCCGACCTGGTGATCGTGGCCAACGGCGGCCTCGCGACGCTGGACGCGGCCCTCGATCGGTTGGCGGCGGGGCTCGACGGAGCGATGGTCGGCCGGGCGGCGTGGCATGACCCGGTCGGGATTCTCGGCGCGGCCGACCGGCGCGTCTTCGGCGCGGCGGGTCGCGACCGGGCGGCGGAGGACGCGGTGGCGGCCATGCTGCCCTACATCGAAGCAGAGCGCTCGCGGGGCGAGCCGCTGGCGCGGATGACGCGCCCGATGCTCGGGCTGTTCGCCGGGCGGCCCGGCGCGCGGCGCTGGCGGCGCATGCTGTCGGAGGAGGCCCACCGGCCGGGCGCAGGGCCCGAGCTTGTGCGCCGGGCGCTCGCAGCGGTCGCGCCGCAGGCGGCGGCGGCCTGATGGCGGTGCTTCTGGACACCCTGATGCTGGTCGCGGCCTTCGTGGCGGCGGGAGCCTTCGCCGGCGTGCTGTCGGGCGTGTTGCGGACGGGCGGGGGCGCGGCCTTGGCGCCGCTGATCCTCGCCTTCCTCGACGGCGGCGCGGCGCTGGCGCCGGTCGCGGCGGGCACGGCGCTGCTCGCGATCGCGCTGCTTTCAGGGCGCGCCGCGCTGGCGCGCCGGCGGGCCGGCGATCTCGACCGCGCCTTGCTGCTGCGCTGGGGGCCGTTCGCCGCGCTGGGCGGCGGCCTCGGCGGCTGGGGCGCGAGCGTGATGGCGCCGGCGACGCTCGCGCTCGTGATCGGCGTCGCGGCCTGCGTCGCCGGGTTGCTCGGGGCTCTGCTCGACCCCAGAGCGCGCGCCGCCGCGCCGCCTCTCGGCGCCGCTGGCATGGGCGCGGCGCTGGCGCTCGGCGCGGCGTCGGCGGTCGGCGCCAACGGGGGCGGCGCCTTCGCGGCGCCTGCGCTGCGGATGCTCGGGCTCGGCGCGCGAGAGGCCGCCGGCGCCGCCGCGGGGCTCGGCGTGCTGATCGCCGCGTCGGCGACGCTCGCTTTCGCGCTGGCGCCCCCGGCGCCGCTCGCGCTGTCGGTCGGGGCGGTCAATCCGGCCGGCGCAGGGGCGGCGGCCCTCGCGGCGGCCTTCGCGGCGCCTTACGGCGCGCGGGCCGCGACGGAGGGGCCGGGCGCGGCGCTGCGCGTCGGCGCGGCGGTCGTCGTGGCGGCGCTGGGTCTTGCGACGCTGCGTCTCGGCGTGGATGGCTGGAGCGCGTAGGCCGCGCGAAGGAGGGCTTGGCATGCAACGGACTGTGACGGCGGCTGGGCCTTCGACGCCGGTTCCGTTCTGCAACGACGCGCCTTTCGCGCTGATCGCAGGCCCCTGCCAGATCGAAAGCCGCGACCACGCGATGACGGTGGCCGCCGCGCTCAAGGAGGCGGCGACGTCCGCAGGCGTCGCGTTCGTCTTCAAGGCGTCCTACGACAAGGCCAACCGCTCCTCTCTCGGCGGGGCGCGGGGCGTGGGGCTCGCGGCAGGCCTCGCGATCCTCGCGGAGATTCGGGAGGCGCTGGGCGTGCCGGTGCTGACGGACGTCCACAGCGAGGACCAGTGCCGCGCGGCGGCGGAGGCGGTGGACATCCTCCAGATCCCCGCCTTCCTCTGCCGTCAGACCGATCTGCTGGTCGCCGCCGCGAGGACGGGTCGCGTGATCAACGTGAAGAAAGGCCAGTTCCTCGCGCCGTGGGACATGGCGCACGTCGCGGCGAAGATCTCCGAGTCGGGGAACGACACGGTGCTGCTGACCGAGCGCGGCGCGAGCTTCGGCTACAACACGCTCGTGACCGACTTCCGCAGCCTGCCGATCATGGCGCGCACCGGCTGGCCGGTGATCTTCGACGCCACCCACGCGGTCCAGCAGCCGGGCGGTCTCGGCGGCGCGTCTGGCGGGCAGCGCGAGTTCGCGCCGGTGCTGGCGCGGGCGGCCGTCGCGGTCGGCGTCGCCGGCCTCTTCATCGAGGCCCACGACGACCCCGACCGCGCGCCGTCCGACGGCCCCAACATGCTGCCGCTGGAGGCGATGGCCCCGCTGCTGAAGGAGCTGGTCGCGCTCGACCGGCTGGCCAAGGCGTCCGCCTTCCGCGCCGTCGACTGACGACGATGGCCGACGACGCCGTCCAGCGGCTGATCGAGCTAATGGCGAAGCTGCCGGGGCTCGGGCCGCGCTCGGCGCGCCGGGCGGCGCTGGCGCTGGTCAAGCGCCGCGACACCCTGCTCGCCCCGCTCGCGGAGGCGATGGCGGAGGTCGCCGCAGAGGCGCGCCTCTGCGTCGAGTGCGGCAACCTCGCGACCGGGCCGCTCTGCTCGATCTGCCTCGACCAGACCCGGGACGCCGCGCTGCTCTGCGTCGTCGAGGAGGTGGGCGATCTCTGGGCGCTCGAACGCGGCGGCGCGTTCCGCGGGCGCTATCACGTGCTCGGCGGGGTGCTCTCGGCGCTCGACGGCGTGGGGCCCGAGCAGCTGCGCATCCCGCGGCTGGTCGAGCGCGCCGCGGGCGCGCGCGAGGTGATCCTCGCGCTCAACGCCACGGTCGACGGCCAGACCACGGCCCACTACGTCGCCGAGCGGCTGGCGAGAACCGGCGTCGCCGTCACCTCGCTGGCGCAGGGCGTGCCGGTGGGCGGCGCGCTCGACTACCTCGACGACGGCACGATCGGCGCCGCCCTCCGCGCCCGCCGCGCCTTGCCCTGAAACCGTTTCGGAACGAATCAAATCAAGACATCGCCGTCGCGACAGGCGCCCGGGTGCATCTCCACCCTATGTATCGGGACCGAGGCAGGCCGGCGGGTGTCCGCCACGACATGCTTCCGAAGACTGGCTTCGCGTCTCCGATCTGGATCCTGCGCGCGCCGGCGACCCTGACCGAGCATGGCGCACATATCCCCGCAACCCACGGCGCAGACGATCACATGCCGCCCCGCAGCAGGCGCCGCGTTCTCCGAATAAACTTGACCGTTAACCGCTGCCACTTTTACAAATTTGGAACAAATATATCCACGGAGGTGCATCCATGAGGTTTTTCAACCATACCGCGATTTCAACGTCGATCGCGGCGACTTTTGTGTTGACGGTCGGAGCCGTAGAGGCGCAGGCGGTGGCCTATCGGGTGAGCGTCCTCACTTCGAACTTTGTCGAAGCTAGCGAGACACTTTCCAGCACCTCGGAGGCGGTGGCGGTCGCAATCGACGCCGAGGATGACTTTAACGGTCTCGGCAGCAGCCATGCCGCCTCGGCGCGGTCGGGGCCGGGAACGCTCGGCGTTCGCGCGCAGAACTTTCAGGAACAGGATGTGTTCTTCGACGAGGAGGTCGAGACCGTTGGGATCACCACCGCGAGCGCATCCTGGACGGACCGACTGACAGCCCCGACCGGCGCCGACGCGATCACGCTGGGTTTCGCGCTGGACGGGTCCTTCCTCGCCACAGGATTCTTTGATTCGCTCTCGTTCCGCGCCTTCTCGCGGGACGTCGATTCCGTCAGCGTCGCTTATGACGGCTTCATTGATCCGCGCATCGGCGCGTTCGGCTTCGAGCAGTCCGGCGGGGCGGTGAAAGAGGCTGAACTTTTCCTCATCGACTCCGGGTTTGGAGGTGGCGAGACGCCGCGAGCCCCAATCGATCTGTCGGTATCGTTCACTTTCGGTCTGACGCCCCTGAGCGAGGGTCCGACCACCATCAACGTCAACCTCTTCGCGAAGTCGTTTTTCGGAGACGTCGACTTCTCCAGCACCGCAACGCTGGTTTCCGCGTTCGCCCTGTCGGGCGGGGTGCGGCTCCAAGGCCCCCTAGTCGGCGAACTGACGGGCGATCTCGACGTCCTGACCGGTCAGGTTCAGCCGATTCCGCTTCCGGCGGCAGGGTGGCTGCTCTTCAGCGGCATGGCGGCCATGGCGGCGGTCGGCAGGCGGCGGGAGGCCTGACCGCAAAAACCATCTGGTTGCGGACCGTCGGACGACAGGCCGACCCGGCTCAGGCGCGCTGACACGCCAGCGCGTCGGTGGCCAGATGTGGGAGGCCGCGCGCTTTCAACTCAGTTCCTCAACGATCGCCATGCGCACATCAAGCAAGGCGCGTATGGCGGTTGTGTCCTTCTCCGGGCGCCGCCTGCCATGGAGCCACGACGCCACTCGAACTACACCGGCGTCAGATCGTCCGCGGTGCGAGGCGCGTGGCCTGACCGCATCGGAAAAACAACTGCGGTGAACGTCGCGCTGCGCAGGCTCGATCAGCGGCCGGTCGACTGGCGTTCGCCTTGAGAACTGGCGACCGCCCTTTCGGGCGACCGCCTCGCCCCTACTCCGCCGCCGTGATGCTCTCGCTCGGGGCGCTTTTCTCGCGGCGCACCAGCAGCTTGTTGAGGGCGTTCACGTAGGCCCGCGTCGAGGCGACGATGGTGTCGGTGTCGGCGGCCTGGCCGGTCACGATCTTGCCGCCCTCCTCCAGCCGCACCGAGACGGTGGCCTGCGCGTCGGTGCCGTCGGTCACCGCATGCACCTGATAGAGCTTCAGCGCCGCGGTGTGGGGAACCAGCGCCTTCACCGCGTTGAAGGCGGCGTCGACCGGACCGTCGCCGGAGGACGTGTGGCGGCGCTCGACGCCGTCGATCTCTAGGATGAGGTCGGCCGACTGCGGCGCTTCGGTGCCGCAGACCACGCGCAGGAACTTCACCTGGATGCGGTCGTTGGCGACGGAGGTGGTGGCGTCGTCGACGAGGGCGCGGAGGTCGTCGTCGAACACCTCCTTCTTGCGGTCGGCCAGCGCCTTGAAGCGCACGAAGGCGTCCTCGAAGGCGTTGTCGCCGAGGTCGTAGCCGAGCGCCTTCAGCTTCTCGCGGAAGGCGTGGCGGCCGGAGTGCTTGCCCATCACGAGGTTCGATTCGGTCAGCCCGACGTCCTCGGGCCGCATGATCTCATAGGTGCCGGCGTGCTTCAGCATGCCGTCCTGATGGATGCCGGACTCGTGCGCGAAGGCGTTCTTGCCGACGATCGCCTTGTTGAACTGGACCGGAAAGCCGGTGACGGCCGAAACGAGACGGCTCGCCTGCATGATGCGCGTGGTGTCGACGCGGGTCTCGAACGGCATGATGTCGCCGCGCACGCGCATCGCCATCACCACCTCCTCGAGCGCCGCGTTGCCCGCCCGCTCGCCGAGGCCGTTGATGGTGCACTCGATCTGCCGGGCGCCGGCCTCCACCGCCGCCAGCGCGTTGGCGACCGCCATGCCGAGGTCGTTGTGGCAGTGGGTCGAGATCACGACGTTCTCGATGCCCGGCGTGCGCTCGCGCAGCATCCGGATGATCGCGGCGCTCTCGCCCGGCGCGGTGTAGCCGACCGTGTCGGGGATGTTGATGGTGGTGGCGCCGGCCTCGATGGCGATGCGGACGGCCTCGACCAGAAAGTCGTGCTCGGTGCGGGTGCCGTCCTCGGGCGACCACTGCACGTCGTCGCAGAGGCTGCGGGCGTAGGCGACGCTCTCGGCGATCTTCTCCAGCACCTGTTCAGGCTCCATCTGGAGCTTGAATTTCATATGGAGCGGCGAGGTGGAGATGAAGGTGTGGATGCGCGGGCGCTTCGCGTGGCTGACCGCCTCCCAGTTGCGGTCGATGTCGCGCCTGGAGGCGCGCGAGAGGCCGCAGACGGAGGCGTTCTTCACAGCCTTGGCGACGGCGCGCACCGCCTCGAAGTCGCCCTCGGAGGCGATGGGGAAGCCGGCCTCGATGATGTCGACGCCCATCTCGTCGAGCAGGAGCGCGATGCGCAGCTTCTCGTCGTGGGTCATCGACGCGCCGGGCGACTGCTCGCCGTCGCGAAGCGTGGTGTCGAAAATGAGAACGCGGTCCTTCGCAGGGGTGACTGGGGCGGGCGCGCTGTCGGCGGCGGGGCTGTCGGTCATGGTCGGGCTTCCCTGAATGTCGGTGGTGCGGCTGCGGCGCTCATGCTCAATCCCCCGAGCGCGCGCCGCAGAGGCCCGGCGCGCTCAGGGGCGGCTAAGCAGAAGCAGCCCGCCGAGGACGGGACGAAGCGCCAAGATCGCCGAGGGAGCGCGCAAGTCCGACATGCCGCGCAGTCTACCGGCGCCGCCGGATAAGGCAAGTCGCCTTTCGAACGCCGCTCAGCGCACCACGAACACCGAAATCGGGCTGTGCGCGGCGAGGTGGCCGGCGTTCGAGCCGAGGACGAACTCCTTCAGCCCCGGCTTGTGCGACGCCATCACCACCAGATCCGCGCCGAGCGCCTTGATCTGGTCGTCGAGCGCGCGGTCGACGTCGTTGTGGACCACCGCGTGCGCCTTGACCGGGACCCCGTGAAGCTCTCCCTGCACGGCGGCGAAATTCTCAAGCTTCGCCGCGAAGGCGGCCGGATTGCGCGCCACTTCGGTCGGGGCGCCGGGCGTCACCCCGACGAAGTGCAGCGTGGCGGCGTTGACGCGGCTGAGCGTCGCGGCGGCGGCGATCGCCTTTTCCAGTCGGTCCGCATGGGCCAGATCGACGGGAACCATGATCGTTTGATACATGACCAGTCTCCTTCTGCGCGCGGAGAACGTGGGGCGCAGGAGGCCGGGGCGTCAAGGCGGGCGCGACGGTTGGCGCGGCCTGGGGGAGGGCCGAGCGATGACGGACCAACTCCATCGGGGCGCCGCGCCGGATGCGGCGCGGCTCGACGCGGCCGACCCGCTCGCCGACCGGCGCGCGCTGTTTCACCTGCCGGAAGGCCTCATCTACCTTGACGGCAACTCGCTCGGCCCGCTGCCGAAGGGCGTCGCCGAACGAGTCGCCGCGACGGTCTCGACGGAATGGGGCGGCAGCCTGATCCGCGGCTGGAACGCCCACGGCTGGATGGACCTGCCGGACCGGGTGGGCGACCGCATCGGCCGGCTGATCGGCGCCGCGCCCGGCTCGGTCACGGTCGGCGACTCGACCTCCGTGAACCTGTTCAAGGCGCTGGCCGCCGCCGTCGCGATGCGGCCCGAGCGCGCCGTGATCCTGTCGGACGACGGCAACTTCCCGACCGATCTCTACATGGCGGAAGGGCTGAACGGGCTGCGCGGGCGCGGGCGGCTGAAGCTGGTTCCGCGTGCGGAGATCGCCGAGGCCATCGACGCGGACACCGCCGTCGTGATGCTGACGGAGGTGGACTACCGCACCGGTCACAAGGCCGACATGGCGGCGGTGACGGCGAAGGCGCACGCCGCAGGCGCGGTGATGGTGTGGGACCTGGCCCACTCGACAGGCGCCTTCCCGGTCGATCTGACGGCCTCCGGCGCCGAATTCGCCGTCGGCTGCGGCTACAAGTACCTGAACGGCGGTCCCGGCGCGCCGGCGTTCCTCTACGTGCGGCCCGATCTTGCGGGAGAGGCGGTCCCGGCGCTTTCGGGGTGGCTCGGGCACGCCGCGCCATTCGCGTTCGAGCCGGCCTATCGGCCGGCCGAAGGCGCGGCGCGGATGCGGGTCGGCACGCCGCCGATTCTCTCGCTCAGCGCGCTGGACGCGGCGCTCGACGCGTTCGAGGGCGTCGACATGGCGCTCGTCCGCGAGAAGTCGGTCGCGCTCGCCGAGCTTTTCATCTCGGAGGTCGCGCGCCTCGCGCCCATGGGGTCGCTGACGCTCGTGAGCCCGCCGGCGGCGGCGCGCGGCAGCCAGGTGTCCTATCGGCATGCGCAGGGCTACGCGGTGATGCAGGCGCTGATCGCCGAAGGCGTGATCGGCGACTTCCGGGCGCCCGACGTCATGCGCTTCGGTTTCGCGCCCCTTTACCTGCGGTTCACCGACGTCGCCGAGGCTGCGCTGCGCCTGGCTGACATCCTGAGCAGCGGGCGCTGGGACCGGCCGGCGTTCCACGCCCGCGCCAAGGTGACGTGAGAGATGCGCTTCAGGCTGCTCGTCGTGTCGACCGAGGACGGGTTCATCGCCCGCGAACCCGGCCATCCGCCGGCCGACTGGGCGAGCCCCGAGGAGCAGGTGGTGTTTCTCGGCGCCGTCGCGGCCGCCGACTGGGCGGTGATGGGACGCGGGACCCATGAGGCGGCGCCGCGCCCCGACCGCCGTCGCGTGATCTTCACCCACGGCGCGAAGGCGCCCGAGTGGCGCGCGCCGACGCAGGTCTGGCTCGACCCCGAGGGCCTGACGGTCGAAGACATCGCGCGCCTGGTCGCATCCCGACGACCGCTCCGCGACGGCCTCATTCTCGGCGGCGCCGCCGTGCACGACTGGTTCCACCGACAGGGGCGCGTCGACGAGATCACCCTGACGGTGGAGCCGATCGCCTTCGGCGCCGGCGTCCCGATCTTCAGCGGTCAGGCGCCGGGCGACCCCGTGGCGGCGTTGCGCGCGAAAGGCTACGAACCCGTCGCGGAACGGCGCCTGAATGCTGCGGGCACCCGCCTCATCACGCTCGCCGCGACGTCGACGAACGGCGACATCCAAGGTATTTAACTGAATTCCCTAGTAAAAATGACGAACGGCGATCCTTGCGCGCTCGCCAGCGCATGCCGATGTGACAGCGAGCTGTTCGGAGTTCCGTCATGTTGCGCCCTGTCGTGCTTGTTTTCGTCGCGATCTGGTTCGCGCCCGTCCCGCCCCCGGCCGCCGCCGCGCCCGTCGATCCATGGGCGGGACTGCACGGCGAAATGTGGGATGTGAACGAAGTCTGGTCCCTGTCGCGCGCGCAAGCCGCGATCGCCGGCGCGGCCCCGACCGCCCAGTTCCGCGCCACCCTGTTCGATTATCCGTCAGGCCAGAACACACTCGCCTCCAACAAGCGCCTATCCGAATTCCTCAGCCATGACGCGGCGTCGCTGACCGGCCCTGACAGGACGATGACGACGAGCGTCCTGCGGTTCTCCGGCTTCATCGACATCGCGCCGGGCGCCCACAAGCTCAAGGTCGAATCGGACGACGGCTTCGGCCTCTGGATCGCCGGCGCGCAGGTCGCGGCGCACGAGAACCAGCGCAGCTTCGGCGCGACGGAGACGGCGTTCTCCGTTGCGGAGGGTGGGCGGCTGCCGTTCGAACTGCTGTTCTTCGAGAACCGCGGCGTGACCGGGCTGCGGGTCGCGCTCGATGGATCGACCCTCGGGGCGGAGCGGTTGTCCACGCAACCGGCGGCGATCCCGCTGCCCGGGACGGCCGTCCTCTTGCTCGGCGCTCTCGCCAGCCTTGCCTTATGGCGTCGGCGGATCGCCGCCTGACATGCCATCGTTCGAAATCGCGAAACGGTTTCCTGCGTCGCCGGCGGTTTAGCGGGGCGCGCCCAGAGCCATCTCCTGCCTCGGACAGAGGGAGCGCTGACAATGGGCCTGCTGATCGACGGCGAGTGGAAGACGGACTGGTACGACACCAAGGCGACAGGCGGCGCGTTCAAGCGCGATACGGCGCGGTTCCGCAACTGGGTCACGCCGGACGGCCGCCCCGGCCCGAGCGGCGAAGGCGGTTTCGCGGCCGAACCCGGCCGCTACCATCTCTACGTGTCGCTCGCCTGCCCCTGGGCGCATCGCACGCTGATCTTCCGCACGCTGAAAGGGCTTCAGGACCTGATCGGCGTATCCGTCGTCTCCCCCTACATGTTCGAGGACGGCTGGACCTTCCGTCAGGACTTTCCGGGCGTCACCGGCGACAGGCTGTTCGGCGAGACCTTCATGCGCGACGTTTATCTGCGGGCGCATCCGAAGGCGTCCGGCCGCGTCACGGTGCCTGTGCTCTGGGATCGGCTGTCGGGCGCGATCGTCTCGAACGAAAGCGCCGAGATCATCCGCATGTTCAACTCCGCGTTCGACGGGCTGACCGGCGACCGGCGCGACTTCTACCCGGCCCCGCTCCGCGCCGAGATCGACGCGATCAACGCAACGGTCTACGAGACCGTGAACAACGGCGTCTACCGCGCCGGCTTCGCCACCACGCAGGCCGCCTATGAGGCCGCCGTCGGACCGCTGTTCGAGACCCTCGACGCTCTGGAGGATCGCCTGTCGCGCAACCGGTATCTGCTGGGCGACCGGCTGACGGAGGCCGACTGGCGCCTGTTCACCACGCTGGTGCGCTTCGACGCCGTCTATCACGGCCACTTCAAGTGCAACCTGCGCCGCATCGCGGACTATCCCAACCTGTCCGGGTGGCTGCGCGAACTGCACCAGACCCCGGGCGTGGCGGAGACCGTGGCGATGGACCACATCAAGACGCACTATTACGCCTCGCACACCATGATCAATCCGACGGGCGTCGTGCCGGCGGGCCCTGTGCTCGACTTCGACGCGCCGCACGGCCGCGACCGGCTGCGCGCCGCCTGACCGGCTTCTCCCGCGCCGCGCCGCCCTGTAACAGGGGCGGCGCAACGGCGACAGGAGTTCCCATGACCGACCGCGAGGCCGCGCTCCGGCCCGTCGACGACGCCGCCCGCGCCGCGGCCAAGCGGCTCGTGCGGATGGCCCGCTTCGCATCGCTGGCCACCGCCGCGCCGGGCGACGGCTGGCCGATGGCGAGCCGCGTCGCGCTCGCCACCGAGATCGACGGCGCGCCGGTCTTCCTCGTCTCGACGCTCTCGACGCACACCGCGGCGCTCGACGCCGACCCGCGCTGCGCGCTGCTGATCGGCGAACCCGGTCGCGGCGATCCGCTGGCGCACCCGCGGATCACGCTCTACGGCCTCGCCGAGCGCCTGCCGCGCGCGGCGGATGCGGACGCCCGCCGCCGCTATCTCGCGCGCCACCCGAAAGCGGCGCTCTACGCGGATTTCGGCGATTTCGGATTCTTCCGCGTGCGCCCGGCGCGCGCCGACTTCAACGGCGGGTTCGGCAAGGCCTACGACCTGAGCGCGCAGGATCTGGCGCCGCGCGTCTCCTGCGACGGGCTGGCGGACGGCGAGGCCTCGGCGGTGGCGCACATGAACGCGGACCACCGGGAGGCGGTGGCGCATTACGCGCGGCTCGCCGGCGGCGGCGCGGGCGACTGGACGCTGACCGGGATCGATCCCGAAGGCGCCGACCTCGCCTGCGGCGACGAAGTGCGGCGGCTCGAGTTCATGACGCCGGTGCGCGACGCGGCGGGGCTGCGCGCCGCGCTGGTGGCGCTCGCGCGCAGGAGCGTGTGACCGCAGCGCCTATCCGAACGTCCGCCAGCCGGCGAACCAGCGCGTCAGCGTCGTCAGCAGACAGAGGGCGGCGAAACTCCAGGCGAGCAGAGGAAAACCCTGAGGCCAGAGGCACATGGCGACGAAGACGGCGATGGTCTCGAAGCCTTCCGTCAACCCGCCGAGGTAGAAGACGCCTTTCGTGGGGTAGGCCTCGGCCGAGAGGCCCCGCTTCGCCGCGACCGAGGCGAAGGCCAGAAAGCTCGAGCCTGTGCCGACGAAGGCGAGGATCAGCGCGGCGGCCGGCAGGGCGTTCGCCGCCGGATCGGCGACCGCGAAGCCGAACGGGACGGCGGCGTAGAAGAAGAAGTCGAGCGCAACGTCGAGGAACGCGCCCCGGTCGGTCGGCCCCGCGGCGCGCGCCACGGCCCCGTCGAGCCCGTCGGCGAGCCGATTGGCGAGGATCAACCCGAGCCCGAGGCCGAACGCCCCCGCCGCGACGGCCGCGACGCCTGCGAGGCCGACGGCGAAACCGACGAGCGTCACGTGATCCGCCCGCACGCCCCGCGCGGCGAGCGCTGCGCCGACAGGCCCGAGCGCCCGGGCGATCAGCGGGTGGAGACGACGGTCGATCATGCGAAAGCCTTGAACGGCGATCCCGGCCCTTGAGGGCCGCGCGGCGAAGGCTCGACGCGTCCCGCGGCGTTCAAGGCCGGCCGACGGCGCGCCAGCCGATGTCGCGCCGGCAGAAGCCGCCCGGCCAGCGGATCGTGTCGACGGCCCGGTAGGCGCGCGCCTGCGCCTCCGCGACCGACCCGCCCACCGCGGAGACGTTCAGCACGCGCCCGCCGGCCGAGACCCAGCCGGCCCCAGCGCGGCGCGTGCCGGCGTGGAAAACGGTCACGCCGGCGATACGCCCGGCCGCCCCCACGCCGCGGATCGCCTCGCCCGAGGCGTAGGCGCCGGGATAGCCGCGGGCCGCCATGGTGACGGTCACCGCCGCGACGTCGCGCCAGACCGGGGCGGCTTCGGGCAACTCGCCGATCGCCGCGCCGTGCAGGAAAGGCAGAAGATCGCTTTCGAGGCGCAGCATCAGCACCTGAGTCTCGGGGTCGCCGAAGCGGGCGTTGAACTCGATGAGAGAGGGCGCCCCGTTCTCGATCATCAGGCCGGCGAACAGCACGCCGCGGTAGGGCGCGCCGCGCCGCGCCATCTCGGCGAGCGCCGGGCGCACGATTTCGTCCATGGCGCGCGCCTCGACGGCCGGCGTCATCACCGGCGCAGGCGCATAGGCGCCCATGCCGCCGGTGTTGGGGCCCAGATCGCCGTCGAAGGCGCGCTTGTGGTCCTGCGCCGACCCGAAGGCGATCGTCCGCTCACCGTCGCAGAGCGCGAACAGGCTCGCCTCCTCGCCGGTCAGAACGGCCTCGACCACCGCCGCCGCGCCCGGCGCGGCGAAAACCGCCCGCAGCGCCGCCTCGGCCTCCGCCTCGGTCGCGGCGACCGTCACGCCCTTGCCGGCGGCGAGCCCGTCGGCCTTCACCACGATCGGCGCGCCCTGCGCCGCGACATGGGCGAGCGCCGGCGCCAGATCGTCGAACCGCGCCCACGCGGCCGTAGGCGCGCCACAGGCGGCCGCGACCTCCTTCGCGAAGCTCTTCGACGTCTCCAGCCGCGCGGCGGCGGCGGAGGGGCCGAACACCGCGACGCCGGCCGCCTCCAGAGCGTCGGAGACGCCGGCGGCGAGCGGCGCCTCCGGCCCGACCACGGCCAGGTCGATGCCACGGTCGCGGGCGAAAACCGCGACGGCGGCGGGGTCGCAAGGATCGAGCGCGACGCATCGGCCGTGGGCCGCGATGGCGTCGGAGCCCGGGGCGATCCAGAAATCGCCGAGCAGCGGCGACTGCGCGATCTTCCACGCCAGCGCGTGCTCCCGGCCGCCCGCGCCGAGCATAAGGACGTTCATCAAAAACCTCCGGCCCGCGTGTCGACCGAGAACCCGCGTTAAGCTAACCGTCGTGCGCGCGCTTCTTAGCCGTGCGCGGATGACGGGTCCATGACGAGGGCGTGATGACCGACGTCTTCGAGCCACACGATGATACAGCAGGCGCGAACGCGCCGGAATTCACCGTTTCCGAGATATCGGGAGCGGTGAAGCGCACGCTGGAGGATCGCTTCGGCCGGGTGCGCGTGCGCGGAGAACTCGGACGCGTGAACCGCCACCGCGGCTCGGGCCACGTCTACGTCGACCTGAAGGACGACCGCGCGGTGCTGGCGGCGGTGATCTGGAAAGGCGTCGCCGCGCGGCTGGAGATCCAGCCGACCGAAGGCGACGAGGTGATCGCCGAAGGCCGGCTGACCACCTTCGCCGGGCAATCGAAGTACCAGCTGGTGATCGAGCGCCTGTCCTACGCCGGCGAGGGCGCGCTGCTCGCCAAGCTGGAGAAGCTGAAACGCGCCCTCGCCGCCGAAGGCCTGTTCGACGAGTCGCGCAAGCGCCCCCTGCCCTACCTGCCGCGCGCCATCGGCGTCGTGACGTCGCCCTCGGGCGCGGTGATTCGCGACATCCTGCACCGCCTGTCCGAACGGTTTCCCCTGCCGGTGCTCGTCTGGCCCGTGCCGGTGCAGGGCCCGGCCTGCGCGCCGGCTGTGGCGGCGGCCGTGCGCGGCTTCAACGCGCTGCCCGAGGCCGGGCCGATCCCGCGGCCCGACGTGCTGATCGTCGCCCGCGGCGGCGGGTCGGTCGAAGACCTCTGGGGCTTCAACGAGGAGCAGGTGGTCCGAGCCGTCGCGGCGAGCGCGATCCCGGTGATCTCGGCGGTCGGGCACGAGACCGACACCACGCTGATCGACTTCGCCGCCGACCGCCGCGCTCCGACCCCAACCGCCGCCGCCGAAATGGCCGCGCCGGTGCGGCGCGACCTGCTCGCGGCGCTCGCCGGACTGGAGGAGCGGCGCCTGCGCGCCCTGTCGCGCGGTCTGCGGCTGGGGCGCGAGCGGCTGGAGGCGACGGGGCGGCTGCTGCCGGCGCCGGACGCGCTGCTGGCCGGCCCGCGCCAGAGGCTCGACCGCGCCGCCGAGCGGCTGCCGCGCGCGCTCGCCGCGCTGGCGG
>RECW01000126.1 GCA_007693835.1 Paracoccaceae bacterium | reverse complement strand
GGCGAGCTGGAGAAGGTCGAGGCCTTCGGCGCCGACATCCTGCGCCTCTGCGTCGAGGTGGGCGGGTGCCTGTCGGGCGAGCACGGCGTCGGCGTCGAGAAGCGCGACCTGATGCACGCCCAGTTCACCGCCGACGACATGGAAGCCCAGATGGCGGTGAAGGACGCCTTCGACCCCGACTGGCGGCTGAACCCCGGCAAGGTGTTCCCGCTCGACACGGTCGAAGCCCACCGGAAGCGCGCCGCGTGAGCGCCGAAGCCCTCGCCGCCGCGCCCGCCGCTGTCGAGACGCCGGCCGACGAGGCGGCGTTCGCCGCCGCCGTGGCCGAGGCCGCCGCGCACCGGCGCGCGGTGGAGATCGTCGGCGGCGGGACGCGGCGCGCGCTGGGCGGGGCGGTGCAGGCGGATGTCCGGCTCTCCACGGCGGCGCTCGACAGGGTGGCGCTCTATGAGCCTGCGGCGCTGACCCTGGTCGCCGGCGCCGGATGCCGGCTGTCGACCGTCGAGGCGATGCTCGCCGCCGAAGGCCAGCGCCTGCCGTTCGAGCCGATGGACCACCGGCCGCTGCTCGGCTCCTCCGGCGAGTCCACCCTCGGCGGCGTTGTCGCGTGCAACGTTTCGGGGCCGCGGCGCATCGCGGCGGGGGCCTGCCGCGACAGCCTGATCGGCGTGCGCTTCGTCGACGGGTCGGGGCGCGTGGTGAAGAACGGCGGGCGGGTGATGAAGAACGTCACCGGCTACGACCTCGTGAAGCTGATGGCCGGTTCGTGGGGCGTGCTCGGCGCCATCACCGAAGTCGCCTTCAAGCTGCTGCCCATCCCAGAGACCGAGCGGCTGGTCTTTCTCGACGGTCTCTCCGACCGCGCCGGGGTCGCGGCCCTCTCCGCCGCGCTGGGTTCGCCCTACGACGTCACCGGCGCCGCCCACCTGCCGGGCGGGCGGACGCTGATTCGCATCGAGGGATTCGAGACCTCCGTCGCCTACCGCGCCGAACGCCTCGCGGCGCTGCTGGCCCCGCACGGCGCCGCGGCCATCGAGGCCGACCCTGCGACCGCCGCAGAGACGTGGCGCGCGGTGCGCGACGCGCGGCCGGCGGCGGCGCGCGAGGGCGTGATCTGGCGCGTCTCGGTGAAGCCCACCGACGGGCCGGTGCTCGCCGAGCGGGTGGCGTCCGTGGCGGCGCCGGCGCTTTACGACTGGGGCGGCGGGCTCGTCTGGCTGGTCTCGAAAGCCGAGGACGGCGGCGCGGCGGCTATCCGCGCTGCGGCGGCGGACCTCGGCGGCCACGCGACTCTCATCCGTGCGCCCGACGCGCTGCGGGCGAAGGTCCCGCCGTTCCAGCCCGAGAAACCCGCCGTCGCCGCGCTCTCGGCGGCGATCCGCGCGCGGTTCGACCCGGCCGGCGTCCTCAATCCCGGCCGCATGGCGGCCTGAGGGCGCGTTTCAGGACAGCGCGGCGCGCGCCGCGGCGCACACCGTCTCGACCTCCGCGTCCGTGAGTTCGGCATGCATCGGCAGGCTGAGCGCGCGCGCCGCCGCGTCCTCGGCCACAAGCAACGCGCCCGCCGGCGGCGCGAGATGTCGGAACGCCGGATGATGGGGCAGGGGGGCGGCGTAGTAGATCGCCGTCGCCACGCCAGCCTCCGCCAGCGCCGCCCGCACCCGGTCCCGCGCAGCGCAGCGGATGGTGTAGAGCGCCCAGGCGCTCTCGGCCTCCGCCGCCGGCGGCGGCAGGTCGGCGAGGCCCGCCAGAGCCGAACTGTAGAACGCCGCGATCTCGCGCTTGCGGGCGAGCTCCGCGTCGAAGCTGTCGAGCTTGGCCAGGAGCACGGCGGCCTGGAGCGTGTCGAGCCGCGCCGTCGGCCCGGCGGGCTCGGCCTGCAAGCCGTCCGGCCCGCGCCCGCAGTTGCGGATCGAGCGGTAGCGGCTCAGCAGGCCCTCGTCGTCGGAGAGGATCGCGCCGCCGTCGCCCAAACCCCCGAGCGGCTTGGTCGGATAGAAGCTGAGCGCCGTCACCGGCGCCATGGCGCCGACGCGCACGCCGTCGCGCGAGCCCCCGAAGCTCTGCGCCGCGTCCGACAGCAGGCGCAGCGGCTCGGGGCCTTCCGCCGCCACCGCCGCGAGCCCGGCGTAGTCCGCCGGAAAGCCGAACAGGTCGACCGCGATCACATGGCGCGGCCGGAGCCGCCCTTCGCGCCGAACCGCCTCCAGCGCCCGCGCCAGCGCGCCGGGCGCCATGTTCAGCGTTTCGGGCGCGACGTCGACGAACACCGGCGTCGCGCCGACGGCGACCACCGCGTCCGCGGTCGCCGTGAAGGTGAAGGCCGGCACGAACACCGCGTCGCCCGGCCCCACGTCCTCGGCCAGAAGCGCGATGTGGAGCGCCGACCACCCGCTGCCGACGCCGACGGCGCCGCCTGCGCCGCAATAGGCCGCCAGACGCGCCTCGAACGCCGCGACCTCCGGCCCGAGCACGAACCCGCCGTGGTCGAGCACGGCCGCGATCCGCGCGTCGAGCGCCGCGCGCAGACGCGCCGTCTGCCGCTGCACGCCGAAAAGCGGGATCATCGCGCCTCCTCCGCCAGCATCCGGGAGACCAGGGCCCGGTGGCGCGACAGGCTCTCGCCGATGGCGAGCGCCGTGCGCAAGGCGGCCACGCCGTCGCGGCCGGTCACGGGCGGCGGCGCGCCGGTGCGGACGGCCGAGAGGAAAGCCGCGATCTCTGCCATCAAGCTGTCGGTCTGAGGCAAGTCCTCGGCCGCGGCGGAAAGCTCGGGCGCGGTCCCCTCGCCGCCGCTGCGGCTGACGCGGTTGATGCGCCGCGCGGCGAGGTCGGCGACGATGTAGCTGTCGCGCTGGAAGACGCGCAGCTTGCGCTCGGTCTTGTAGCTGATGCGGCTCGCGGTGATCGTCGCGACGCAGCCGTTTTCGAAGCCGATGCGGGCGTTGGCGATGTCCTCGGTGGCGGTCAGCACCGGCGCGCCGACCGCCTCGATGCTCGCGATCGGCGCGCCGACCAGCGCGATCACCAGATCGATGTCGTGGATCATCAGGTCGAGCACCACGTTCACGTCGGTGCTGCGGCCCGTGAAGGCGGCGATCCTGTCGGACTGGATGAACAGCGGCCGGTCCACCATGCGCCGCAGCGCGCCGAAGACCGAGGAATGGCGCTCGATATGCCCGACCTGGAGCACGACGCCCGCGGCTTCGGCCGCGTCGGCCAGGGCCGCGGCCTCCGCCACGGTGCGCGCCATGGGTTTCTCGATCAGCAGGTGGACGCCCCGCGCGATCAGGTCCATGCCGACCGCGTGGTGCGCGGCGGTGGGCGTTGCGACGCTGACGGCCTCAACGTCCGTCGGCAGATCGCGGTGGTCGGTGAGCGCCATGACGCCGAAGCGGGCGGCGATCTCCGCGGCGCGATCGGCGTCGCGGTCCACCACGGCCACAAGGGTCGCTTCGGGCAGCGCCGCGTATTTCTCGACATGGCGCGCGCCGAAGACGCCTGCGCCGATCACCGCCGTCCTGACCGGCCGTATCTGCTCCGCCACGCGCGCGCTCCCTGTCGATGCCTGGGTTTGCTATCAGGGCGCGCCGTCGCGGGGCAAGGCGCACGCCGCCGCAACGGTCTCGCGGCGGGAAGGAGGGGCGGCGCGCGCCGCCCCCCGACAGGCCGCCTTACGCGGGCTCGGCCTCGAGCGCTTCGGGCTGGCGCTGCGCGATGGCGATGCGCCGCGGCTTCAGCGCTTCGGGCACCTCGCGGACCAGGTCGACGTGCAGCAGGCCGTTCTCGATCGTCGCGCCCGTCGCGCGGACGTGGTCGGCGAGCTGGAAGCGCCGCTCGAAGGCGCGCTCGGCGATGCCGCGATGCAGGTAGGTGCGGCCCGCTTCCTCGGTCTCGGCCTTGCGGCCCGCGATCAGAAGCTGGCCCTCGCGGCTCTCGATGGTCAGCTCGTCCTCGCGGAACCCGGCCACCGCGACGGTGATCCGATACGCGTCGTCGCCGGTCTTCTCGATGTTGTAGGGTGGGTAGGTCGGCGACTGCACGTCGTGCGACAGCACGTTGTCGAGCAGGGACGCGAAGCGGTCGAAGCCCACGGTGGAGCGGTAGAGGGGGGTGAGGTCGATGGTGCGCATGACGCATATCCTCCGTTCGAAGCGATACCGTTTTGACGACCCTCCGTGCCGGACGGGCCGCCGATGCCGACGCCGGGTCCCCTTGGGCCCCCGGCGGGGCTGATTTGGGAAGCAGCCGCGCGCCCGTCAATACGCTTGGGCGCGCAACTGCTCGACCATCGGCGAGGCGATCACGGCGAGCGCCTGGGGTCCCCCGAGATCCTCGAATGTGGCCGATACGACGGCGACGATGGCGGGCCCGTCCGGCCCATCGACGAAAACCGGCGCGCCGGAGGCCCCGAAATCGACCCGGCAGCCGATCGCCGCCACGGAGCCTTTCAAACGGCGCACGGCGCAGCCGCCGTCTATCGACGGCGCGTGCGCGCGATTGCGGGTGTAGGACACGATCGAGCCTTCGCCGAAAGCCCCGTGCGCGAGCGGGTAGGGCGTCGCCGCATCGGGCGCGATCGCCGAGTCCAGTTCGATGATGGCGACGTCGCGCTGGATTCGCGCGAGGGTCGCCTGGCCGTCGAACACATAGCCTTCAGGCGTCGAAGCGCCGACGACCCGCCGCCGGGCAGCGAACGCGCCGTTGCGCAGTCCGGCCACGAAGATCGCGCTCTGCAGCCGGATCTGGCGCTTGGTCGTGGGATGAAAGAGGCAATGTGCGGCCGTCACCGCGTGACGCTCCGAGATCAGCGTCGCCGTGCAGAACCGCCGCCCTTCGATGGCGAGCCGGCCGACGCCCCGATAGGTCTGCGCCTCGCTGTCCGTGAGGAAGCGCCGAGACGTCGCTTCGACCGGCGCGGCGGCGAGCATGGCCAACAGGAGAAGGAGACGACGGCGCATGAGTCGCAGTATCGCAGGCGCGGGCTCCGGATGCGACCTCGCTTCGTGCTTAATTCCGCGCGATCTGAAGGCGTCCGGCCCGGCGCGGTGGGGCGCTCGCTAATCCGTGCGGTAGTTCGGCGACTCGCGGGTGATGTGCACGTCGTGGACGTGGC
>RECW01000274.1 GCA_007693835.1 Paracoccaceae bacterium | reverse complement strand
GACCGACAGCGCATCGTCGCGCGTCATGCGCGCGCCGCCCCGCGGAGTCGAGCCCAAACAGTGCAACCAGACCGTCACTTCTGGTGCGGTGACTCCCGGCGATGGGCACACCGGCCTTCAGCAGCAAAGTGCAGGCGTCGCCGAAGCGGTGCGCCGGTATCGACGCCGCTATTCCTTCGACATGGCGGCGGATCGCGACCAGATTGAATTCGCCCTCGCCCCACGACCAAAGGCGCGCGCCCTGCGCAAAGTCGATGGTGGCGGCGAGGGCGTCCCGCAGCGGCTGGCCGTGTCGGTCGATGTCGGCTTCGGTGACGCCCGTCAGCCTGGCGAAATGCGGATAGAGCGCCCATCGCGCGCCGTCGCGGCTGCGCGGCACGACATGGAGGCGCATCGTGTCGAGGTTCGGCGCATCACGATTGAGACCCATCGCGACGAGACCGATCTGGACGACCACCGGGTCGGGATCGAAGCGGCCGCACCACAAACGCGCCGGCCCCCTTCCGCCGTTAGGAACTCGCAATCGAAGATCACGGCGCGGTGTGCAATGATCCGACAATGCTTCCACGAAGACGCCTCGCTGGTCCGCGCATCGCGTCATCTATGCCCGCCGAGAACACCGGCATGGCCCGAGCCCTGTCTTGAAGGACATTGCGGTTGACCGGAAACGCCCACAGCCGTGAGGTGCCGGCCCGATGCAAAAAGGTCAGGACGTCCGGTGATCATCCGCCTCGAGACCAGCACCGACGCCGCGGCGATCCGCACCGTGACAGAGGCGGCTTTCGCAGGCGCCGAACACAGCGCGGGCACGGAGGCGGCCATCGTCGAGGCGCTGCGCGGCGCCGGCGTGCTGACCCTGTCGCTGGTGGCCGACGACGAGGGCGCCTGTATCGGCCATGCGGCTTTCTCACCCGTCGCAATCGGCGGCGCCGAGGGCCGATGGTTCGGCCTCGGGCCGGTCTCGGTACGCGCTGACCGGCAACGCCGGGGCGTGGGCTCGGCGCTGATCCGGATCGGACTGGAACGCCTCGGCGCGCAGGGCGCCCATGGCTGCGTAGTGCTGGGCGACCCGGTCTACTATTGCCGCTTCGGGTTTGTCGCCGATCCTGCCATCCGCCTTGAAGGCGTGCCGCCGCAACACCTCCAGCGGCTGGCGCTGACCGGCGCGGCGCCGCAGGGTCTGGTCGCCTATCACGCGGCCTTCGGGGCATGAGCGGCGCCGTGTTCGGCCTGTCGCTGGTCGTGTTGCGTGCCGCGGATGTCGCAGCCCTGGCGGCATTCTATGGCGATCTCGGCGTCGGTTTCACCTGGGAGCAACACGGCGAGGGCCCACGCCATGCCACGGCGCGGCTCGGCGACACGGTGCTCGAAATTTACCCGCAAACCGCCGGCGGGTCGTCTTCGTCCGGCGCCAGGATCGGATTGATCGTGCGATCCATCGATGCGGCCCTGACCAGCGTCGCCAGACCCGGAGCCATCATCGCACCTCCCGAGGACAGCCCCTGGGGCCGCCGCTGCGTGCTGCGCGATCCGGCGGGGCATGCGGTCGAGCTGGCCGAACGGCCGTAACCGCGCGCGACCGCCGACGGTCGCGGTCCATTCGGGGGCGGGACGGCTGCGCGCTCGGGGGAAGCCGACGCATGGACGCCAGTCGTCATCGCGGAGCCGAGGCAAGCGCGGGCGCCGCGCGACGCCAGCATGGCGTGCACGCGAGAGAGTGGAGCGCATGGCGGCTGCGCCCGACGCCGAGGATCACGTCGTCCGGCGCGTCGATCAGGGCGGCCCGCAACGTCTTGCGACACCGCCGTCGACGCAGCCAGCGGATCGGGTCCCAGCCGCGCGCCTCGATGGCGGCGTCCTGCGTCAGCAGCGCGCGAAGCGTCGCTGCGACCCGGTCGTCGCCGGCGCTGGTGCGCAGCGCGCCGCCCGGATCGAAGAGGCGGAACGGCGGAGCGGGATACTCGAGCATGAGGGGTCCCTTCCGAGAGGCGCCACCTCTGGCCCACCTTCGCCCGCCGGGCTTGAACCGCATTGCGGCGCACGACGGAGACACGGCGGACGCGTCGACCCCGACGCCGCTTCGTCGGGCGGTCGCGGCGGCCCCCTCTGATTTGCGGCGGCGATCCGCTCGACCGGCCGCGCGGCGCGGAGCCCGGCCTATCTGACGCCGCCCCTAGCGTCGGCGGCCATATGCGCCGTCGCCCTCCCGCCCGTCCCAGAACCCGCGCCGTGCTTCGCGGAGCGCCGTGTCCCGGTCGAGGCCGACGTCGGCGAGCAGGCGGTCGTCAAGGGCGCTGAGGGCGCGCCGGCTGCGGGCGAGGCGGCGCATCTCGGCGAGCCGCTCGAAGACGCCCGCCACGGCGCGGCGCGCGCGCTCCCACCGCACGGCGGCGTCGCCGTGGTCGGCGCCGAGGGGGGCGCAGTCGAAGCCCGCGGCGGTTCTGAAAGCGATGCTCCAGATGGCGATCATGGCGAAGTCTCCTCAACGCGTTTCTGTTGAGAGCTTTATCGATCCCGCTATGCTCGCATGCGAGTCAGCGTTTCTCACAACCTGTAAGCAGGAGTTTCAATTGCACTGGTCCGCCCTGCCGCCGCTCTCGATGCTGCGCGCCTTCGAGGCCGCCGCCCGCTGCGGCGGGTTCTCGGCGGCGGGGCGCGAGCTGAACGTCACCCACGCCGCCGTCGCCCAGCAGGTCCGGGGTCTCGAGGAGCGGCTCGGGACGCAGTTGTTGCGCCGCGACGGCCGCGGCCTCGCGCCCACGCCAGAGGGGCGGCGGCTGGCCGAGCGCCTCGGCGAGGCGCTCGCGATCATGCGCGACGGCGTGGCGGAGGTGATCGAGGCGGGCGCCGAACGGCCGGTGCGCATCACCCTCAGCACGGGCTTCGCGGCGGGGTGGCTGACCCACCGCCTCGGCGAATTCCGCGCGGAGCGGCCCGACGTCGAGCTGATGCTGAACCCGACGGCGACGCTGATCGACCTGCCGCGCTCTGACTTCGACTTCGCGATCCGCTACGGGCGGGGCGACTGGAAGGGGGTCGAGGTCGAGCGCCTGTTCGTCTCGCCGGGCGTGGTGGTCGGCGCGCCCGACCTCGTTGCGCGGGTCGGAATCGAGACGCCGGCCGACCTGCTCCGCGCGCCCTGGGTGCAGGAGCTCGGCGTACGGGAGTGGAGCGTCTGGCTCGCGGCGCGCGACGTCACGGTCGGAGAGAAGCGCGACGTGCTGCACCTGCCCGCCCACATGGCCCTCGACGCGCTGCGGGCGGGCCAGGGCGTCGGGCTGATGACGCGCCTTCTGGTCGAGCGCGACATCGCCGACGGCGCGCTGGTCGCGCTGTTCGACGACGAGGCGGCGGCGCCCGGCGCGGGCTACTGGCTCGTGCGGCGTCCGGGGCCGTTGCGCGAAAGCGCAGCCGCCTTCGCCGGCTGGCTCCGGCGCGAGGCGGCGAAAGGCTGAGGGCGGGCGCGGCCGGCGCTTCCCCGGCCGTGGCGTGACGGCCGGGACGCCGATTGCGCAATAACGCTCAAGAGCCCGCCGGGCGGTCACGCCATGATCGGCGCACGCACCGAGGAGACCGCCCATGTCCGACCCTTCGCTCGCCGCCTTCGCCCCCGACGCCGCCCGCGCGGCCTGTCCGACGCCCGCGACCCCGCCCCGCGGCCGCCGCGGCGTCGTGGGGGCGGGCCCGGACGCGCTCGGCCTCCTGATGCTCTGGCTGCGGCGGATCGAACAGCGTCGCAAGCTCGACCGCCTTGCGCGCGAATACCCGAGCTATCTGCTGCGCGACGTCGGTCTGCGCGCCGAAGACCTGATGCGCGAGGCGCGCAAGCCGTTCTGGCGACCATAAGGGGGTCATGACACGGATGTGCTCTGACTGTCCGACCAACATGAACATAAAATGAACTCACGCGGCGAGCATTGAGTGCTTCTCCCTGAGCCGACGTGGTCCCGCCGCGGGTGCGGCAGGCCAGATGTAGTCGCCGGTCAGACTGATGGCCGCGCCGGAACCCGACCTCCTGCCGCTGGCGCGGCGGCAAGTCGTCTGCGCGGATCTGGTCCTCCTCAACAAGGTGGCCCTGGCCCGGGGTGGCGATGCGGCCCGCGCATGGGTGCGTTCGGTCGCCCCATCCGTGCCGAACGTGGACACCGAGCATGCGTGTGTGCTCCTCCCGACACTCTTCGGGATCGGCTTGCGAGGAGAGGGTGTGGGCGGGGACCGCCAGTCGATACCATCCTTCTTCGAAAGCACGACCTTCAGGTCGACCAACCCCATCTCCCTGCATCGCCTCCATGCGCTTCTGGGCGTCCTTCCGCGGGACGTCATGCGGTACAAAGAGATCCTCGACCTCATCGAGAAACCGGGCCACCGATGCCTGAACTGATGCGGTGGATGCCCCCACTCGGCGGCATCTTGCATGCCATGATGACTGCATCGCAACCGAGCGGAGGGCGCATCGATAACGACGAAGATCACCATGCTGGCGATCGACTTGGCGAAGGGTGGCTTTCAGGTCTTCGCCGTAGGCGCGGGTGGGGCGGTTCTGTACCACCGCGGCCGGGGTCATGCCCGCCGGCTCACCGCCCTTGGCCTTGAGCGGCTGGCGGTGCTCGGCTGCACGCGGGTCGCGACCGAGATCGAGGGTTGCAACGCGGCCTCCGAGGGCGTGTTCCGGAGCCTCGGCTTCCGCCGGCTCGGGCTTCGCGACCAGATCGCAGCCTTCGGACTGCTGGACGCGGCTTGGCTGCGGCTGCGGATCGGCTACGCCACCGATCCCGGCCATTTCCTCTGGCTGCACGGCGCCGATCCCGCCGCGCCGACCGGGTGGCGCGAGCGTCTCAAGGCCGTCGCGCTCAACGGCGTGTTCGCGCTTGCGGCGCTGACGTGGGGCGGGGTGCTGGGGCGTGGCACGCCGCGCCCGCCGGAGCCTACCGAAGCCGGCGCCATGCTCGCGGCGGTGGCGCTGCTGCTGGGTCTGCGGGAGGCCGCGATGCGGCTGGCTGCGCGGGCCTGCGGGCTGGCGGTGCGCTATCGCGCCTGGGATTCGGGGCTCGGCATCACGCTGGCGATCGCGGTGCTGTTCGGGCGGCTGTTTCCGCTGCCGGGCAGCCTCTATCCCCGCGACGAGCGCTGGCCAGAAGGCGC
>RECW01000100.1 GCA_007693835.1 Paracoccaceae bacterium | reverse complement strand
GCGTCAGCCACTGGCGCATTCCGCCATGGCTGGGTGAGGTCGGCCTGACATATCATGCACGTCCGGATAGGTGGGAGGGTACCGACACGCTCAATGTCGCCGCACGCGGTCAGGAGTTCATCGCTGAGACGGGTGAGCGGGATGATGCGCACCGATGGCTCGAAGACGTCATAAGCGGTATCTCGTCCGTGCAGCACGTAGAAGCGAATTGATGGCGCGGTTCTATCGATATGTTTTGGCCGACGACAACGGTACAGCTCCTTGCCCGCAGAATGGCATGCTCACGCTGGCTACCTGCAAACCGGCCATTCGTAGAACCGCCAGAGCCGGCGACTTGATCGCGGCGTTCGCACCTTCACCGTTCCCTCGAGATATGCTCGCCTACGCGGCGCGCGTCCTCGAGGTGGTCGAATGGCCTGCCTACGTTTCGAAGTATGCCTATCCTGGCAGAAACGACGCCGTCTATGCATTCCTTCCAGACGGCCAGGTAGAGCGATTGAGAGAGGGGTATCACCCAACTGATCACCACCTGACCCAGGACTTGAGCGGGCCGGTCCTGATATTCGATCCGGCCGAGACCTGGTACTTCGGTGAGAACCCGCAGGCACTCCCGAAGCATCTGCAATGGTGTTCGATCGGCGGGAAGGGTTCGGGAAGCGGCCGAGGCCACCGTGTCGATGAAGTCGATCTCGACGCTGAGGACAGCCTGCTCACATGGCTGATGCGAACCTACGCGCCGGGTTTTCATGGGGAACCGCGGGGCCGGAGCACGCGCGGCTGCTGAATGCATGGAGCGCGGTCCCCAAGAACTTATCCGGAAGACTGGCCCTGTCCCGTGTCGCATCCGTGTTGCACGGAGGAATCGGGACTGGTCGCAAGTATTTGGAATCTTTGGGGAGTGTTCGCGACGGGCATGCGACACGACGCGACACGAAAAAGCCGCCCGGAGGGCGGCCTATGTGTTTGATATCTTGCAGGAAAGTTTGGTTGCGGGGGTAGGATTTGAACCTACGACCTTCAGGTTATGAGCCTGACGAGCTACCGGGCTGCTCCACCCCGCGACAAGCGTTCTCAGCATTTCGACGGAGCGACCGCTCGAAGAGCGCCGAGAGCATCGTGTACCTAATTCAACTGCGGAGACGGCGCAACCCCCGCCCCGGTGCGGGTCATGGCTGTCGCATTCGGTCGATGACGGTTCTTGCGTGCGCAGGCGCCGGCCAGCGCCGCCCACGCAGCGCCGCGCGCCCGCGCGAAGGGCCGCCACGACAGGGCGGCGAGACCCCCGCCCTCCCCCGCGCGGCTGTGGTCGGGCGCCCGGCCCTCGAAGCGGGCCAGCGCCGGGCGGCGAGCCTGCGCGCCGCCCAGGCCGCCCGCGCGAGCCCGCGTCCGCCCCGGCGACGGCCCCGATCCGCGCGGCGCCCCAGAGCGCCAGCCGCTCCACGCCCACCGCCGACCCCTCGGCCCAGAGCGGCGCCGCACCGAGGCGGCGTTCGCTGCAGGGGTGCGGGCGCGTCTGGGGTGAGCGGCGCGCCGAGCTCCGTCGTCCGGTGTCAGGCGAAACCGCATCTGTCATCGAGCGGGCATTGCGTGAACGGATTCAGGACATCGACGCCGAGCCCGGCCACGCCCGCTTCGTTGCGCGTGACGAGAACCAGCCCGTGCGTCCTGGCCGTAACGGCGAGCAGACCGTCGGTGACCGGCGTCGGGCGGATCGCCATGATGCGTCCCCACTCGTCGGCAACCGCCATGTCGACCGGCAGGATGCGCTCGCCGTAGCCCGCCGTGACCTCGCCGAGCCACGCTTCGAGGGAGGCGGCCTTCTGCGGATCACGTCGGCGGGCGATCTCGACCCCTTTGCGGATTTCGCCGAGCACAAGCGCGCTCAGCCAGAGATCATCCTCGTCGACGGTCCCCCACCAGGAAGCGACGGCGGCGTCGCAGCGCGCGCCCTTGCGCAGTTCGGAGATGACGTTGGTGTCGATCAGGAAGCTCAAGACTCGGTCTCACGGCCGAGGTCGCGCGGGCGTTCGAGATCATCGACGCCCTCAAGCGGCGCCGCCTCGATCAGGGCCTTCAGCCCTCGGCGACGCAGCGGCGCGATCCTCTAGCGCAGAAGCGCCCTCGTCTCGCTCTCGCGCGCCGGATCGCCAAGCGCGGCGGCGACGTCACGGACCAGGCCGGCGTCTTCCTTGCGGACCTGGACTTCGACCCTCACGAAGCCCTGACGCTGGCGGCGCTTGCGCCAGGCGGTGACGGGCGATGTATCGGTGCTGGCCACGGCGCCCTCCGATTTCCGGAAAGAATACCGGAAACATGGGGGCGCAGCAGCGGTTCTGACATCAACGTGTCGATGACTCGCTTGCTACGATACCGCCTGACTGAGGCGCAGAAGGACGCTCTTCTGGCGCGCGAGGCCCTGCTCATCGACGCCCAGTCGGCGCATAGTGCGGCGTTGCTGACGCGGATCGAGGCTCTGGAGGCGGCGCAGGCGAGCCGCGGAAGACCTCGCGCAACGCCCATGCCCCGCCCTCGCAGGACCTCGACGGCCGGTCGGGGAGCAAAAGGGCAAGGATGTGCATCGCGTGATGCATGATCTTCAGGAAGCAATGGTCTCAATCGCTTGTGACGCCGATCGGCGCTGCGACCCCACGCCGATCCACACTCAACCTTGTTCCGCGGCCTCACCCCGCCATCGCCCACATGCGAAACCGCCCCTGTCCGGTGACCTCCCGCGCGAGACCACGCTCGGCGAGCAACGCGAGGTTGCGCAGCGCCGCCGAGACGGACACATCGCAGGCCGCCGCCGCGTCGGGCGCCGACACCGCCACGCGTTCGGCCAGCAGCCCCACCAGCCGCCGCGGCGTGCGGCCCGAGAGATCGGCGACGCCCGCCTCCGCGCGCGTCCACCACGCCTGCGCCCGTTCGAGCACGACGAGCCCTTCGCGACAGCCTTCGGCGATGTCGACGTAGACCCCGCGCAGCTTCTCGACCGGCCGCTCGCCGCCGGGAGAACGTCGCCGCCCCAGCGGGGCGAACGGGACGCCGCCCCGACCGGCGCGCGCGGCGAGCTTCATCGCCACCACCCCCGGCTCGACCACGGCCGTCGCCTCGGACAGGCCGTGGAGCCGCCACGCCCGCTCGGCGAAGGCGGCCTGGGTGAAGGGATGCGCCGCGCGCAGCCGCCGCACGGCCAGCGCCCAGTCCTCGGCCATCGCCATCCAGACCGCGCCGTGCGCCCGAGCGAAGGGCCGCCACGACAAGCCGGGGAGCCCCCTGCTCTCCTCCGCGCGGCTGTGGTCGGGCGATCGGCCCTCGAAGCGGGCCAGCGCCTGCGGCGAGGCCAGCGACCAGCGCCGCGCGGCGAGCCTGCGCGCCGCCCAGGCCGCCCGCGCCATGCCTTCGTCCTCCTCGGCGACAGCCCCGATCCGCGCGGAATCCCACAGCGCCAGACGCTCCACGCTCACCGCCGACCCCTCGGCCCAGAGCAGCGCCGCCGCCTGCCCCAGCGCGAGGCGCGCCACGCCGGCCTGCGCCTGCGCCGGCGGCCAGGCGCGCAGCCGCTCGTCGAGACGGGCGAAGGCCTCCACCGCCTCGGCCAGAGGCCGCGCCAGCCCCGCCTCGGCCTCGAGCCAGAGCCGGGTCTCGTCGGGGGTTGCGGTCGACGGCGGCGCTACCGGCGAAACGTCCGCGTCGACCAGCCGAAGGGGGTCGAACAGATCGTCGTCCCCGTCGTCGGCGTCCCAGATCGCCTGCGGCGAAAACCCGTCGTCTTCATCGTCAGCGGTCGGTCGGCCGGTCATGGCGCCGGCCTCGCAAGACGCCCGGCCGTTGGGGCCGCCGATCGGACGTCTCCGCTCAGCCTGTCTTCCGGTGAGCGGATCGCATACCATGCGGGAACGCGCCGAGGGAGGCGCCCATGACCATCAGCGGCGACTCTCATCATCTGTGGAAACCGACAGCACGTGTTTTCCAGGTCAGCTGCAGCCAACAGTCGCTTCCCGTGCATTGTGAAATCAGACGTTGCATGGAATCAATCGCATTCAAGCGTACATGCGCAAATGATTATTGTTTTGCGCGCTACCACAGGCACTCGCTCTTGTGCGAATGAATACCGATAAGGCCCCCTTATCGCTGATCGGCCATAAGACGAACATTAACCATTGGGTAACGCTTTTGCTCGTGTCCGAAGCGCCCCAACGACGCGAGGCGCGCCATGGACGAGTCCGTCCCCTGTCCTCCCTTGCGACAGGAGCCCGGGCGTCCAACGCGAAATTGCCACAGGACGCCGCATCGGCTATGATCAAGTGCTATCAAGTCGGAGAACCCCGTGAAGAACGTCAGCATCAGCCTCACCGACGCCCATGCCGCCGCGATCGAGGCGGAGCTCGCCACCGGCGACTACGCCTCGGTGTCCGAGATCGTTCGCGCCGCCTTGCGGGACTTCTTCGATGACCGGCACGCGCCGGACCGGGCCCGGATCGACGCGGACGTCGCCGCCTACCGCGCCGCGCGCGCCCGCGGCGCGCCGCTGCTGTCGCGCCAGGACGCGCGCCGCCGCATCGCCGCGCTGGTCGACGGCGAGCCGTCCGCGTGACGCCGCGGCGCCTGCTGCTCGACGATCAGGCCGCCCGCGACATCGCCGCCCGCGCCCGCATCCTGCGCCGGGAGCGCGGCGCGGCCTTCGCCGACGCCTGGATCGATACGCTCCTGAGCTGGCTCGACGCGCTCGCCGAGGGTGGCGCCGCGCTCGGCTCGGCGCACCCCGAAGACCCCTCTTTACGCGTCTTCGGCTATCGCCGGCAGGCCAGCATCCTCGCCGAGTTCGTCCCCGGCGAGCTGCGCGTCATCCGGGTGTATTTCCGGGGTCAGGACTGGTCTCGGCTGTGACGGCGCCACAGCCTCGCGCCGCAGCGACAGCCCCCCTTTCCTGCGTGAAACGGCAGGGACGTCCTTCAAGGCCGACCACTGAGCATCCCACCAGAACCGCAGGACACGCCGATGCCGCACGACTCTGACAGGCCCCCTCCCCGGCCCCGAGCCTCGGCGCTCGCCACCCTTGTCGGCCCACGCGAAGCCCTGCCGCCGATCTACCGCGACCTGATCGAGCGGCTCGCCCGCGAGACCATCCCGGAGAACACCCGCCGCGCGCTGGAGAGCGACCTGC
>RECW01000209.1 GCA_007693835.1 Paracoccaceae bacterium | reverse complement strand
GCGACCATGGCGAGGGCGGCGAAGAAGGCTTTCATCGGTCGACGTCTCCCTGTTTCTTCCGAGTGCGGAGCAGGTAGTACGCTACCCGACGGTCGGCGACCCGTCATCCCCGTTTTCCCTGCCGCGCGCGCGCCGGCGGCGCCCGACCTGCCGACGGAAGATGATCGACGCCCTGCGCGCTTCGCGCTCGCCCGCGCCGCTGTCGGCGACGATGGCCAGCACCCCGGCCGCCACCAGCGTCGAGAGCGCCGCGGTTCCGCTTATGCGGAAGAACAGGGTGAGCCGCCGTTCGGCCTCGGCGGTCGCGCCGGCGGCCAGCGCCTTGACCTGCCGCGCCTGGTTGTTCTCGCGCAGCCGCTGGTTCGAGAGGTAGTAGAGATTGGCCCCGGCCGGCGGCGGGTCGAGCGTCATCCGCCCCGCGTACCGCGCCACGGTCTCCTGCGCCTCGAGCGGCCGCAGCGTCGCCGCGGCCAGCGCCGTCACCAGCAGCGCGCCCGCGGCCCACGTCATCAGGATCTGCCTGCCGGACAATTCCATCGCCATAATCCCGCCCGCTGCGAATCAGGCGAAGGTGACAGCCGACGGTAAAGACGGGGTGAGCGCGTCTCAGGCCTGCTCCAGCTCCACCAGCGTGCCGTTGAAGTCCTTCGGGTGCAGGAACAGCACCGGCTTGCCGTGGGCGCCGATCTTCGGCTCGCCGTCGCCGAGCACCCGCGCCCCCGCCGCCTTCAGCCGGTCGCGCGCGGCGAGGATGTCGTCGACCTCGTAGCAGACGTGGTGGATGCCGCCCGAGGGGTTCTTCGCCAGGAACCCGGCGATGGGGCTGTCGGCGCCCAGCGGCTCAAGCAGTTCGATCTTGGTGTTCGGCAGTTCGATGAACACCACCGTCACGCCGTGGTCGGGCTGCGGCGTCGGCTCGGTGACGGTGGCGCCGAGGGTGTCGCGGTACTGCGCCGCGCCGGCGGCGATGTCGGGCACGGCGATGGCGACGTGGTTCAGGCGGCCGATCATGGGCGCTTCCTCCGGGCGTTGCGGGCGCCTTTCGCTAGCGCCTGCGCCACCCCCCCGCAAGCGCCGCCGCCCGCCGAGGGCCGCGACGTCGCGCCCCTTGCGGGGCCGAGCGCCCTCGGGGCCTTATCCGGCCGTTTCGTCGAAAAACGGCGAGACCGGCCGAGGCCAGGGGGAAGCCGCCATGACAGCCGTCCTGATCGTCGTCGGCACCGTGCTCGTCCTCGCAGGCGTGGGCGTGCTGCTGCTGCTGGCGTGGCGCGCGCGCATCCTGAAGAACCCCGACACGCCGCCCGACGTCGCGAAGGCCGAACTGCGCCGCCTCGTGGGGTGGGACGGCGCGGCGACGGCCGCCGCCGCCCTCGGCCTCGTCTTCCTGATCTTCGCCGCCTTCCTCTGACCGGAGACTTCCCATGGCCGCCATCCTCGTTCCCTTCGGCACGTTGCTCGCGCTTGCGGGCGTGGTCGGCTCGCTGGTGCTCGGCCGCCGCATCCGCCCCCTCCGCGCCGACCCCGACGACGCCGCCCGCGAGCGCCTGAAGCGCCTGACCTTCCTGAACGGCGCGGCGCTCGGCGCGACGCTGCTCGGCATCGCCTTCATCGTGATCGGACGCCTGTTCGGGTGAGCGGGCCGCCGCCGCCGGAGGATTTTTCGGACCGCGCGGCGGTGGAGGCGTGGCTGCGGACGCAGCCGCGCGAGGTGAGCGTCGTGCTTGCGGCGCGGGCGGCGTTGCGGGTGGCGCCGGTCGTCAGCCGCGCTCTCCGCTCCAAGGCGGATCAGCGGCGCGCCACCATCGTTTCGCCGGTTTTCCGTGCTAACGCTGCGGCTTGGTTTGCGACGCAAGGAGAGAACCAAGCCGCAGCGAGGCAGCACGCCGCCAACGCCGCCAACGCCACCAACGCCGCCACCGACGCAGTCGCCCTGGCGGACGGTGTAACCGCAGCGGTCGTCGCCGCGGCGCCGCTCTGGCGCGAGGCCGCGCCACGATGGGCCGCCGAGGCATGGGCCGACCTCCGCGCCCACCTCCTCGCCGCCGGCGAGGACTGGGACGTCTGGGTCGACTGGTACGAACGCCGCCTCGCCGGCGGCGCCCCCGACCTCGCCCTCGAATGGCTCTACGTCGACATAGACGACGCCCTCTGGAAGCAGGGTCCCGCCGCCGTCAACGGCGAGATCAAGCGCCGCATCGCCGATCTCGTCGCGTCGCGGCATGTCGGCGAGACGCTGGACGTCGACCCGGAGACCGGGCGCATCGCCGCGTTCCCCGCCGAGATCGGCAACGAACCCTCCTACGCGAACGCCCGCGACAAGGTCGCCGACGCGCTGGCGGATTTTCGCGCAAGCCCCGTCGCCAACCGCGCCTATGCGCTGAACCCGGTCCTGCCCCGGCTCGACCGCGCCTTGACCCGTTACGCCGATAACCCTCTGCGGCTGCATGACGACTTCGAGGATTGCGCGCGAGAGATCGCGCGCGCCGTCGATGCCGAACCCGAGATCGACGAGGCCCCGGTGCGTGCGCTCCGCGACGCCTGCGGCATGGGCGCCATCGACCTGCGAAACGCCGTGCCCGAAGTCGCGGAGAACCATGCTGCGCGGCGCCGGCGTCTCGCGCGACAGCCGTCCGCCGCCAGCACATCGGCGGCCAATCGCTTGCTGCAGGAGATCGGGGAAGGCCTCGATCCCAAGCTCCGCGACGAGATGGCGGAGGACGCCGCCACCATCGCCAGCACCGCCGCGGCAGAGGGCGAGGCGATGAAGGATGGGCGCGAACGCGACGCCCTCATCCGTCTCGCCGACCGCTTCGCGTGGCTCCACCGCTTCGCGCGTCAGGACGCCGACAAGCTCGCGGCCTTGGCTGCCCGAGTCGGCCGCACCTACGCCGAAATCGAGCGTCTGGTGGAACTGATAAGCGGCGCGAAAAGCTGGTGGCCGGTGATCGAGTTGATCCTGCGGTCGCTCTGACCCCATCCTTGCCGCCGCGCCCCCCGGCGCGCTACACCCACCCCGGTTCACCCAACGCAGGAGCGGGCGCGCGATGGCCTCCTATCAGTACGTCTATCACATGGACGGCGTGGCGAAGACCTACCCCGGCGGCAAGAAGTGCTTCGAGAACATCCGCCTGAACTTCCTGCCCGGCGTCAAGATCGGCGTCGTCGGCGTGAACGGGGCGGGCAAGTCGACGCTGCTGCGCATCATGGCGGGTCTCGACAAGGACTTTCAGGGCGAGGCCTGGGCCGCCGAGGGCGTGCGCGTCGGCTATCTGCCCCAGGAGCCGGCGCTCGACGACGCCGCCACCGTCCGCGACAACGTCATGCAGGGCGTCGCCGCCAAGAAGGCCCTCGTCGACGAGTTCAACGCCGTCTCGATGGAGATGGCCGAGAACTACTCCGACGAACTGATGGAGCGGATGACCGAGCTGCAGGACCAGATCGACGCCCAGAACCTCTGGGAGCTCGACTCACAGGTCGACGTCGCCATGGAGGCGCTGCGCTGCCCCCCCGACGAGGCGATGGTGAAGGATCTCTCGGGCGGCGAGCGCCGCCGCGTCGCGCTCTGCAAGCTGCTGCTCGAAAAACCCGAGATGCTGCTGCTCGACGAGCCGACCAACCACCTCGACGCCGAGACCATCGCCTGGCTGCAGAAACATCTCATCGAATACGACGGCACCATCCTGATCGTCACCCACGACCGCTACTTCCTCGACGAGATCACCGGCTGGATTCTCGAACTCGACCGCGGCCGCGGCGTGCCCTACGAGGGCAACTATTCGTCGTGGATGGAGCAGAAGGCGAAGCGCCTCGCACAGGAGGCGCGCGAGGACAAGGCCCGCCAGAAGACGCTCGAACGCGAGCTGGAATGGGTCCGCGCGGGCGCCAAGGCGCGGCAGGCGAAGTCCAAGGCCCGCCTCAAGGCCTACAACGAACTTGCGTCGCACTCCGAGCGCGAGCGCGTCGGCAACGCGCAGATCATCATCCCGAACGGCCCGCGCCTCGGCTCGAAGGTCATCGACGTCGAGGGGCTGCGCAAGGCCTACGGCAACCGCCTGCTGATCGACGAACTGTCGTTCTCCCTGCCCCCCGGCGGCATCGTCGGCGTGATCGGGCCGAACGGCGCCGGCAAGTCGACGCTGTTCCGCATGATCACCGGGCAGGAGCAGCCCGACGCGGGCAGCATCACCTTCGGCGACACCGTGCAACTCTCCTACGTCGACCAGTCGCGCGACGCGCTCGACCCGAAGAAGACGGTGTGGGAGGAGATCTCCGACGGGCTCGACATCATCAGGCTCGGCGAGGCGGAGATGAACAGCCGCGCCTATTGCGGCGCCTTCAACTTCAAGGGCGGCGACCAGCAGAAGAAGGTCGGCCTGCTCTCGGGCGGCGAGCGCAACCGGGTCCACATGGCGAAGCTCCTGCGCTCGGGCGGCAACGTGCTGCTGCTCGACGAGCCGACCAACGACCTCGACGTCGAGACGCTCCGCGCGCTGGAGGACGCCCTGCTCGACTTCGCGGGCTGCGCGGTGGTGATCAGCCACGACCGCTGGTTCCTCGACCGCATCTGCACCCACATCCTCGCCTTCGAGGGCGACTCGAAGGTCGAATGGTTCGAGGGCAACTTCGAAGCCTACGAGGAGGACAAGATCCGCCGGCTGGGGCCGGACTCGGTGATGCCGAAGCGGATCAAGTACAAGAAGTTCGAGCGGTGAGGCGCGCAGGACCGCCTTCAACAAGCCGATCTCCGGCGCCTGCGGGCCGACCGGCCGCTCCGGCGCGGAGATGCCGGCGTCGCAGGCGCTGAGCCGCCCGGCCGGCGCGCGGTCCTCGCGGGGGCCGCCGGCTTCGGCCTTCGCGCCCCCCGTTTCGGCGCGACAGCGCATGGAGCGCCCGGCTCGCAAGGGGCGGCGAGGGCCAGGCGCTCTGACGCGACGCGCCGGAAGCGGCCTGCGGCGGCGTCCGCACGCCGCGCTCCTCCATCAGCCCGTCAGGACCGTCGATCGGCGGGGGACACGAGCGACTCCCGAAAAGCGCGCGACGGAAAGCCGGCCGAGGCGCGTTCAACAGGCGATCCGGGCGGAACGACCCACCGGAACGCAGCCGATGGAGAGACCTATGAAACCGCTTCATGCGCAATCGCTCGCAGCGCTCGCCGCAGTCGCCATCGCGCTCGGCGCCGGCGCGGCGATGGCCCAGACCGGGCCGGGCGCGGGGCAGGGAGCCGGCCCGCGCGCAGAGCAGGCGGAGACCCGCGCCGAGCGCCGGGAGGCCATGCGCGAGAAGCGCGGCGCGGCGCGGGCGGAGCGCGGGCGCGAGGGCCGGCCGATGCGCGCCGACCGCGTCGACGCGATGTTCGCGCGCCTTGACGCGGACGGAGACGGCGTGATCGACGCGGGCGAACTCGCCGCCTGGCGCCTGCAGCGCTTCGAACTGGCGGACACGGACGGAGACGGACGGATCAGCGCGGCGGAGTGGGAGGCGTTCCGCGCCGCCGAGAACGCCGGCCGGGCCTTCGCGCGCCGCGACCTCGACGGCGACGGGTTCATCGACGCGGCCGAGTGGAACGCCGCCCCGCAACGCTTCATGGATCGGTTCGACCTCGACGGCGACGGCGTGGTGACGCGGGCCGAGGTCGAGCAGGCCGCCCCGCGGCGCTGGCGCCGCTGACGCCCGCGCGCCTGGGCCCGTGGACCCCGACGCCGGCCTTCTCGCCGCCTACGCCGCGGGCGATCCGCTCGCGGCGCGGACGCTGACGGCGCGGCTCGGGCCGCGGGTGCTGGCGCTGGCGCGGCGGATGCTGGCGGACGAGGCGGAGGCCGAGGACGTGACGCAGGAGGCGATGATGCGGCTCTGGAAGATCGCGCCCGACTGGCGGACCGGCGAGGCCAAGGTGTCGACGTGGCTGCACCGCGTCGCGGCGAACCTCTGCCTCGACCGGCTGCGCCGCCGCCCGACCCTGCCGCTCGACGCGGCGCCCGAAGCCCCCGATCCGACCCCCGGCGCCTTCGAGACGCTGGCCGAGGCGGATCGCGCCGCCGCGCTGTCGGCGGCCCTCGACGCCCTGCCCGACCGCCAGCGCGCGGCCATCGCGCTGCGGCACTTCGAAGGGCTCGCCAACCCGGCCATCGCCGAGGCGCTCGGCGTCAGCGTCGAGGCGGTGGAGAGCCTGCTGGCGCGGGGACGGCGCGCCCTCGCCGTCGCCCTCGCCCCCCACCGCGCGGAGACCTGAGCCATGGACCGCGACCAAGCCAACCCCGACCATCGCCGCGACGCGCAGGTGGAGGCGGCGGCGCTCGACGCCGCGCTGGCCGCTCTGGCCGCCGCGCCCCCGCCGCCCCTGCCCGCCGCGCTCGAGGCGCGCATCCTGGCCGACGCCCGCGCGATGCGGCCGCCCACCGCCGCGCGGCCGCGTCCGGCGCGGCGGGGGGGCGCCTTCCGGCCGGCCATGGCCCGGCGGTTCGCAGCGCCGGCGGCGCTGGCGGCCTCCGCGCTGCTCGGCTTCGGGCTCGGCGTCGCGCCGCCGGCCGTGGTCGATCCAGCGGCCGCCGCTTTCGCCGAAGCCGACCTTCTGGCGGAGGAGGACGCCTTCGCCACGCTGCTCGCGCTGGTTCAGGAGACGCCATGACCGACACCGACGCGCCCGATCCGAAACCCGAAGCGCGCGGCCAGTCGCGCCGCCTGCGTCTGCTGCTCGCCGCGTCGCTCGCCCTGAACCTGCTCGGCGGCGGCTATCTCGCAGGCGCGGCGTTCCGGGCGTGGCGCGCGCCGGACGCGCCCGCCGCCAGCGTGCGCGCCGCGATGCGGGCGGCGCCCCCGGAGGCGCGCGCGCAGCTGCGCGCCCTCGCCGAAACGCGGCAAGGCCCCTTCGCCGATCTCCGCCGGGAGGCGGCGGAGGCGCGCGGTCGCGCGGTGGCGCTGGCGACGGAGGAACCGCTGGACGCCGAGGCGCTGGCCGAGGCGCTGGCGGCGTTGCGCCGCATCGACGGCGAACGCGCGGCGCTGCGCCACGCGGCGCTCGTCGAGACGGTGGCGACGCTGCCGCCCGAGGCGCGCCGGGCCTTTCTCAGACGTCTGGAGGACCGTGGCGAGCGCTGGCGCGCGCGCTGAGGCGACGCCTGCCTCAGACCTTGTGCCGGGGCTTGCGCGAGGCCGGCCACGGCCGGGTGACGTCGGCGAGCGTCAGGTCCAGCGCCTCCACCGACAGCTCGAGCGTCGCGCCGCCGCCGAGGCGAAGGGTCAGGGTTCCGGCGCCGTCGTCGGCCGGGGTGAAGTCGACGGCGAGCAGCACGACCGGCGCGGTCTTCGCGGTGGGATCGAGGCCCTTCGCGCGCACGCCGAGCACGTTCTCGACCGAGAGGACCGCCCGCACCCGCTCGGGCGGCGCGGCGTCTCCCGCCTCCCAGCGGAAGCGGTTCATGGCGAGGGCGAAGCGGCGGCGCCTGGGCATCCAGGCGGCGTCGCCGACGCGCGCGGCCGCATCCTGCGTCAGCGCCGAGACCACGGCGAGGTCGTCGGCGGTCTCGACGAGCACGCGCACGGGCTTGCCCGCCGGCGCCGCGTCGGCGAAACGCGCGTCCTGGGTCATGTCCAATCGCCCCCCGGCTCCCTCGGTTGGGTGATACCGGCGCGGCGCGGCGGGCGCAATCAGCCGGCGTCGGCTTCCTCCAGCGCGCGGCGGAGGCGACGGATCATCGCGGCGCGGCTGCGGTCGTCGGCGGCCTCGCCGAGCGCCGCGTTGATGTCGAGCAGCAGGCGCGAGACGTCGTTGTGCCAGTCGAGCCGGGCGACCTTCTCCGGCGCGATGCGCGGCGCGGGGGCTCCCGCGACGGCCCGTGCGGCGTCGGGGGTCAGGTCGAAGGCGGCGTCGAGCGTCGGCGCGACGACGCGCTCGGGCTCGATCACGCCCGAGAGCCGCGCGGCGAGGGCGTCGATGGCGGGCGGCTCGCCGTGGGTGAGGAACAGGCCGCCGGCGATGGGCCGGCGGTCGGCGATCCAGTCGAGAAGGCCGCGCGCGTCGGCGTGACCCGAGTAGAGGTCGATGGACCGGATGCGGGCGCGCACATCGAACGCCTCGCCCTGGATGCGGACCGAGGGCGCGCCGTCGAGCAGGATGCGGCCCAAGGTGCCAGCGGCCTGATAGCCGGCGAGCAGCACGGTCGCCTCGTCACGCCAGATCCAGTTCTTCAACCGGTGGCGGATGCGCCCCGCCTCGCACATGCCGCTCGCGGCGATGACGATGTGGAAGTCGTGCAGCCGGTCGAGCGCCATGCTGCGGGCGGCGGTCTCGGTGAAGTGCAGGTTCGCCGACTTGAGACCCCGGATCAGCGTCTCGCCGCCCTCCAGCTCTTCGGCGTGGCGGGCGAAGACGCGCGTCGCCCTGGTGGCCATCGGGCTGTCGACGTAGACCGGGATCGCCGGCAGGGCGCCCTCGGCCATCAGCTGCATCAGGTCGCTGACCAGCTCCTGCGCACGCTCGACGGCGAAGGAGGGGATCAGCAGCGCGCCGCCGGGGCGGATGGCGGCGCGCACCTCCTCGGCCAGGGCCGCGCGGCGCGAGGCGGGCGTCGCCTCGGCGCGGTCGCGGTCGCCGTAGGTCGCCTCGCAGATCACGTGGTCGAGACCGCCCGGCGCCTCGGGGTCTGGATGGAGCAGCTTGTGGTCCGGGCCGATGTCGCCGGAGAACAGCAGCCGCAGCGCCGCGCCGTCGCGCCCCGCCTTCGCGATCTCGACCTCGACCGACGCCGAGCCGAGCAGATGGCCCGCGTTCCAGAACCGCGCGCGCACGCCCGGCAGCGGCGCGAACCAGCGCCCGTAGCGCTCCCGGCGGAACTGGGCGAGGCAGGCGCGCACGTCGGCGTCGCCGTAGATCGCGCTGACCGGCGCATGGCGGCGATGGGCGCGGCGACGGTTCAGCTGCTCGACTTCGGAGCGCTGGATATGCGCGCTGTCGGGCAGCATGACGCCCGCGAGGTCGGCGGTGGCGGCGGTGGCGTGGATCGGGCCGGCGAACCCCTCGCGCACGAGCTTGGGCAAGAGGCCGCTGTGGTCGATGTGCGCGTGGGTGAGGATCGCGGCCGCGACGTCGCGCGGGCGGAAGGGGAACGGGCGGTAGTTGAGCGCCTTCTCGGTCTTCGACCCCTGGAAAAGACCGCAATCGATCAGCAGCGCGCCGCCTTCGGTCTCGAGCCGGTAGCACGAGCCGGTGACGGCGCGGGCGGCGCCGTGGAAGCTGAGGCGGGGCGTCATCGGGCGGATGCGCGGGCGGCGGTGCAGGGCATGGCGGCTCGGGCCTTCGACGGGGATCGTGGGCGGCGGGAGCGCAACCCTGCGCCTTCCGCGGCGGTTTGCAAGGGGCGCCCGGCGCCCGGCGCTCGACAGCGCCGGGGACGGGCGTCTAACAGGAGAGGCCAGCGGAACGGAGGGCGCGATGGGCGAGGCGATGATCGGGGTGATCGGCGGCAGCGGCGTCTACGCCATCGACGGGCTGGAGCGCGCCGAGTGGCGGCGCATCGACAGCCCTTGGGGTCCGCCGTCCGACGAGATTCTGTTCGGCGAGATCGAGGGGACGAAAATCTGCTTCCTGCCCCGCCACGGCCGCGGGCACGTCCAGACGCCGTCCTCGATCAACTACCGCGCCAACATCGACGCCCTGAAGCGCGCCGGGGTGACCGACGTGATCTCGGTCTCGGCGGTCGGATCGTTCCGCGAGCACATGGCGCCGGGCGATTTCGTGATCGTCGACCAGTTCATCGACCGCACCTTCGCGCGGGAGAAGTCGTTCTTCGGTCCGGGGTGCGTCGCGCACGTCTCGATGGCCCACCCGGTCTGCCCGCGCCTCGGCGACGCGCTGGAGTCCGCCGCCATGGGCCTCGGCATCGCCGCGCACCGCGGCGGAACCTACCTCGTGATGGAGGGGCCGCAGTTCTCGTCGCTCGCCGAATCGCGGCTCTACCGCGAGGTGTGGGGCTGCGACGTGATCGGCATGACCAACATGCCCGAGGCCAAGCTCGCGCGCGAGGCGGAGCTTTGCTACGCGACCGTCGCCATGGTGACGGACTACGACTGCTGGCACCCCGACCACGACCACGTCGACGTCGCGGCGGTGGTGAAGGTGCTGACCGGCAACGCGGAGAAGGCCCGCGCGCTGGTGAAGGCGGTCACGCCGACGCTGGGCGGCGAGCGGGCGCCCTGCCCTGCGGGTTGCGACCGGGCGCTGGAATACGCGCTCATCACCCACCCGGAGGCGCGCGACCCGCGGGCCGTGGCGAAGCTCGATGCGGTGGCGGGGCGGGTTCTGCGCTGAGCGCGCGGCGCTTTCATCGAATTTGAAGAAATTCGTGGCAGGTTCCCGCCGTCCGCCCCGCAGCCGACGGTCATGAGGAGAGCCTGCCCGTGAGCTTCGACACGCCGCGCACCACCGACGACAGCTTCGCCGATCCGATCGCCCTCGACGCCCGCCGCCGCGCGACGCGGCCGACCACCGGGCCGGGCGCCTTCGTGCGCCGCACGGCGCGCCGCGCGCTGCGGCGGGTCGCGGCCTACGCGCTGCGCCGGGCGCTCGATCTGGAGTGAGACATGCGGGCGGTTGCGCCGCCGCCGCCGCCTGACGTTTACTGCCCGACGCCCGCCGGAACCCCTCCGGCGGGCGTCGCTGCGCCCGGAGCCGCCATGATCTCGCGCCTGAACGTCAAGGACTACATCCGCACCATCCCGGACTTCCCCGCCGAGGGGATCATGTTCCGCGACGTCACCACCCTGTTCGGCGACACACGCGGCTTCCGGATGGCGGTCGACCTGCTGCTGCACCCCTACTCCGGCCTGCGCATCGACAAGGTCGCGGCGCTGGAGGCGCGGGGGTTCATCCTCGGCGGCGCCATCGCGCACCAGCTGTCGGTGGGGTTCGTCCCGATCCGCAAGAAGGGCAAGCTGCCCTGGCGCACCATCGCGCAGGACTACAAGCTCGAATACGGCGAGGCGATCGTCGAGGTGCACGAGGATGCGGTGAAGCCCGGCGAGGCGGTGCTGCTGGTCGACGACCTGCTGGCGACCGGCGGCACGGCGGAGGCCGGCGTGCGCCTGATCGAGCGGCTCGGCGGCGAGATCGTGGGCTGCGCCTTCGTGGTCGACCTGCCGGAGCTCGGCGGGCGGGCGCGGCTGGAGGCGCTGGGGCTCGACGTGCACGCGCTCTGCGTTTTCGACGGCCATTGACCTTGCGTCGGCGCGCCGGGCCGCCGATCTGTCGGCCCATGCGACGCCTGCTCCTCACCGCCGCGCTGCTGGTCGCGGCGCCCCCCGCCCTCGCCCACCCCCACGTCTTCGTCGACGCGTCGGTGGACTTCGTCCTCGACGCCGAGGGCCGCGTCGAGCGGTTGAGGATCGGCTGGTTCTACGACCCCCTGTTTTCTCTCTACCTCCTCGGAGAGATGGGAATCGACGCCTTCGCGCCGGCCGACGAGGCGACGCGCGCCGCCATCGCCGAAGACCAGACCAACTGGATCGAAGGCTTCGAGGGCAACAGTTTCCTGCTGGCCGACGGAGAGCCGATACGGCTTTCCGGGCCGCTGAACCCGACCGGCGACATCGTGAACGGCCGCGTCGCCGCCTCCCACGAGCGTCGCCTCGAGACGCCGCTCGACCCGCGCGAGACCGAGATCGTCGTCGAGGTCTACGACCCGGTCTATTTCATCGCCTACACCGTCAGCGGGCCGACCCGCGTCGAAGGGCCGGGGGCGGAGGCGTGCCGCGCCGCCGTCGACGAATTCAAGCCGACGGACGGGCTCTTGGCGCTGCAGGGGCTGCTGCTGTCGCTCGCCATGGAGGACATCCCCGAAGACCCGACTGTGGGTCGGCTGTTCACCGACCGGGTGCGCCTCACATGCGGCTGACGGCGATCGTCGCCGTCGCCCTCGCCGCGGCGCTCGTGTGGGTCGGCTGGGCGCAGGGGTGGTTCGGCGCGCTCGGCGTCGAGGCGGTGGCGCTTCAGCGGGCGATGCAGGACCGGCTGGCGGCGGCGGTGTTCGCGATCCGCGCCGGCGAGCCATGGGCGCTCGCGTCTCTGATGGGCGCGGCGTGGCTCTACGGCGTCGGGCACGCGGCTGGCCCCGGCCACGGCAAGGCGCTGCTCGCGGCGGCGGCGGTCGGGTCGCGGGCGTCGGCGGGGCGGATGGCGGGCGTCGCGCTGCTCGCCGCGCTCGCGCAAGGGGCGGTCGCGGTCGCAGTGATCTACGGCGCCTTGGCGGCGCTGTCGGTCTCGGCCGGCGCCGCGATGGCGGCAGGCGAACGCGCGGCGGCGCCGCTGGGGTTCGCCGCGGCCGGGGGCGTGGGCGTGTGGCTCTCCGTGCGGGGCGTGCGCGGGCTGCGTCGCGGCGCGGCGCTCGCCCATGCGCCGACCTGCGGATGCGCGCACGGATGCGGCCCGGAGGCGGCCGTCGCGGCCGCGGCGGATTTCCGCGGCTGGCGCGAAACGCTGGCGCTGATCGCAGGCGTCGCGGCGCGCCCCTGCGCAGGCGCGATGCTGGTGCTCGCCGTGGCGTGGGGCGCACGGATTCCCGTCGCCGGCGTCCTCGCGGTGGCTGCGATGGCGCTCGGCGTGGCGGCGGTGACGGCGGCTGCGGCGGTGATCGGCGTCGGCGCACGGGAGACGGCGCTGACGGCGGTCGGCGACCGGCGGGTCGCGCTCGCCGCTTCGGGGTTGCAGGCGGGCGCGGGCGCGCTGCTGGCGGCGGTGGGCGCGGCGGGGCTCGCCGCTTCGATCTAGCCGACAGGCGCGCGGACGCCGCCGGTCTGGGCGCGGTCGAGCAGCAGGTGGTCGAGCAGCACGCAGGCCACCATCGCCTCGCCCACCGGCACGGCGCGAATGCCGACGCAGGGATCGTGGCGGCCCTTGGTCACGATCTCGACTTCGGCGCCGAAACGGTCGACCGTGGCCCGAGGCGTCAGGATCGAGGAGGTCGGCTTGACGGCGAAGCGCGCGACGACCTCCTGCCCGGTCGAGATGCCGCCGAGCACCCCGCCGGCGCGGTTCGACAGGAATTCGGGGCCGTCCGGCCCCATGCGCATCTCGTCGGCGTTCTCGACACCGGTCAGGGCCGCGGCCGCGAAGCCCGCGCCGATCTCCACCCCCTTCACGGCGTTGATCGACATGAGCGCGCCGGCGATGTCCTGGTCGAGCTTGCCGTAGATCGGCGCGCCGAGGCCCGGCGGAACCCCGTCGGCGCGCACCTCGATCACCGCGCCGACCGAATCGCCCCGCTTGCGCAGCGCGTCGAGCTGCTCGGCCCAGCGGGCCGCGGCGGCGGCGTCGGGCGTCCAGAACGGGTTGCGCGCGACTTCGTCCCAGTCCCAGGCGCCGCTGTCGATGGCGTCCGGCCCCATCTGCACCATGGCCCCGCGGACGACGAGGCCGGGGACGAGCCGCGCGAGCGCCGCGCGCGCGACGCCGCCGGCGGCGACCCGCGCCGCCGTCTCGCGCGCCGAGGACCGGCCGCCGCCGCGAGGGTCTCGCACGCCGTACTTGGTCCAGTAGGCGAAGTCGGCGTGACCGGGGCGGAACTGGTCGGCTATGGCCCCGTAGTCCTTCGAGCGCTGGTCCTCGTTGCGGATCAGCAACTGGATCGGCGTGCCGGTGGTGACGCCTTCGTAGACGCCCGAGAGGATCTCGACGCGGTCGGGTTCGCGCCGCTGGGTGGTGAAGCGGTTCTGCCCCGGCCGTCGACGGTCGAGCCAGACCTGGATGTCCGGCTCGGCGAGGGGCACGCCCGGCGGGCAGCCGTCGACCACGGCGCCGAGGGCGGGCCCGTGGCTCTCGCCCCAGGTCGTGACACGGAAGACGTGGCCGAAGGTGTTCAAGGACATGGCGCGGCTCCTGCGGCGATCCGCGGGCCATACCGGCGACGGCGGCCGAGGGAAAGGTCGCAAAAGGAAAGGGCCCTCCCGCGAAGGAGGGCCCTGCTGTCGAGCGGCGGCGACGTCAGCCGTCTTCGCGCTTCACCGGCGCCCAGATGCGCTTGTTGGTGAAGTAGAGCAGCACGGCCAGCACCACGAGCCACACGATGTTGCGCAGGCCCGCTTCCTTGCGCTCCATCATCTTCGGCTCGGCCGTCCACATCAGGAACGACGCGATGTCCATGGCGAGCTGGTGCTCGGTCGCCGGCGTGCCGTCGGCGTAGTCCACCAGATCGTCGTAGAGCTGCTGCGGCATGGCGATCCACGACCCCGGCACCATCCGGTGGCCGTGCTCGTCGATGCAGCTGTCGGGGAAGGCGCCCACGGCGAACGCCTTGTTGTAGTAGCCGTTCGGCTCGTTATCGATCGCGCACTCCGGCGTGTCGGCGTAGCCGGTCATCAGCGAGTAGATGTACTCCGGCCCGCCGATGCCGCGGAACAGCTGGTTGATGCCGGTGCCCTGCGGCCCGTGGAAGCCGGCGCGCGCCTTGGCCATCAGGCTGAGGTCGGGCGGCACGCCGTCGCCGAAGTACTCCGGCGTCGGGAAGTAGTCGAAGGGCTGGCCCGGGCGCATCTCGGACGGGTCGTCCTCGCGCGGGAACTCCCACTGGGCGGCGATGGCCTGCACCTGTTCTTCAGGGAAGAACGGGCCGGTCTCGGCGCCGAGGTGGCGGAAGGCGACGTAGCGCATGCCGTGGCAGGCGGCGCAGACCTCGTTGTAGATCTGGAAGCCGCGCTGCAGTTGCGCCTGGTCGTACTGGCCGAACGGGCCTTCGAACGTGAAGCGCACGTCCTTGATCACCGTCTCGACTTCGGCCGCCCCCGCCGCCCCGGCGAGGGCGATAGCGGACACCGCCGCGAGGAGGGTCTTGCGGAACGCGTTCATGACGATGCCCTCTCTCACTCGGCCGGCGTGGCGACGGCGTCGCCCATACCCTTGGCGGACTTCACCGGATGCTCCCGGTCGAAATCCTCTTCGATGGTCGCCGGCACCGGCTCGGGCTTCTCGCTGACCCCGAGCATCGGCAGGATGATCAGGAAGTAGGCGAACCAGTAGGCGGTCGCGATCTGGCTGATCAGCACGTAGGGCTGCTCGGCCGGCATGCCGCCGACCCACATCAGCACGAAGAAGTCGACGATCAGCACGTAGAAGGCGAGCCGGAACTTCGGCCGGTAGCGGCCCGAGCGGACCTTCGACGTGTCGAGCCACGGCGCCAGCGCCAGCACGATGATCGAGCCGAACATCGCCAGCACGCCGCCGAGCTTCGAGTCGATGAACAGGATGTCGAAGGTGACGGCGCGCAGGATGGCGTAGAACGGCAGGAAGTACCATTCGGGCACGATGTGCGCCGGCGTCGCCAGCGGGTTCGCCTCGATGTAGTTGTCCGGGTGGCCGAGGTAGTTCGGCATGAAGAACACGAACGCGGCGAACAGGATCAGGAACACGACGACCGCGAACAGGTCCTTGATCGTGTAGTAGGGGTGGAAGGGCAGCGTGTCGCGCTTCGTCACCTCGATGCTGTCGCGCCGCACCTCCACGCCTGTCGGGTTGTTGTTGCCCGTGGTGTGGAACGCCCAGATGTGGACGATGGTGAGGCCGAGGATCAGGAACGGCAGCATGTAGTGCAGCGAGAAGAACCGCTGCAGCGTCGCGTTGTCGACCGCGAAGCCGCCCCAGAGCCACGTCACGATCGCGTCGCCGACGAAGGGGATCGCCGAGAACAGGTTGGTGATCACGGTGGCGCCCCAGAACGACATCTGGCCCCACGGCAGCACGTAGCCCATGAAGGCGGTGGCCATCATCAGCAGCAGGATCAGCACGCCGATGATCCACGTCACCTCGCGCGGCGCCTTGTAGGAGCCGTAGTAGAGGCTGCGGAAGATGTGGGCGTAGACGGCGATGAAGAAGAACGACGCGCCGTTCATGTGGATGTAGCGCAGCAGCCAGCCGCCGTTCACGTCGCGCATGATGTGCTCGATCGACGCGAACGCCATGTCGACGTGCGGCGTGTAGTGCATCGCCAGCACGACGCCGGTGACGATCTGGATGACGAGGAAGATCGTGAGCATCACGCCCCAGACCCACATCCAGTTCAGGTTCTTCGGCGTCGGGAACGCGAGGAAGTCGAGCGCCAGACCGACGATGGGCAGGCGCGAATGGATCCACTTCTCGGCGTTGGTCTTCGGCTCGTAGTGTTCCTGGGGAATGCCGCCCATGATCATCAGGCCTTGTACTGTTCGAGGAGAGTCACGGTCGAGCCGTCGAAGGCGAGCTCGGGGATAGGCAGGTTCTCCGGCGCCGGCCCTTTCCGGATCCGCCCGGAGGTGTCGTAGTGCGAACCGTGGCAGGGGCAGAACCATCCGCCGAAGTCGCCCTGCTCGCCGAGCGGCACGCATCCGAGGTGCGTGCAGACGCCCATCATCACGACATACTCGCCGTTCTCGCCCAGCGCCCGGTTCTCGTCGGAGGCGTCCGCCGACGGATTGTTGCCGGTGCGCGCGTTGCGGTCGGGCAGCGCGGAGAGCGGCGTGTTGCGCGCGGCCTCGATCTCGGCCGGGGTGCGGTAGCGCACGAACACCGGCTTGCCGCGCCACTTCACCGTGATCTGCTGACCCTGCTCAAGCTGCGTCAGATCGATGTCGATCGTCGCGAGCGCCAGCACCGACGCCGAGGGGTTCATCTGGTCGATGAGGGGCCACACGGCCGCGCCCACGGTCACCGCGCCCACCGCGCCGGTCGCGACGTACAGGAAATCGCGGCGGCTGCCCTCGTCTTGGGTCGTAGTCGACACTTGTCTCTCCTCCGTTCGCGCCGCGAGGCGGCGGCGTTCTCCGCGACATAGCGCAAAGGCTGGCCGGCGGAAATACTACATGCGCCGCGCGGTTTTAGGTCCGCCGACCGGCCGCGACAGTTGCGCCGCGTCAATCGGCGCCCGGACCTATTGTCGCACCCCTCGCGCCCCGCAGGAAAGCTCATGGGCGCTCGCCCCTTAGCAGCCGCGGCGCCGCGCCTGAGGCCCCGGCGGCGCTCGCCATGAAGGCGCGCTTGAGCGCGGGCAGGCGCGACACCGCGCCGAGGCCGGCGTCGCGCAACGCCCGCAGCGGCGCGAAGTCGCTCGAGAAGAGGCGATTCAGCCCGTCGGTCGCCGCGCCGTAGGCGGTCGAGTCGAAGCGCCGCCACTGCTGGTAGCGCTCCAGAACCGCCGGCGCACCGATGTCCTCGCCGCGCCGGCGCGCCTCGGCGAGCGTCTCGGCCAGCGCCGCGGCGTCGCGGAGCGCGAGGTTGAAGCCCTGCCCGGCGATGGGGTGGAAGCCGTGCGCCGCGTCACCCACGACCGCGAGCCGCGGGCCGACGAAGCTGTAGGCGAGCGAGAAGTCGAGCGGATAGGCCCAGCGCCGCCCGGCGAGCGCGACGCGCCCGAGCAGGCCGCCGGCGCGGAGCGCGATCTCCGCCGCGTAGCCGCGATCATCCAGCGCCGCGATCCGCCGCGCCTCGCGCACGCGCTCCGACCAGACGATGGAGACCCGGTCGCCCGGCAGCGGCAGCATGGCGAACGGCCCGCCCGGATAGAACACCTGCCGCGCGACGCCCGCGTGGGGCGTCTCGCAGGCGACGGCGCAGACGAGGCCGATCTGGTCGTAGCGCCCGCGCGCCCAGGTGACGCCGGCGCGCGCGGCGGTCAGCGACCGCTTGCCGTCGCAGGCGGCGATCACCCCCGCCGACAGGCGCCTGCCGTCGTCGAGCGTCGCCACGGCGCCGGCCGGCCCCGCCTCGTGGTCCACGACGCGCGCAGGCGAGAGATGCGTGATCCGCGGCTCGGCGGCGACGGCGTCGAGCAGGGCGCCGCGAAGGAAGCGGTCTTCGAGCAGCACGGCGAAGGGCGCCGAATCGAGATCCTCCGCCTCGAAGCGCAGGCGGACGGGGCCGGGGTCGCCGAGGCGGCCGTCGAGGATTTCGATGGCGCGCATCGCCTCGGCTTCGGCGGCGACGGCGGGCCAGACGCCGAGGGCGGTCAGCATCCGCACCGAGGCCGCGGCGAGGGCGTAGGCGCGGCCGTCGAAATCCGGCGCGGCGCGGCGCGCGACGGGTTCGGGGTCGATCAGGATGACGGAGAGCCCTGCCGAGGCCGCCGCGAGCGCCAGCGCCGCGCCCGTGTTGCCGCCGCCGGCGATGAGGAGGTCCGCGTCGGGAGCGTGTGTCATGGGCGGGTGATAGGCGCGCGGCGCGGCGATGTCCACGCGTCGCGCCGCGGCGCAGCCGGGATCGTTGTCGACGCGCCCGTTGTGAATGCTTCGTGCGCCGCCTACCCTCGGGCGAAACGGGAGGGCGCGATGCGGGAATGGCTGGAGACTTCGGCGGCGGATCTCGGCCGCGGCGTGGAGAGCGGCGCGATCGATCCGCGGGCGCTGACGGAGTGCTTCCTCGACGCCATCGCCAACCACCCCGACTTCGAGCGCGTCTACAGCCGCGTGACGCCGGCCCGCGCCCGCGCCGAGGCGGCGGCGGCGGCCGAGCGCGCGGCGGCGGGGCTGCGCCGCGGCCCGCTCGACGGCGTGCCGATGTCGCTGAAGGACCTGTTCGACACCGCCGGGATCGAGACCGAAGCCGGCTCGCGGCTGCTGAAGGGCCGGACGCCCGAGCGCGACGCGCCCTGCGTCGCCGCGCTGACGCAGGCGGGGATGGTCTGCCTCGGCAAGACGCATCTCTCGGAGCTCGCCTTCTCGGGGCTCGGCGTGAACCCGATGACCGCGACGCCGCCGAACCGCTTCGACCCCGACCGCGCGCCGGGGGGCTCCTCCTCCGGGGCGGCCGCGTCGGTGGCGCTCGGCCTCGCGCCGATGGGGCTCGGCTCCGACACGGGCGGGTCGGTGCGCGTGCCGGCGGCGTGGAACGGACTGGTGGGGCTCAAGACCACCTTCGGTCTGATCTCGACCGAAGGCTGCGTGCCGCTCGCCCCGTCGCTCGACACGGTGGGCCCTCTCTGTCGGACGGTGGAGGACGCGGCGCTGACGCTCGCCGCGCTGACGGGGCGGCCGGCCGCCGATCTGGCCGGCGCGAGCCTCGCGCGGGTCGCGCTGCTGGTCCCGGAAGGCGCGATGGTCGAGGATCTCGACCCGGCGCAGGCGGCGGCTTTCGAGACGGCGGTCGAGGCGCTGGCGCGGGCGGGCGCGCGGATCGACCGGGCGCCGGTCCCCGAGTTCGCCGAAGCGGCGGAGATCTCGCGCACCCTCGGCGCGGTGGTGAACACCGAAGGCTACGGGGTGTGGCGCGAGACCATCGAGGCGCGCCCCGACCTCATGTTCCCGCCGATCCGCGCGCGGTTCCGCTCGGGCGCGGAGTTCCGCGCCGATCAGGCGGAGGCGGCGCGGATCGGCTTCGCGCGGCTCGCGAAAAGCTATCTCGCGCGCACGGCGGCGTGGGACGCGGTGATCGCCCCCACGGTCCCCAGCACGCCGCCTGCGGTCGCGGCCGTTCTGGCGGACGAGACGCTCTACGTCGCCGAGAACCTGCGGTCGCTGCGCAACACCCGGCTCGGCAACCTGTTCGGCCTCAGCGGCCTGACGCTGCCGACGCCGGCGCCGTTCTGCGGCCTGATGCTGCTCGGCCGGCCGTTCGACGAGGCGCGGCTTTTGCGCATCGGTCAGGCCGCGGAATCGGTCGTCGCAGGCTGAGAGGCTGCGTCAAGCTGGACCGCCAAATGGCGCTTCGGTAGCGTCTTTCGCCGTAACGGGGCCGTGAGCGCCCCGACGGTCGAGGCATGGCGATGCAGCTTCCCGCGCGGTTCTCGGACCTGCCGGACTACCCGTTTCCGCGCCTGCGGGCGCTGCTCGACGCCCATGCGCCCGGCGCCGAACCGCTGTCGATGGCGATCGGCGAGCCGACGCACCCCTATCCCGCCTTCGTCGCCGAGACCCTCGCCGCCAACGCCCACCTCTGGGGTCGCTACCCGCCGAACGAAGGGACGCCGGACCTGCGCGCCGCCATCGCCGACTGGCTGGCCCGCCGCTACGGCGCGGCGCTCGACCCGGACCGCGAGGTCTGCGCGTTGAACGGCACGCGCGAGGGTCTGTTCGGCGCCTGCCTCGCGCTCTGCCCCGAGCGCAAGAACGGCGTGCGGCCGACGGTGCTGATCCCGAACCCGTTCTACCAGTGCTACGCGGCCGCGGCGCTCGCGGCGGGGGCGGAGCCGGTCTACGTCAACGCGACCGCCGAGACCGGCTTCCTGCCCGACTTCGCCGCCGTCGACCCCGAGACGCTCGCGCGCACCGCCCTGGTCTACGTCTGCTCGCCGGCCAATCCGCAGGGCGCGGTCGCCACGCGGGACTGGTGGCGGGCGCTGTTCGCGCTGGCCGAGCGCCACGATTTCCGCGTGCTCGCCGACGAATGCTACAGCGAGATCTGGCGCGCGGCGCCGCCGCCCGGCGCGCTGGAGGCGGCTGAGGATCGCGAGCGGGTCGTGGCTTTCCATTCGCTGTCGAAGCGGTCGAACCTGCCGGGGCTGCGCGCCGGCTTCTGCGCCGGCGGCGCCGGCGCGGTCGCCGCGATCAAGCGGCTGCGCGCCTACGGCGGCGCGCCCTGCCCGCTGCCGGCGCAGGCCGCGGCCGCGGCGTGCTGGCGCGACGAGACGCATGTGGTCGAGAACCGGGCGCTCTACGCCGGGAAGTGGGCGCTGGCGGACGCGATCCTCGGCGGCCTGCCGGGGTATCGCGCGCCCGAAGCCGGGTTCTTTCTCTGGGTCGAGACCGGCGACGGCGAGGCGGCGGCGCTCGCGCTGTGGCGCGCGCATGGCGTGCGCGTCGTGCCCGGCGCGTATTTCGCGCGGAGGACGCCGGCGGGCGACCCCGGCGCAGGCTTCATCCGGGTCGCGCTGGTGGCGCCGGCCGCGGAGACGCGCCGCGGGCTCGAGGCGATCGCGGCGGTGCTCGGCGCGCCGCGCAGTGTGGAGGGTGAGACGTGAGCGACTGGACCGAGAGCGGCCGCGCGCCGCTGCTGCCCGAAGGGATGCGCGCGTTCCTCGCGCGCCGCGGGTCGGAGCTGGCGGGGCTCGTGCTCGCCGGGCTGGCCGTGGCGCTCGGCGCGGCGCTCGGCAGCTACGACCTGCGCGACCCGTCATGGTTCGTCGCCACCGCCGACCCGCCGCGCAACCTGATGGGGGCGCCTGGCGCGCTGATCGCCGACCCGCTGCTGCGCAGTCTGGGGCTGGGGGCGTGGGGGCTGGTCGCGCTGCTGGTCGTATGGGGCGGGCGGCTGGTGCTGCACCGGGGCGAAGGCCGCGTCTGGTCGCGCTTCACGCTGGGAATCCTCGCGATGCCCCTCGTCTCGACCTTCGCCGCCGCCCACGCGCCATGGGCGAGCTGGCCGTTCGGCGAGGCGGGGCTCGGCGGGCTGCTCGGCGACGTCCTGCTGGGTGAGCTGCTGCGCGCGCTGCCCATGGCGCCGGCGGCGGCGCTACCGTGGGTCACGCTGGCGCTCGGCGTCTGCGCGCTGCTCGCGGCGGGCGTCGCCCTCGGGCTCGACCGCGCCGAGACGGCGACGCTGGCGCGAGGCTTCGGCGCCGGCCTCGCGACCGCGGCGCGGGCCGGGGCGCGGGCGCTGCGAGGCCTCGGCGGCTTCGCCGGGATGGCGGCGGCCCGCGCGGAGCAGGCGGCGAAGGGTCCCCGTTCAAGCCGGGTGCCGCCGCCGCCGCCGGTCGGCCGTCGCGCGCGGCGCGAGCCGGTTTTCGACCCGGAGGCCGCCGAGGACGCCGTGGTGATCGAAGCGCCGCCGGCCGTCGCTGCGCCGCCGCGCAAGCCGTTGAAGCAGAGCCGCCGCGCCGAGGCGGAGACGCAGCCGCGGTTCGACTTCGACGCGGCGCCCGCCGCCCGCTACGACGCCCCGCCGCTCGCTCTGCTGGCCCCGCCGCGCCCGGGCGCCGCCCCGCCGCTGTCGGCGGAGGCGCTGGACGAAAGCGCGCGGATGCTCGAATCGGTGCTCGACGACTACGGCGTGCGCGGCGAGATCTCCGCCGTGCGCCCGGGCCCCGTGGTGACGCTCTATGAGCTGGAGCCCGCCCCCGGCACCAAGGCGAGCCGCGTCATCGGCCTCTCCGACGACATCGCCCGCAGCATGTGCGCGCTGTCGGCGCGCGTCTCGACGGTGCCGGGGCGCAACGTGATCGGGATCGAGTTGCCGAACCCGCACCGCGAGAAGGTGTGGCTGCGGGAGATGCTCGCGGCTTCGGCCTTCGGCGACGCCGGTTATCCGCTGGCGCTCGCCCTCGGCAAGGACATCGCGGGCGAGCCCGTGGTCGCGAACCTCGCGCGGATGCCGCATCTGCTGATCGCGGGGACCACCGGCTCGGGCAAGTCGGTGGCGATCAACACCATGATCCTGTCGCTGCTCTACCGGCTGTCGCCGGAGGAGTGCCGGCTGATCATGATCGACCCGAAGATGCTGGAGCTCTCGGTCTACGACGGCATTCCGCACCTGCTGGCCCCGGTTGTGACCGACCCGAAGAAGGCGGTGGTCGCGCTGAAGTGGACGGTCGCCGAGATGGAGGACCGCTACCGCAAGATGTCGAAGCTCGGCGTGCGCAACATCGACGGCTACAACGCCCGCGTGCGTGAGGCGCTGGCCAACGCCGAGCCCTTCACCCGCACGGTCCAGACCGGCTTCGACG
>RECW01000221.1 GCA_007693835.1 Paracoccaceae bacterium | reverse complement strand
ATCGTCGCCGCCTCCTCCAACCCCGGCGACGTGGTGCTCGACCCGTTCTGCGGCTGCGGCACCACCGTCCACGCCGCCGAAAAGCTGGGCCGCAAGTGGATCGGCATCGACGTCACGCATCTGGCCATCGGCCTGATCCAGCGCCGCCTCGGCGAAGCCTTCGGCCTGAAACTCGGCAAGGACTACGAACTCCACGGCACGCCGCGCGACCTCGACGGCGCCCGCGCGCTCGCCGAGGCCGACAAGCACCAGTTCGAGCTTTGGGCGGTGTCGCTGATCCCCAACGCCCAGCCGTGGAAGGGCGGGCGCAAGGGCGCGGATCAGGGGCGCGACGGCATCCTCTACGTGCAGGACGCCGCGAAGAAGCCGCATCCCTGCATCATCGAGGTGAAGGGCGGCGCCATCGGCGACGCGCAGATCCGCTCGCTGATCGGCGCCATGGAGCGCATGGACGCGCCGATGGGGATTTTCGTCACGCTGAACGAGCCGACCAAGCCGATGCTGCGCACCGCCGCCGCCGCGGGCTTCTGGGACCCCGGCCACGAGACCGCGCAACCCATCCCCCGCGTGCAGATCGTCACCGTCGAGCAGCTTCTGAGCAGCCCCGTCCCCCCGATCCGACTGCCGATGGTCCGCACGGACGGTCACCGCAAGGCGGCGCGGGAGACGAAGGTGACGCAGGGCAAGCTCGACCTGTGAAGCGCCTCGGGCCGCCCGTGTCGGCGCGCCCGGCGGCGAAGATCGCCGCCGCGTCGAAACGCGGCGGCGCGGGGGCGTCACTCGTCGCGCGTGGAGCGGATCTGCGAGACGGCGAGATAGATGGCGCTGCCCATCGTGAACAGCGGCATCAGGAGCAGTTCGATTCCAGTCATGGCGTTGGCTTCCTCGGTTGGGGGCGCACCGTGGTGCTGAAACAGAACTAACGCGCTTTCGTCTGCGACAAGGCGCCACGGACACATTCCCCCACGGTCGCCCCCGACGCCCAAATGGATCACTGCTGCGGCGAATTGTCGCATCGCTTCCTAACAGGTTATATGAGCGCGATTTTTCCGAACCCCGACGCGCGTTGCGCGAACGGCGACGGTTCGTCTCGAAATCCGAAATTCAGTCCGGGGCCGACGCCGGCGCCGTTTTTTCGGGCGAACGCCCGCCGCGCCGCGCCGCGATCAGGAATTCGCGGGCGCCGTCGCCGCCCGCGATCGGGCTTTCCGCCTCGCCGACGACCCGCCAGCCGAGCCCTTCGAGCCATGCGCGCACGCGCGCCCGCACCGCGGCATGGACGGCCGCGTCCCGCACGAGCCCGCCCTTGCCGACGGCGGCGCGCCCCGCCTCGAACTGCGGCTTGATCAGCGCGACCAGCGTCGCGCCGGGCGCGGCGCGCTCAAGCGCCGGCGCCAGCCCCTTCTCCAGCGACACGAAGGACAGATCCGCCACGATCCAGTCGAACGGCCCGAGGTCCGCCGGCAGCGATCGCGCGTTCACCCCTTCGAGCGAGGTCACCCGCGGGTCCGCCGCCAGCCGCGGCAGAAGCTGACCGTGGCCGACGTCCACCGCCGTCACCCGCGCCGCCCCGCGCGCGAGCAGCGCGTCGGTGAAGCCCCCGGTCGACGCGCCGACGTCGAGCGCCGCGGCGCCCGTCGGATCGAGTCCGAAGACGTCGAGCGCATGGAGCAGCTTCAGCGCCCCCCGGCTCGCCCAGCGGACGACCGGCGCGACCGAGACCGCCGCCCCTTCGGGCGCCGCCTGCGCCGGTTTCGTCGCCGCCGCCCCGTCGACCGAGACCGCCCCCGCCTCGATCAGCGCCCGCGCCTCGGCGCGCGAGCGGGCGAGGCCGAGCGCCACCAGCCGCTGGTCGAGCCGCATGGCGGCTCAGTCCTCCTCGTCGCCGTTCCGCCCGCGGAGCTTCAGCGCCAGCGCCGCGGCCTCGGCGAGCTTGCCGCGGTCGAGCCCCGTCTCCACCCCGAGCTTCGCGAGCCGCAGCGCCACGGCGGCCGTGTCGACGTTTCCCGGCGCGCCCGGCGCGAACGGGCAGCCGCCGAGACCGGCCACCGCCGTGTCGAAAGTCCGCAAGCCAAGGTCCATCGACGCCTCGATGTTCGCCAGCGCCCGCCCGCCGGTGTCGTGGAAGTGCCCCGCCAGCGTCTCCGGCGGCGCTTCGCCGAGGGCTGCGAGCAGCATGGCGCGCACCGTGTCCGGCGCGCCCGCCCCGATGGTGTCGCCGAGCGAGATCTCGTAGCATCCGAGGTCGAGCAGCGCACGGGCGACGCGCGCCACCGCCGCCGGTTCGGTCGGCCCGTCGTAAGGGCAGGCGATGACGCATGAGACGTAGCCGCGCAGCGGAACCCCGTCCGCCGCCGCGGCTTCGGCGACCGGGCGGAAGCGCTCGAGGCTCTCGGCGATGGTCGCGTTGATGTTGGCGCGCGAGAACCCCTCCGACGCCGAACCGAAGATCGCCACTTCGTCCGCCCCCGCGGCGCGCGCGCGTTCGTAGCCCTTCAGGTTGGGCGTCAGCGCCGCGTAGCGCACGCCGGGCGCGCGGGTGACGCCGGCCAGCACGTCCGCGCCGTCGGCCATCTGCGGCACCGCGCTCGGGGAGACGAAGGAGGCGACTTCGATCCGGTCGAACCCGCAGGCCGACAGGGCGTCGACCAGCGCGATCTTGTCCGCCGTCGGGATCGGCCGCGGCTCGTTCTGCAAGCCGTCGCGCGGCCCGACTTCGTAGAGGCGCACCCGGTCGGTCATGCCTCGGCCTCCGGCGCCAGCGCCACGATCAGCGCCCCGTCCTCCACCTGATCGCCCGCCGCCGCCGCGACCGCCGCCACCACCCCGGCCCGCGGCGCGCGGAGCGCATGCTCCATCTTCATCGCCTCGATCACCGCGAGCCGCGCCCCGGCCTCCACCGTCGCGCCGGCCTCGACCAGCACCGCCTTCACCAGCCCCGGCATGGGCGCGCAGACGCGGTCGTCGCCCGGTCCCGCCTCCGCCCCGCGGGCCAGGGGGTCGGGGATGCGGAAGCGATGCGTGCGCCCGTCGAGGAACAGCGTCAGCCCGTCGCCGGCGCGCACCGCCCGCGCCGCGACGGTCCGCGCCCCGATCCGCGCGCGCGTCGCCCCATCCGGCCCGGTTTCGGCTGCGACCGTCGCCGCGCCCATCGGCGTCTCGGCGCGCCAGCGATCGCCTTCCCGCGTCAGCCGCACCTCGCCTGCGTGGGCCTCGTGGTCGAGCCGCAGCCCCGCCGTCGCCGCGCCCCACGCCCGCCACCCGTCGCGGGCGGCGAAGGGCCCCGCGTCGCCCGGGCGATCGAGCCCGAGCGCCGCCACGGCCGCCAGCGCCCAGGCCGCCGCGTCCGGAACCGGATCGGCGCAGAGCCGCGCCGCGTCGCGCCCGATCAGCCCGGTGTCGACGTCGCCCGCCGCCACAGTCGGATGGCGGACCAGCCGCGCGAGGAACCCGGCGTTGGTGACGCACCCCGCGACCTCGGTCCGGTCGAGCGCGGCCGCCAATCGGGCGAAGGCCGCCTCGCGCGTCGGCCCGTGCGCGATCAGCTTGGCGATCATCGGGTCGTAGAACGGCGTCACCGCGTCGCCCGCCCGCACGCCCGCGTCGACGCGCACGTCTCCGGGCAGCGCCAGATGCGCGAGCCGCCCGGTCGCCGGGCGGAAGTCGTGGGCCGCGTCCTCGGCGTAGAGCCGCGCCTCCACCGCCCAGCCGTTCAGCGACAACGCGCCTTGCGTCTTCGGCAACGGCTCGCCGACCGCGACGCGGAGCTGCCACTCCACCAGATCGGTCCCGGTGACGCACTCGGTCACCGGGTGTTCGACCTGCAGCCGGGTGTTCATCTCCATGAAGAAGAAGGCGTCGGGCCGCAGGCCGCGGCTCGAGTCGGCGATGAACTCCACCGTGCCGGCGCCGACGTAGCCCACCGCCTGCGCCGCGCGCACCGCCGCCGCGCCCATCTCGGCGCGCATCTCGGGTGTCATGCCGGGGGCGGGGGCCTCCTCGATCACCTTCTGGTGGCGGCGCTGGAGCGAGCAGTCGCGCTCGAAGAGATGCACGCAGTTCCCGTGCATGTCGGCGAACACCTGCACTTCGATGTGGCGCGGCGCCGAGACGTATTTCTCGATCAGCACCGCTCCGTCGCCGAAGGAGGCCCGCGCCTCCGACGCCGCCCCCGCCAGCGCCTCCTCGAAGTCGGCCGGATCGTCGACGCGGCGCATCCCCTTGCCGCCGCCGCCCGCCCGCGCCTTGATCAGCAGCGGATAGCCGATCTCCTCCGCCGCGCCGGCCAGGAACCGCGGATCCTGCTCGGACCCGTGGTAGCCCGGCACCACCGGCACGCCCGCCGCCTGCATCCGCGCCTTGGCGGCGTCCTTCAGACCCATGGCGCGGATCGCGGCCGGGGGCGGGCCGACCCAGATCAGCCCCGCCGCGCCGACGGCTTCGGCGAAGGCCGCGTTCTCCGACAGGAAGCCGTAGCCGGGGTGGACCGCCTCGGCGCCGGTCGCGCGCGCGGCCTCGAGGATGGCGTCGGCGCGCAGATAGCTCTCGGTCGCCGGCGCCGGCCCGATCCGCACCGCCTCGTCGCAGGCCGCGACATGCATCGCGCCCGCGTCGGCGTCGGAGTGGACGGCGACGGCGGCGATCCCGAGCCGCCGGCAGGTGCGCGCGATCCGCACGGCGATCTCGCCGCGGTTGGCGATCAGCAGCTTTCCGATCATCGTGCCTCTCCCCCCAAGCGCCCGCCACGGAGCCGCCCATGTACAAGCGCCCCCTGCTGCCCCCCGGCGCCGCCGCGCCCTCGCGGATCGAGGGGCCCGGCTTCCTCATGCGTCCCCTCCGCCTCGCCGACGCCGAAGCGGACTACGAAGCCGTGATGGAGAGCGCCGCGCGGCTGAAGGGCTGGATGGACCCCGGCGACCCGTGGCCCGAGGGCCTCACGCTCCACGAGAACCGCGTCGATCTCGGCTGGCACGAGCGCGAATTCACCCTCGGCCACTCCTTCGCGTGGACGGTCGTCGCGCCCGACGAGAGCCGTGTGCTGGGGTGCGCCTACCTCTACCCGAGCGACCGGGCGGGCTTCGCCGCCATGGCGTTCTGGTGGGTGAGGACGGCCGCTCCGGCGGATCTCGACGCCGCCGTGGGCGCGGCGTTCCGCGCGGCGCTGGCCGAGCTGCCGCTCGCGCCCGTCGCCTTTCCGGGGCGGGACATCCCATGG
>RECW01000271.1 GCA_007693835.1 Paracoccaceae bacterium | reverse complement strand
TTGATGCCGAGGGCGCGGTAGAACGAGAAGATCTCCGGCCCGATCGCCTCGCCCGCCGTGTAGCCGACGCGCACCCGGCTCATGCCCAGCGCGTTCTTCAGCGGCCCGTAGATCAGCACGCCGCCGAGCCAGTAGAGCAGACGGTCGCCGACGCCGACCTTCTTGCCGTCGAGCAGCTTCGGCCCGACGCGCTTCGCGTGGCGGATGAAATAGTGGAACAGCCGCCGCTTCAGCGCGCCCGCATCCTCCATGCGGATCATCACCATGGTCAGCATGTTCTCGAAGATGCGCGGCGGGGCGAAGTAATAGGTGGGGCCGATCTCCTTGAGATCCGACATCATCGTGTCCTGGCTCTCGGGGCAGCAGACGCAGAAGCCCGCGACATAGGCCTGCCCCATCGAGAAGATGAAGTCGCCGACCCACGCCATCGGCAGATAGGCGAGCACCGTGTCGGAGGGTCTCAGCTTGTCGAACTGCGCCGAGGCGATGGAGGTCTTGATGATGTTGTCGTTCGACAGCACCACGCCCTTCGGCTTGCCGGTGGTGCCGGAGGTGTAGAGCATCACGCAGGTGTCGGAACCCTTCTGGGCGGCGACGATGCGCTCGATCTCGGGCTCGAAGCGGGCGCGGGCCTTGCGGCCTTCCTCCTGCAGATCGACGAGATAATGCAGCGTGGTGTGGTCGTAGTTCCTGAGCCCGCGCTTGTCGACGTAGATCACATGCTCGAGCCGGGGCAGCCGATCCTTGATCGACAGCACCTTGTCGACCTGCTCCTGGTCCTCGACCACCGCGAAGCGCACTTCGGCGTGGTCGAGCACGTAGACGAGCTCCTCCGCGACGCCGTCGTGGTAGAGGGGCGCGGGGATCATCCCCGCCGACTGCGCCGCCACCATCGACCAGTAGAGATGCGGCTTGTTGGAGCCGATGATCGCGACCGTGTCGCCGGGGCGCGCGCCGAGGGTCATGAAGCCGAGCGCGATGGCCCGCGTCTCCTCGCGCGCCTCGGCCCAGGTCCAGCTCTGCCAGACGCCGAACGCCTTCTCGCGGGCCGCGGGCAGCTTGGCGCGGTTGCGGGCGTTCCAGTCGAGAAGCTTCGGAAACGTGTCGAGCGCTTCGCGCGGCGAAGTCGTCACGGCCTATCCTCCCCATCGGTCCGCGGCGTCGCCGCAGGTCCGTCCACGCCGTCTTGTGCGGCGTTTGTCGAGATACCATCCGCGTGACGCATTTCTGCGTCAAGCTGTCCGTTATTTAAACAAACGTTCGTTTAATTGACAATCCGATTCGCGCGGCGCGCCGCTTGCCTGAGGAGCGCGCCGCCTCTACCGCTGCGCCATGACGGAGATCATCGACACGCCCCCGCGGCAGGCCCGCCTGGCCACTCTGGCGCTGGCGCTGGCGGCCGTCTGCTTCGGCCTCGTCCCGCTGTTCGCGCGCGAGTTGCAGGCGGCGGGTCTCGCCTCGCCGGTGATCGCCTTCTACCGCTACGCCTTCACCGCGCTGGCCCTCGCGCCGCTCTTCCCCCTCGCGCGGGAGAAGCGTCGCGAGGCCGCGATGGCCTTCGGCGCCGGGCTGATCGCGGGCGTTGGCTGGATCGGATATCTGGAGGCGCTGAAAGTCGCGCCGGTTGCGGCGGCGGGGGTGGTCTACATGTCCTATCCCGTCTTCGCGGTGCTGCTGGCCTGGGGGCTGGCCGGGCAACGACCCACGAAGCGGGCGGCGGCCTCGGGGGTGCTGGTGCTGGCGGCCGCGGCGGCGGTTGCGCCGGCGTCGTCGGGCGGGGCGGCGCTCGGCTTGCTGCTCGCGCTGCCGGCGCCGTTCGGCTTCGCCCTCGCCATCGTCGTGATCAGCGCGCTGGTGCGGCGGCTCTCGACGCTCGAACGCATGGCGGCGGCGCTGTCGGGCTCCGCGCTCGGCCTCATGCCGCTCGCGCTGTCGGGCGGGCTGGGGGCGATGGCGCCGGCCGATCCGCAGGTCTGGGCGCTGATCTTCGGGGCCGCGCTGGCGACGGCGTTCCTGCCGCAGTGGATCTACACCAAGGCGGCGCCGATGGTCGGACCGGCCCGCACGGCGGCGGCCGGCGCCATGGAGCTGCCGGTGATGATCGCCGTCGGCGCGCTGGCCTTCGGCGAGGCGGCCGGCCCGCGCGAGGCGCTCGCCGCGGCCCTTGTCGGGGCGGCCATCCTGCTTGCGCCGGCGGTCCGCGCGGTGGGCGCCACGCGCCCCTGAGCGGGCGTCACGTCGTGCCGGTCGACCCCAAGCCCCCGGCGCCGCGTTCGGTTTCGGACAGGCGGTCGACTTCGACGGCGACGCACCGGCGCACGTCGGCGATGACGGCCTGCGCGATGCGGTCGCCGTGGTTGATCGTGTAGGGCTGCCTGCCGAGGCAGTAGAGGCCGACCATCACCACGCCGCGATAGTCGCTGTCGATGGTCGCCGGGCTGTTCGGGATGATCAGCCCGTGCTTCAGCGCCATGCTCGAGCGCGGCCGGAGCTGCATCTCGACGCCCGGCGGCAACTCGACATGGAAGCCGATGGAGACGAGCCGCAGGTCGCCGTGCGCGAAGGTGAGCGGGCCGTCGGGCAGAAACGCGCGCACGTCCATGCCGGCCGCGCCCGCGGTCGCGTAGGCCGGCAACGGCAGGTCGTCGTTTCCCTCGGTCCGCCTGAACCTGATCGTCGTCACCCCGTCGCTCCTTGTCGCCGAGACCGGCCCCGCGTGCGGATTGCTTCCATCGGGCCGCCCGCCTGCGCCTGCGCCGGGCGGCGAGGTCACGTGCGGCTTTGCGGCGTTCGGCGCGCTACCCCAGCTTCGAACTGATGATTCCCGTGTTGAAGCCGCCGATGCGCAGTTCGTTGAACAGGCGCTGGTGTTCGATCTTCGGGCAGTGGTTCATGATCGCGCGCACGCCGCACGCTTCGGCGCGGGCGGCGGCGGCTTCGTCGATCACCCCGATCTGCATCCAGACGGTCTTGAGGCCCCGGTCGCCGAGGACTGCGAGCGCCTCGTCAACCACCGCCCCCGCCTGATCGGGCCGGCGGAAGATGTCGACCATGTCGACAGGACCGCGCTCGGACGGGATGTCGGCGAGCGAAGCGAGGACGGTTTCGCCGAATACCGTCGCGCCCGCGTAGACGGGGTTCACCGGAATCACCTCATATCCCTTCGCCTGAAGATAGCGGCAGACGTAGAACGACGGCCGCACCGGGTTGGTCGAGACGCCCACGGCCGCGATTCGGCGGGTTTCCGTGAGGATTCGGCGCAGTTCGGCTTGCGCGTACCGTGGCGCTTGCATAGACACTCCCTCGTTCAGCGCTTCCGAAACGGGCGTTCACAGGCCTGTTACCAACAAAAAAGCGCCCGCACGAGGCGGGCGCGAAGTCGGAACGAGGGACAGTGAGTGGACGAGGCGCAACCCCGAGGGGTCGACGCCTCGCTTCACATGTGGGAAACGATACAGGATTTTCCAGCCCCCGTCTCGCACCGGTTGCAACCGATACGCGCGACATTGACGCTATCGCGCCGGATGGCGCAGCGCGGCGGCGTAGAGCGCGATGGCGGCCGCGTTCGACACGTTGAGCGATCGGAAGCCGCCCTGCGCGGGTATCCGGGCCAGGGCGTCGCACGTCTCCCGCGTCAGTTGCCGCAGGCCCGGCCCTTCGGCGCCGAGGGCGAGGCCGAGCGGCGCCTGCGCCGCATCCGCCGCGGCTTCGCCGATCGTCGCTTCGGCCGCCCCGTCGAGCCCCACGAGGCGGTATCCCAGCGCGCGAAGGTCCGCCATCGCCTGCGCCAGATTGCCGACGCGCAGATAGGGCTGCCGCTCGAGCGCGCCCGAAGCGGCCTTCGCGAGCGCACCCGTCTCGGGGGCCGCATGGCGTCGGGGCGCGATCACGGCCACCGCGCCGAACACCTCCGCCGTCCGCAGCACCGCGCCGACGTTGTGCGGGTCCGTCACGCGGTCGAGCAGTACGACGGTCGGCGCCGCCGCTCCGGCGCGCGGCGCGCAGAGGGTCTCAAGCGCGCCCCAGTCCAGCGGGTCCGCCTCCAGCGCCGCGCCCTGATGCACGGAGCCCGGATCGAGGGGGGCCGGGAAGCGGCGCGCGTCCGCGATCTCCGGCTCGAGGCCGCCCTGCGCGACCGCCTCGCCGAGCCTGTCGGCGGCGTTGCGCGTCAGGATCAGACGACGGCGCACGCGCCGCGGGTTCAGCAGCGCGTCGCGCACGGCGTGCAGGCCGAAAAGCCAGACGCGCGACGGCGCCTCCGGCGGGCCTCCCGCGCGCGCGCCCGGGCGCCCGACGGCGCGGGGCGGTTTGGATCGGGTGCGTTCCCATTCGGCCATCGCCGCTGGATAGGCCCGCGCGCGCCGTGAGACAATGCGCCGGAACCGCCGTCGCGGGCTGCGCCGCGCCGGACCCGCGATCATCGCACGCCATCGGCTGGCCGGCCACATGGCCGAAACCGAGGCTTTCGAGGTCGCCGGCGCGTCGTCGGTTTCCGGTTCGATCAGCAGTTGCGGCAAGTCGTGGCGGCGCTCTCCATCGTGGACGACGCGGGCGATGGAATTGAGCGGCGCGGCTCACTTGCTGCAGCCTTGGCGGAGGCTCGGCGCATGAGATGGCCGTGGTCGAAACCGAAGGTCGAGACCCGGAGCGCGACGATGTTCTCGGCGCTCGCCATCCAGGCGCGGGCCGAGACCATCATCGGTCGGCGCGGCGCGGCGCGGCCGAGCTGACGGTGGGGGGCAAGCCTGCGTGTCGCTCCGGGAAGGCGCTCCGAGCCTCGCCGCAGTCAAGGGAACCAGGCCCTGCCGACGCCGCGGACGCTGGCGCTCATGGCGCGCTCATCCCGGCGAGCGACCGGGACTTGTCGACGACGCCCTCCGTGGTGTTCATGGCCGCCACTTCGCTCAGCGTTGAGGGCGCCGGCGGCGCGGCGCGCGTCGTCGCGGTGCGGCTCGGCTGGAGCGACCGGCCGGGCGGGCGGCTGCGCTACCGGCGCGAAAAGACGAAGCGCAAGACGCCGGTCCTGATCGACCTGCCGCTCCACCCCGATCTGGCGGCGGCGCCGGAGATGGGGCCGCGGGGCCGGTTCACCTTTCTAGAGACGAACTGCGGGCTCGCGCGCCCGGCAATGCGATGCCCCGCTGGTGCGACGAAGCGGGTCTGCCCGAGCGCACGTCGCACGGTCTGCGGGAAGCCTGCCCTCGGCCGCTCGCCGAGGCGGGCGCCACGC
>RECW01000167.1 GCA_007693835.1 Paracoccaceae bacterium | reverse complement strand
ATCGGCGAGAACATCCGCATCGTGCAGGACACCTTCGGCAAGGTGTTCAACGCCGGCACCGAGTTCGAGCGCGACGGCAGCCAGTTCGACCAGCTGTTCCGCGAGCAGGACCGCTTCGAGATCGGCGGGCTGTCGGGCTTCGTGCTGCACACCCCCGGCCATACGCCGGCCTGCCTGACTTACGTGATCGGCGACGCGGCCTTCGTCGGCGACACGCTGTTCATGCCCGACTACGGCACCGCGCGCTGCGACTTCCCCGGCGGCTCGGCCGAGACGCTGTGGGAGAGCATCGAGAAGGTGCTGTCGCTGCCCGACGACACCCGTCTCTTCCTGTGCCACGACTACAAGGCGCCGGGCCGCGACGAGTACAGGTGGGAGACGACGGTCGCCGAGCAGAAGGCGCACAACGTCCACATCGCCGGCAAGTCCAAGGAGGAGTTCGTCAAGATGCGCACCGAGCGCGACGCGACCCTCGGCATGCCGAAGCTCATCATCCCGTCGATCCAGGTGAACATGCGCGCCGGCCGCATGCCGCCGCCGGAAGACAACGGCACGACCTATCTGAAGATCCCGCTGAACGCGCTTTGACGGAGCGAACCCCATGGATCCCGCCTGGACAAACGGGCTGATCGGCGGCCTGCTGATCGGCTCGGCCGCCGCCATCCACATGCTGTTCAACGGCCGCATCGCCGGCATGACCGGCATGATCGCGAGCGCCCTGCGCCTTGTCGGCGGCGAGCGCGACGAGGGCGCGCGGCTCTCGGCCGCGTTCATCGCGGGGGCCATCGGCGCGGCGGCGGGGCTGACGCTCGCGGTCGGCGCGCCGGAGATCGTGGTGACGCGGGCGCCCTGGGCGCTGATCCTGAGCGGCCTGATCGTCGGCGTCGGCGTCACCTTCAGCAACGGCTGCACCAGCGGCCACGGCGTCGTCGGCATGAGCCGCTTCTCGAAGCGCTCCATCGCCGCGACGCTGACCTTCATGGCGACCACCGCGATCACGGTCGCGGTGATCCGCCACGGGCTGGGGATCACGCTATGATGGGCGGGTCGGTGATGCGCGGGTTGACGGCTTTCCTCGCGGGCTGCGTGTTCGGCGTCGGCATGGCGCTCTCGGGCATGACCAACCCGCAGCGGGTGCTGGGGTTCTTCGACGTGCTCGGGGGCTGGGACCCGACGCTCGCCTTCGTGATGGGCGGCGCGATGGTCCCGATGCTGATCGCCTGGCGCATCCGCGCGCGGATGACCGAGAGCGTGCTCGGCGCCCCCCTCCCCGGCCCGGCGTCGGAGACCGTCGACGCGCGGCTGCTCGGCGGCGCGGCCGCCTTCGGCGTCGGCTGGGGGATCGTCGGCCTCTGCCCCGGCGCGGTGGCGCCGGCGCTCAGCTACGGCGGCTGGCCGGTGGCGCTGTTCTTCGCGGCGATGCTGGTCGGCATGGGGCTCGCGCGCGGGCTCGACGCGCGGCGCGCGGCGACGGCCTGAGCCGATGCGCCGGCGCGCGCGGGACTTCCTGCCGATCCTCGACTGGGGGGCGCGCTATTCCCGCGCGACGCTGACGGCCGACCTGACCGCGGCGCTGATCGTCACGATCATGCTGATCCCGCAGTCGCTGGCCTACGCCCTGCTGGCGGGGCTGCCGCCGGAGGTGGGGCTCTACGCCTCGGTCGCGCCGCTGCTGCTCTACGGCGTCTTCGGCACGTCGCGGGCGCTGGCGGTGGGGCCGGTGGCGGTGATCTCGCTGATGACGGCCGCCGCCGCAGGCCAGGTGGCGACGGCGGGCACGGCGGAGCACTGGGCGGCGGCGCTGGCGCTCGCGCTGATGTCGGGGCTGATGCTGATCGCCATGGGCGCGCTGCGGCTCGGGTTCCTCGCCAATTTCCTCAGCCATCCGGTGATTTCGGGCTTCGTGATGGCCTCGGGCGTCATCATCGCCGCGAGCCAGTTGAAGCATCTGATGGGCGTGCAGGCAGGCGGGCACGACCTCGCGACGCTCGCCGCCTCCCTCTGGCGCGCGGCGCCGGAGACGAATCTGTCGACGCTGGTTCTGGGCCTGTCGGCTCTGGCCTTTCTCTGGATCGTGCGATCGCGGCTGAGGGGGTGGCTTCTCGCGCTCGGCCTGCCGGCGGCGGTCGCCACCGGCGTCGTGCGCGCGGGGCCGGTGCTCGCCGTGCTGGGCACGGGCGCGGCGGCGTGGGCGTTCGACCTGTCGGCGCGGGGCGTGGCGCTGGTCGGGGCGACGCCGGGCGGGCTGCCGCCGCTGACGCTGCCGGGCTTCGACCCCGGCCTCTGGAGCGCGCTGGCGCTGTCGGCGCTGCTGATCTCGGTGGTGGGCTTCGTCGAGTCGGTCTCCGTCGCCCAGACGCTCGCCGCGAAGAAGCGCGAGCGCATCGCGCCCGATCAGGAGCTGATCGGCCTCGGCGCCGCGAACGTGGGCGCCGCCTTCACCGGCGGCATGCCGGTGACAGGCGGGTTCGCGCGCTCGGCGGTGAACTTCGACGCGGGCGCGGCGACCCCGGCGGCCGGCATGTTCACGGCCGGCGGCATCGCGCTGGCGACGCTGTTCCTCACGCCCTGGCTCGCCTTCCTGCCGGTGGCGACGCTGGCGGCGACGATCATCGTGGCGGTGCTCGGGCTGGTCGACCTTGGCGCGCTGCGGCGGACGTGGGTCTACTCCAAGGCCGACTTCTCGGCGCAGGCCGCCACCATCGCGACGACGCTGCTGTTCGGCGTGGAGACCGGGATCGCGACGGGCGTGGTCCTCTCCATCGCGCTCCACCTGAACCGCACCGCCGCGCCCCACGCGGCGATCGTCGGGCAGGTGCCGGGCACCGAGCACTTCCGCAACGTCCGCCGCCACCATGTCGTCACCGACCCGTCGATCGTGACCATCCGCATAGACGAAAGCCTGTATTTTCCGAACGCGCGGTTCCTCGAGGACATCGTGCACGCCGAAGCCGCCGACCCGGCGGTGAAGCACGTCGTGCTGATGTGCCCGGCGGTGAACTTCATCGACGCTTCGGCGCTCGAGAGCCTCGAAGCCATCAACCAGCGTCTTGATGCGGCCGGCGTGCGTCTCCACCTGTCGGAGGTGAAGGGACCCGTGATGGATCGTCTCATGCGCACGCATTTCCTTGACGCCCTGACTGGTCAGGTCTTCCTGACGCAGTTCGACGCCTTCCGTGCGCTGGCCCCGGAGCTCGCCCAGCGCACGCTCGCCGCCGACCGCCGCGACACGCGGCGCGGCGCCGCCGCCTGAGTTCCACCGACGGGAGAAGGAGACCCCGAAAATGAACCTTGAAGTGAATGTCGGCGAGAAGGACCGCATGATCCGCCTCGGCGCGGGCGCGCTGCTGATCGTGATCGCCCTGCTGGGCTACGGCGTCCTGTTCGCGATTCTCGGCCTCGCGCTGCTCGCGACCGGCTACACCCGGAAGTGCCCGGGGTATCAGGTGCTCGGCAAGAACACCCTCGAACCGAAGTCCTGACGCGCCCTACGCCGCCGCCGCGTCATCGGCGTAGGCGGCGGCGCAAACGGCCCGGGCCTCGGCCAGCGCCTCGGCAGCGCCGTAGGGCGCGTTCAGGAGCAGGAGCCCGGAGCCGAACATGCCCCTCGGCGGCGGGTCGGCGAAGATGACCTCATCGCGGATCAGCCCTTTCGGCTCCACAGCCTCGACCGGACCGACCAGCGCCTCGTGGCGCCCCGCGGGCAGCAGCGGATACCACACCATCACCACGCCTTCGGGCCAGCGCACCGAGATCTCGAGCGCCAGCATGGCCGTGTCCACGTATTCGGTCTTCACCTCGTAGCTCGGGTCGATCAGCGCGAGGCCGCGCCGCGGGTCCGGCGGCGTCAGCGCGCGCAGGCCTTCGGCGCCGTCGCGCTTGTGCACGGCGACGCCCTCGCCCTTCATCGCCGCGGCGAGGCCCGCGTGTTCGGCCGGATGCAGCTCCATCAGCGCCATCCGGTCGCCCGGCCGCAACAGCGCCTGCGCCACCGCCGGAGAGCCCGGATAGGCCGCCGGGCCGTGGGCCGCGCGGATCTTCTCCACCGCCGTCCAGTAGGGGTGCGCGCCGGGCGTCAGCCGGGCGACGCCGCGCATCGCCTCCCCGGTCTTCGCCGTCTCGGGCGAGGCCAGATCGTAGAGCGCGCGCCCTGCGTGGCTCTCGAGATAGGTGATCGGCCGGTCCTTGCGCGTGAGGAGATGCAGCAGCGCCGCGAGGGCCGCGTGCTTGTGGACGTCCGCCGGACCGCCCGCGTGATAGGCATGCTGATACGAAAGCATGGGCTATGTTTACCACCGCGTCGCGTCCGCGTCACACCCCGACTAATGCCGGATCTCGCTTAATGACCCCTTTCGCGCAGCTTCTCGACGCCCTGCTCCACGCGCCGCAGCGGAGCGCGAAGCTGGCGCTGCTTGCAGAGTACTTCCGCGAGACCCCCGACCCCGACCGCGGCTACGCCCTCGCAGCCTTCTCGGGCGCGCTGGAGGTCCCCGCCCTCACCGCCTCGGTGTTCCGCGGGCTGGTCGAGGAGCGCGTGGACCCGGAACTGTTCCGGTTGTCCTACGATTTCGTCGGCGACCTCGCCGAGACCGTCGCGCTGATCTGGCCCGGCGCCGCGGCGGACGGCGCGGCCCCGCCGCTGGCCGCCGCTCTCGACGCGCTGAACGCGGCGCCGCGCGCGGCGAAGGCGGGCGCGGCGGCGGCGCTGCTCGACCGGCTGGGGCCGACCGAGCGCTACGCCCTGGTCAAGCTCTGCGCCGGCGGCTTCCGCGTCGGCGTCTCCGCGCGCCTCGCGCGCACGGCGCTCGCCGAGATGAGCGGACGGCCGCTGGAGCGCATCGAAGAACTCTGGCACGGGCTCGCGCCGCCCTACGCGGCCCTGTTCCGCTGGCTGGACGGCGGATCTGAGCCGGACGTCGACCTCACCCTCTCGTATCGCCCGATGATGCTGGCGCATCCGGTCGAGGCTTTCCTGTACGGCGCCGCCGAGCTTCGAGAGAACGCGGAGACGGAGGCGGAGACCATGGCCCGCCTAACCGCCCGCCTCGCGCCGGCCGATTTCGCCGCGGAGTGGAAGTGGGACGGGGTGCGCGTTCAGGCGGTCTCGGCCGGCGGGCGGCGCGCGCTCTATTCGCGCACCGGCGAGGACTTCGGCCCGGCCTTTCCCGACGTGATCGACGCGATGGACTGGGAGGGGTGCGTCGACGGCGAATTGCTGGTCGGCGAAGGCGGCGGCGTCGCGCCCTTCGCCGAGTTGCAGAAGCGGCTGAACCGCAAGAAACCGACGGCGCGCGACCTCGCCGACCGCCCCGCCTTCATCCGCGCCTACGACCTGCTCCACGACGGCGCGGCCGACCTGCGCGCTCTGCCCTTCGCCGCGCGGCGCGCGCGGCTGGAGGCGTGGGCCGCGCCGTCGCCGCGCCTCGACGTCTCGCCGCTGGTGCCGTTCGAGGACTGGGAGACGCTGGCGCGGCTGCGCGCCGGCGCGCGCGACGCGGCGCAGGAAGGGCTGATGCTCAAGCGCCGCGACGCGCCGTACGTCGGCGGGCGGCCGATCGGCCTGTGGTTCAAGTGGAAGCGCGATCCGCTGACGGCCGACTGCGTGCTGGTCTACGCCCAGCGCGGCCACGGCAAACGCTCGGGCTACTACTCGGACTTCACCTTCGCGGCGTGGCGCGACGGGCCGCAGGGGCCGGAGCTGACGCCGGTCGGCAAGGCCTATTCGGGCTTCACCGACGCCGAACTCGCGCGCCTCGACAAGTTCGTGCGGGAGAACACGGTGGAGCGCTACGGCCCGGTGCGCGCGGTGCGCCCGTCGCTGGTGTTCGAAGTCGCCTTCGACGCGGTGCAGCCTTCCACACGCCACAAGTCGGGAGTCGCCATGCGCTTTCCGCGGATCAAGCGCATCCGGTGGGACAAGCCCGCGGCGGAAGCCGACCGCGTGGAGACGCTGGAGCGGTTGGCGGGCCTTTGAAGCCGTCGCCGCCCCATGACGCCGCCGCGCGGCTGCGCTATCGGGTCGGACGCAGAACGAACGGGGGGACCGATGCACGGCCAGAACCATCTGATCGGGAAGCTGAGCGCCGCCGCAGCGCGCGCCCCTGAGGCGCCGTGCGTCGTGCGCGTCGGAACCGGCGAGACGCTGACGCGCGGCGCCTTCTGGGCGGGGGCGGAGCGCATGGCCGGCGCCTTCGCCGCCGCAGGGGTGACGCCGGGCGACCGCGTGGCGCTCCAGACCGAGAAGTCGGTGGAGGCGTTGCAGGCGATCTACGGCGCGCTGATGGCCGGCGCGGCGGTGCTGCCGCTGAACCCCGGCTTCACCGACGAGGAGACCGGCTACTTCCTCGGCGACGCCGAACCGGCCGTCTTCGTCTGCGACCCGCGCCGCGCCGAGGCGCTCGGGCGCATCGCGGCGGAGGAGGGCGTCGGCCTGACGATGACGCTGGCGGCCGACGGAACCGGCGCGCTCGCGACAGCAGCCGCAGGCGCCGCGTTTCCCGGCGCCGCGATCCGGCGGGCCGACGATCTCGCGGCGCTGCTCTACACCTCCGGCACCACGGGGCGCTCGAAGGGCGCGATGCTGACTCACGGCAATCTCGCCGTGAACGCCGAGGCGCTGGTGGAGATCTGGGCGATCGCCGAGGCCGACGCCCTGCTGCACGCCCTGCCGATCTTCCACACCCACGGGCTGTTCGTGGCCACCAACACCGCGCTGCTCGCCGGGGCGACCATGCGGCTCCATGCCAAGTTCGACGCGGCGGCGGCGCTCGCGGACCTGCCGCACGCGACGCTGATGATGGGCGTGCCGACGTTCTACACCCGCCTGCTCGACCAGCCGGGCCTGCACGCGGCTGCGGCGGGAATGCGGCTGTTCATTTCCGGCTCGGCGCCCTTGCGGGCCGAGGACCATGAGGCGTGGACCGCGGCGACGGGCCACGCGATCCTCGAACGCTACGGCATGACGGAGACGGGCATGCTGACCTCGAACCCCTACGAGGGCGCGCGGCGCGCGGGGACGGTCGGCCACCCCCTCCCCGGCGTGGAGCTGCTGGTCGCCGATCCGTCGACAGGCGAAGCGTTGCCCGACGGAGAGACGGGGAGCATCGAGGTGCGCGGGCCGAACGTCTTCCGCGGCTACTGGCGGATGCCCGAGAAATCCGCCGAGGCGTTCCGGCCGTCTGGTTTCTTCGTCACCGGCGACCTCGGCCGGATCGACCCCGACGGCTATCTCTCGATCGTCGGCCGGGCGAAGGACCTGATCATCTCGGGCGGCTTCAACGTCTACCCGAAGGAGGTCGAGAGCGTGATCGACTCCGTCGAGGGCGTCGCGGAGAGCGCCGTCATCGGCGTGCCGCACCCCGATTTCGGCGAGGCGGTGACGGCGGTGGTGGTCCGCCTGCCGGGGGCGGCGGTCGACGCGGCGGCGATCCTCGCCGAAACCGCGGCGCGGCTCGCGCGCTACAAGCAGCCCAAGGCGGTGTTCTTCGCCGACGCGCTGCCGCGCAACGCCATGGGCAAGGTCCAGAAGAACGTCCTCGCAAAGACCCACGCGAGGGCCTTCGCGAGGGACGCCTGAGCCGTCAGCCGCGCTCGGTGAGGCCCGCGGGCATCGGCGAGCCTGCGAGCCCGAGGCTGAGGCGGATCGCGCCGAACAGCACGCCCACGACTTCGCGCGCGGCCTTCTCGGCGGTCGCGCCGGCGAGGCCGCGGGTGTTCTGGGTGAAGCGGCGCGTCATGTGTTCGATCTCCGCGAGTTCGCGCTTCATCGCCTCGTCGTCTATGGCGCCGGCGGCGTAGGCGCTGGCGATCAGATCGGCGTAGTGCGTCACGGCGCGCGCCTTCGTGGCGGCGTAGCCGCGCGCCACAGGCACATCGGCCCCGACGGCGCTTTTCAGCGCCAGAGTCATGCGGCCCACCACGTCGTCGATGTCGAGCACCATGCGCAAAGTCCTTTCCGCTGATCGGGTCGGCGCGCGCGACGCCTCGGCGCCGGCGGTCCGCCTTTTAGCGGCCTTTTCTTAAAATCCGCTTGTTCCGGCGCGCGAGGAGCGAACCGGCGAGGAGCGCCGCCCCGAGGCCGCCCAACAGCAGCGCCGCCGGCGCCTGAAGCAGCGTCAGCGTCACCGGATCCCAGAGCCACCGCGCGACGTGGCGCTCGAGCGCCGGTTGCAGCAGTTGCAGGCTGTCCGGCGACAGCCGGAACCACCATTCGCCGAGCGCGCGGAGCCGTCCCGCGCCCAGCATGTCGGCCGCCGCGATCACGACGCCGAAACCGAGGAAGAGCCAGCCTGCGATCCGTCCCATGGCGCGGCAGATGGCCTGCGCGCGCCGCCACGGCAACCCCGCGGTTTACAGCCGCGCCGACGCCCCGCTACCGTTTCTCAGGGAGGAACGCCGATGACCGCGCGGCCGAGCTTCACCATCGGCATCGAGGAGGAATACCTCGTCGTCGACCGGGAGACGCGCGATCTGGTCGCCGCCCCCGACCCCGCCTTCCTCGACGCCTGCCGCGAGCGCGTGGGCGAGCGCGTGACGCCCGAATACCTGCAATGCCAGGTCGAAGTCGGCACGCGCCCCCACGCGACCGTCGGAGAGGCGCGGGCGGAGCTTGCGCAACTCCGCGCGGGCGTGGCGGAGTCCTGCGCCGCCTTCGGCTATGCGCCGATCGCGGCCTCCACCCACCCGTTCGCCAAGTGGCGCGCCCAGACCCATACGCGCAAGCCGCGCTACGACGAGCTGCGCGCCGACCTCGGCGCCGCCGTCCGGCGACTGCTGATCTGCGGCTGCCACGTCCATGTCTGCGTCGAAGACCCGGACCTGCGAATCGATCTGATGAACCAGGCGGTCTATTTCCTGCCGCACCTCCTCGCCCTCTCCTGCTCCTCGCCGTTCTGGGACGGGGAGGACACCGGGCTCGCCTCCTACCGGCTGACGGTGTTCGACGCCCTGCCCCGCACTGGTTTGCCCGACGTGATGAGCGGCTACGGCGAATACGAGCGGCTGGTGGAGCGGCTGGTGTCGGCGGGCTGTATCGAGGACGCGACCAAGATCTGGTGGGACATCCGGCCGTCGGCGAAGTTCCCGACCGTCGAGCAGCGCATCACCGACGTCTGCCCGCGCCTCGACGACGCCGCCTGCGTCGCGGCGCTTTATCAGTCGCTGTTCGCCTTCCTCTACCGGCTGCGGGCGCGCAACCAGCGCTGGCGGCTCTACCCCCACACCCTGATTCGCGAGAACCGCTGGCGCGCCCAGCGCTACGGCGCGGAAGGCAAGCTGGTCGACCACGGTCGGGCGGAGATGGCGTCCTTCGCCGATCTGGTGGAGGAGCTGATCGACCTGTTGCGCGAGGACGCCGAGACGCTGGGCTGCGGGCGCGAGATCCGCCACGCCCGGCGCATCGCGGCCGAAGGCTGCAGCGCCGCGCGCCAGCGCGCCGCGCACGCCGCGGCGCTCAGCGCGGGCGCGACGCCGCGTGAGGCGATGACCGCGGTGGTCGACATGCTGATCGCCGAGTTCGTCGAAGGCTGCGCGCCGTGAGCCTCGCCCTCGCCTCGCCGCCGCGCTAAGACCGCGAGGATGAAGCGGGAGGCGCGCATGGGCACCGGGACCAAACTGCTGCTGGAGGTGGGGCCGCTCGCGGTTTTCTTCGCGGCCTACCACTGGTGGAAGGACACGCCGCTGACGCTGTTCGGCGCCGAGTACCAGGGCGTCATGGTGGCGACGCTGATGTTCATCCCGGCGATTCTCGCCTCGCTGGCCGCCTCGTGGGTCCTGACGCGGACGCTGCCGCGGATGGCGGTGGTGACGGCGGTGGTGGTGGTGATCTTCGGCGGGCTGACGCTGGCGCTGAACGACGAGACCTTCATCAAGATGAAGCCGACCATCGTGAACGGCCTGTTCGCCCTCGGCCTCGCCATCGGGCTCGCGCAGGGGCGCAGCTATCTGAAGTATCTGATGGGCGAGGCGCTGCCCCTGTCGGACGAAGGGTGGATGATCTTCACCCGGCGCTGGTGCGTTTTCTTCCTGTTCATGGGGGCGCTGAACGAGTTGGTCTGGCGCACCACAAGCACGGACTTCTGGGTGAACTTCCGCACCTTCTCGGGCGTGCCGCTGACCTTCGCCTTCATGGCGACCCAGTGGCCGATGCTGCGCCGCCACGGCCTGGACGGTTGAGGCTCAAGGGCGGCTGAGGCTCACGCGGCGTCGGCCGGGTTTCCCAGCACGATCACCGGCGTCATCGTCTCCAGCACCGCGTCGGGCAGGTGGCACTTGATGCGGTGGCCCTGCCCGAGGTCGCGCATCGGCGGCATCTCGGTCTCGCAGACCGCGCGCCCCGCCGCCTCCTGCGCCTGAGCCTTGCGCGGACAGCGGGTCTGGAACGGGCAGCCGGGCGGCGGGTTCATCGCCGAGGGCATCTCGCCCTCCAGCACGATGTGCTTCTTCTCGACCCGCGTGTCGGCGATGGGCACGGCGGAGAGCAGCGCCTCGGTGTAGGGGTGGTAGGGCGGCGCGAACACCGCGTCCGTCGTCCCCTGCTCGACGATGTGGCCGAGGTACATGACCACCACGCGGTCGGAGAGATAGCGCACGATGCTGAGGTCGTGGCTGATGAACAGCAGCGTGGTGCGGTTCTCCCGCTGGATCTCCATCAGCAGGTCGGTGACGGCGGCCTGAACGCTGACGTCGAGGGCCGACACCGGCTCGTCGGCCACCACCACCTTCGGCTCGCCCGCGAAGGCGCGCGCGATGCCGATGCGCTGCTTCTGCCCGCCCGAAAGCTGGCGCGGCATGCGGTCGGCGAAGGCGCGGGGCAGCTTCACGGTGTCGAGCAGGGTCAGCATCCGCTCGCGCCGCTCGGCGCGGGTCTTGCCGACGCCGAACATGGTGAGGACCCGGACGATCTGCGACCCGACGGTCTGGCTCGGGTTCAGCGTGTCGAAGGGGTTCTGGAACACCATCTGGATCTGGCGGACGATCTTGGGGCCGCGCCTGCCCACCTCGACCGACCCGATCTCGACGTTGCCGAGCGTCACGGCGCCGTCGGTCGCCGTCTCCAGCCCCAGCATCACCTTGGCGAGAGTGGACTTGCCGCAGCCCGACTCGCCGACGATGGCGACGGTCTCGGCTTCGCGGGCGGTGAAGTCGATCTGTTCGTTCGCCTTCACCGTGCGCGTGTCCTGCCGGAAGAAGCCCTTCCGCGCCGCGACCGCATAGTGCTTCTTCAGGCCGTCCACCTTCAGCACGACTTCGCCCGGCGTCACAGGCGCGACGCCTTCGCGCGCCTCGGCCGCCGCGCTCCAGTCGATCTCGTTGGCGCGGACGCAGCGCGTCAGGTGGTGCGCCTCGCCGATCACGCCGATCATCGGCACGTCGGCGCTGTCGCAGAGGCCGGCCGCGAAATGCGGGCAGCGCGGGCCGAAGTTGCAGCCCTTCGGGCGCTCGTGGGGCAGCGGCAGCTGACCGGGGATCGCGACCAGCGGCCTCGCGGTCTTGTCGGCGCCGGGCAGCGGGATCGAGCGGAACAGCCCTTGGGTGTAGGGGTGGCGCATCCGGTCGAAGACGTCCCGGATCGGGCCGGTCTCCACCGCCTCGCCGGAATACATCACCGTGATCCTGTCGCAGGTCTCCAGCACCAGCCCGAGGTTGTGGCTGATGAACAGCATCGAGGCGCCGAACTGGGCCGAGAGATCCTTCACCAGATCGACGATGCCGGCCTCCACCGTCACGTCGAGGGCGGTGGTGGGCTCGTCCATCAGCAGCAGGTCGGGTTTCGAGAGCAGCGCCATGGCGATCACGATGCGCTGCTGCTGGCCGCCCGAGATCTGGTGGGGATAGGCGCCCATGACGCGCTCGGGGTCGGGGAGACGCACCGCGCGCAGCATGTCGAGCGCGCGCCCCCAGGCGGCGCGACGGTCGAGCCCCTCGTGGATCATCGGCACTTCAATCAGTTGCGCGCCGATCTTCATGGCAGGGTTAAGCGACGCCATGGGCTCCTGATAGACCATGGATATCTTCGAGCCGCGGATCGCGCGGAGGCGCTTCTCCGGCATCGAGACCAGATCCTCGCCACGGAACAGGATCTCGCCGCCGGTGATGCGCCCGTTCTTGCCGAGGTCGCGCATGATCGCGAGCGCGACGGTGGACTTGCCGCAACCCGACTCGCCCACCAGCCCCATCGCCTCGCCGGGCATGACCTTGCACGAGAAGTCCATCACCGCCGGGATTTCTCCGGCGCGGGTGAAGAAGCTGATCGACAGGTTGCGGATGTCGAGGATCGGGTCGCTCATGGAGCCTCCGCCTGTTCGGGATCGTCGAGCCAGACCTGCTCGTAGTGCTGTTCGAACGCAGGGTGCATGCGGAAGCCGCGCACGCGGGGCGCCGCGTGGGCGAAGATGGCCCGCCAGTAGGGCTGCACGATCACCCCGCTGTCGCGCAGGATGCGCTGGAGCCGCGCCATCAGCACGCGCCGCTCGTCGGCGTCCGGCGTCGCCAGCGCGGCGTCGAGCAGGGCGTCGAACTCGGGGTCGGAGAACCCGGTCTCGTTCCACGCCGCGCCCGAGCGGTAGGCGAGCGCGAGGCTCTGGACGCCGAGCGGGCGCATCCCCCAGTTGGTCGTCGAGAACGGGTAGTAGAGCCAGCCCGTCCAGAACGTCTCGGCCGGGATGATCGTGCGGCGCACCTTCATGCCCGCATCGAGCAACTGGGCGGCGATGACGTCGGTGGTCAGCCGGCGCCATTCGTCGTCGACCGAGATCAGGTCGAACTCGTAGTCGCTCCAACCGGCTTCCGCCAGCAGCGCCCGCGCCTCGGCTGGGTCGGGCGGCGCGGGCTCGATCGCGGCGTATTCGGGGTGCATCGGGCCGACGTGGTGGTTCTCCCCCACCTGCCCCTGGCCGCGGTAGCCGAGTTGCAGGACGGTCGCGTTGTCCACCGCCCGCTGCACCGCGAGGCGCACGCGGCGGTCGTCGAACGGCGGATGGTTCACGTTCATCCGCGCGACGATGGTGGCCCCGGTCACGACTTCGGCGCGCGCAAGGCCGAGGGTGTCGAGCGCTTCGAGGAAGACAGCGTCGCTCTCGTAGTTCAGGTCGATCGCGCCGGCCTCGAAGGCGCGCACCTCCTCCGCCGGGTCCGGACCGAGGTCGCGCCACTCCACGGCGTCGAGCCAGACGGGCCCGCCCCACCACGCCCGCTCCGCGCGCTCGGCGCGCGCCCGCACGCCGACCTCAAGCGCCGCAAGCCGGAACGGCCCGGTGCCGACCGGGTTCGCCGAGAGATCGCCGCCCTCCGCCTCGAAGCCTCGGTGGACGATCAGGGCGGGATAGTCCGCGAAGCTCGGAATCAGGGAGATGTCGGGGCGCGAGAGGCGCAGGCGCACGGTGTGGTCGTCGACGCGCTCCGCCGCGCCGTCGCGCAGCCGCCGCGTCGCGGGGTCGATCAGGGCGTCGCAGCGCGCGGCCATCGAGTTGCCGGGCACGTCCGCCTCGCACCACCGCGCGATGTTGTGGAGCACGTCGTCGGCGCCGAACGGGTCGCCGGTCGACCACATCACGCCCTCGCGCAGGCGCAGCACGTACTCGGTGGCGTCGTCGGAGACCTCCCATGCCCTCAGCAGCCACGGCTCGAAGGTGAAGTCGGCGGTGTAGCGCACCAGCGGCTCGACGAAGGTGCGGGCGAGAGAGCCCATTTCGGACCAGTCGAACAGTCGGGGGTCCCTGATCGCGCGCACCGACATGGCGACGCGCAGCACGCCGCCCGGCCGCGGCGCGGCCGCCGCGCGCGCCGGCGCCGCGCCGACCATCGCGAGAGCCGCCGGCCCCGTCGTCCCGAAGGCTGTGGCGAGCGCGAGAAACTCGCGCCGGGCGAGACGGCCCGCGCGCGCCGCCTCGGCCATGCGGGGCACGGCCGGATGGAGGCGTCCGCCCGTCAGGGTTGCGGCCTCGGCCATCGCCAGCCTCTCTCCCGTCGCCCAGCGCGACGCGCCCACCGTGGCCGGCTTGCGCCTGTCGCATCAACCTTTTTCCGACCGTCGCGGCCGCAATGGCCCAGACTGTTTCGTGGCGGGCGCATTGACCCCCGGCTCTCGGCGCATAGTGTCGCGCTGCCTTTGGAGGAGCACCCATGAAATTCGGCATCGGCCAGCCCGCCGCGCGCAAGGAGGATCGCCGCCTGTTGACCGGGGCCGGGCGCTATGTCGACGACATCGCGCGGCCGGGCGTCCGCCACGCCGTCGTGCTCCGCAGCCCCGTCGCTCACGCGCGCCTCGCGTCGATCGACGCGACCGCGGCCCGCGCCGCGCCGGGCGTGCGCCTCGTCTGGACCGGCGCCGACGTCGCCGGGCGGCTGATCGACCTGCCGAACGAGTTTCCGCTGGTCCAGACCGACGGCGGCGCCCCGGCGGCCGCCACCCACCCCCACCTCGCCACCGACCGGGTGCGTTTCGTCGGGCAGGCGGTGGCCTTCGTCGTCGCCGACAGCGTCGCCGAGGCGCGCGACGCCGCGGAGCTGATCGCGGTCGACTACGAAGAACTGCCGGTCGCGACCACCCCCGCCGCCGCGCGCGCGGCCGACGCGCCGACGCTCCATGACGCCGCGCCCGGCAACGTCGCCTACCGCTGGGAGATCGGCGACGCGGCCGCGACCGAGGCCGCCTTCGCCCGCGCCGCCCACGTCACGCGGCTGACGGCGCGCAACCAGCGCCTGATCGTCGCCTCGATGGAGCCGCGCGCGATCCTCGCCGACTACGACCGCGCGACGGAGCGCTGGGAGGTGTGGATCGGCAGCCAGGGCGTCCACGGGATCCGCGCCCGCATCGCCATGGCCCTCGGCGTCGAACCCGAGCGGCTGCGCGTGCACACGCTGGACGTGGGCGGCGGCTTCGGCATGAAGCTGATGGCGCATCCCGAATACGGCCTCGCGGCGCTGGCGGCGCAGGAGCTCGGCGCGCCGGTGAAGTGGATCGGCGAGCGCACCGACGCGATGCTGTCCGACGCGCAGGGCCGCGACCTGGAGACCGACGCCGAAGGGGCCTTCGACGCTGAGGGGCGCATCCTCGCCTTCCGCTGGCGCTCGACGTCGAACCTCGGCGCCTATTATTCGAGCTTCGGGACGGGGGTGCACACGGTGTTCTCGGCGCCGCTGGTGGGCGGGATGTATCGCACGCCGGTCTTCCACCACGCGGTCGAAGGCGTCTTCACCAACACCACGCCGACAGACGCCTACCGCGGCGCCGGCCGGCCGGAAGTGATCTACGTCACCGAACGCGTCATCGATCAGGCGGCGTTCGACATGGGGATCGACCCGGTCGAGATGCGCCGGCGCAATCTGCTGGCGCCCGGCGACCTGCCGTTCGAGACGTCGGGCGGGCTGCGCTTCGACAGCCTCGATCCAGTCGCCAACGTCGAGCGCTGCATGGCGCTGGCCGACCGCGACGGCGTCGAGGCGCGTCGGGCGGCGGACGCGGCGCGGGGCCTGCTGCGCGGCTTCGGCGTCACCTACTACATGGAGCGCACCGGCGGCGGACCGGTCGAGCAGGCCGAAGTCGAGATCACCCCCGCCGGCCGGGCGCTGGTGCGGATAGGCACCCAGTCGACGGGGCAAGGCCACGAGACCGCGTGGGCGCAGGTCGTCCGCGAGACGCTCGGCCTCGACTGGGACGCCATCGACGTGCTGCCGGGCGACAGCGATCTGCTGAAGGCGGGCGGCGGCACGGGCGGCTCGCGCTCGCTGATCATGGCCTCGCGCGTGCTGCTTCTGGCGGCCGACGACATCGTGGCGAAGGCGCGCGCGCTCGCGGCCGAGCACCTCGAAGCCGCCCCGGCCGACATCGAGTTCGAGCCCGACGCGGGCGGCCTGTTCCGCATCGCCGGCACCGACCGCACCGTGTCGCTGGTCGACCTCGCCGCGCGGGTCGGCGGGCTGATGGGCGCGGGCGCGGTGTCGGACCGCGAAGCCACCTATCCCAACGGCTGCCATGCCGCCGAAGTGGTCGTCGACCCCGAGACCGGCCGCCTCACGCTCGACCGCTACGCCATCGTCGACGACTTCGGAAAGCTCGTGAACCCGCTGCTGGTCGCCGGTCAGGTCCACGGCGGCGTCGTGCAGGGCGCGGGTCAGGCGATGATGGAGGAGGCTCGGTGGGACGCCGAGACCGGCCAGCCGCTCACCGCCTCGTTCATGGACTACGCCATGCCCCGCGCCGCCGACGCGCCGTTCTTCGACCTCGCGTTCAACGAGACCGCGCCGACGCCCTCCAACCCGCTCGGCGTCAAGGGCTGCGGCGAGGCGGGGGCGGTCGGGGCGACGCCCGCCGTCATGCTCGCCGCCCTCGACGCGCTGCGCCGCGCGGGCGCCGAGCCTGTGGAGGCGCCGCTGACCCCCGAGAAGCTGTGGCGCGCGCTGAACCGACTCTGATCGGCTTGCCCGGAAACAGTCCCCGCCGCTAAGGAGACGGCGCGACTGCGGCGGAGGGGACCAGCATGGCGCGGATCACGGACATCATGGCGCGAGGGGCCGACCCGCTCGCGCCCGAGGCGACGCTTTCGGGCACGTTCTCGGGCGTCGGTTTCGGCATGGCGGCGGCGCTCGGCGTGGGGCTCGGGCGCACGACGGGGGCCGAGCCCTGGATCGCCGGCGCCCTGGCGCTGGCGCTGCTCGGGTTCTGGGCGGCGCCGAGGGCGATGGCGCTGCGGGCGGGCGGCGCGGCGGCGCTGGCGGGCTGGCGCGACACATGGGCCGGGCGGGAGACTGCGGCGGGCCTCGCCGCGCTAGGCGTCTTTCTCGTCCACCTGCTGCTGTGGCTCGGCCTCGGCGAGCGCCTGTGGCCGCTGGGGCTCGCCGTGGCGGGGCTCGCGCTGCTGGCGCTGCATGCGCAGGCGAGCCTTTACGCCACCCGGGCCGACGTCGCGTGCTGGTCGCAGGCGCCCACCGTGCTGATGGTGCTGGTGCTCGCCGCGGCCGGCGGCATGCTCGGGCTCAGCGCCGTCGAGGGCCTGCTCGGATTTCCGCCGAGCCTCGTGGTGTGGAAGGCGGCGATCTCGCTGATCGCGGCGGGTCTCACCGCGCAACTCTGGAGCTTCAAGGCGGCCGAGGTCAGGCGCGAGGACGCCGCGCCGCTGCTCGACGCGCCCTTCTTCGGCCGCGGTCGGGCGCAGGCGGGTCGGTTGCGCTGGGCGGCGCTCGTTCTCGGCGTGGTGGCGCCGCTGATCTGCGCGATGCTCGCCGACGCGACCACCGAGCGCGTGCTGATGCCGCTGGCCTTCGCCCTGCACCTCGCCGGCGCGCTGGCCTTCCGGTGGCTGTTCCTCGCCGAGGCGCAGCGCGCCTGAGCCGCGCGCCTCAAGGCGCGCGACATCTAGAGCATGGGCGCGCGCCACCCGATCACGCCGTTCGCCGCGGCGGGGGCCGGCGCGCTGTCGGGCACGAAGAAATCGGGGAAGAGGTCGGCGCCGGGCGTCACGGCGTAGGCGTCGAAATCGGTCACGCCTTCGGCCGCGAGCACCAGATCGTCGAGGGCGCACCAGCCGGTGACGTCGAGCGGCTTGGCCAGCAGCGCCGCCGCGGCGTCGGCGACGATCTCGGGCTTGCGGCAGCGCGCCGCCGCCTCGGCCCCGCCCAGCAGGTTGCGGATCGCGGCGGTGTCGATCCCGGTGCGCGGCCAGAGGCAGTTGCAGGCGACCCGCCCGGCGAACTCCGCCGCCCACCCCATCGTCAGCAGGCTCATGCCGTATTTCGCGAGCGAGTAGGCGGGATGGCCGGCGAACCACTTCGGCGCGCAGTCGAGGGGCGGCGCCAGCGTCAGCACATGGGGTCGCTCGGCCTTCAGCAGGTGCGGCAGGCAGGCCTGCGTGACGGCGTAGGTTCCGCGGCTGTTGACGCCCGTCATCAGATCGAACCGCTTCAACGGCGTCTCCAGCGTGCCGGTCAGGCTGATCGCCGACGCGTTGTTCACCACCGCGTCGACGCCGCCGAACGTCTCCACCGTCCGCGCGACGGCCGCCGCCACCGCCTGCTCGTCGCGGATGTCGCAGACCAGCGGCAGGGCGCGCCCCCCGGCCGCCTCCACCGCAGAGGCGGCCTCGGCGAGCGTCCCCGGCAGCTTCGGGTGCGGGTGGGTCGTCTTGCCCAGAAGGGCGATGCGCGCCCCCTCGCGCGCGAGCCGCACCGCGATGGCGAGACCGATGCCCCGGGTCGCGCCGGAGACGAGGATCGTGCGGCCGGCGAAGGCGCTCATGGCGGACTCCCGTGTCGCGGGCGGGATCGGAAAACCCCCTTTGCTGGGGACGGCCGGCGCCGCCGGCCTCTTGCGAGGGTGAGGACGGTTCCACGGGCGTCAAGGCCAGGCCGCGCAAGCGCGGTCGCTGGCGCGAGCCTTGACGCCCGTGGAACCGTCCGCCTGCTCATGCCCCGAGGCGGAAGCGACGGGCGCCGGCGGGGTCGATCTCGGCGACCGCCTCGCCCCGCGCGGCGAGGTGGTTGAGGTGGGCGACCGCCTCGACGGCGGCGAGGCCGAATTCAGCCTCGCCGATCGGGCGGCCGAAGATCGTCTCGAAGCACTCGACCGCCGTCGACGGGCGCTGGGCGAGGCGGCGTCGCAGCCGCGCCAGCGCCGCCTCGTGGCCGTCCGCCAACTGGCGCAGGCGCAGCGGCAGGCCGGTGAAGGGCGCGTTGTGGCCGGGCAGCGCGAGGCGACGCGCGTCGGCGAGGGCGGCGAGACGGCGGCAGCTCTCCAGCCAGTCGGCGAGCGGATCGGCTTCGGGCTCGGTTGGGTAGACGCCGACGTTGGAGGAGATGCGGGGCAGGATCTGGTCGCCGGTCAGCGCCAGCGCGCCGTCCTCGGACCAGAACGTGGCGTGCTCCGGCGCATGGCCGCCGCCGCAGGCGACGCGCCAGCGCCGCCCGCCCATCGTCAGCGCGTCGCCGTCCGCGATCCGCGTGAAGCCGAGCGGCAGGCGCTCGACGGTGCGGGAGAAGTTGAACGGCTCGGTCTCGGCGAAGGCCGCAAGGCGCGCCGCGTCGTAGCCGGCGCGCCGGCGGAAGGCGACCGCCTCGGGCGGCGGCAGGTCCTGATGGTCGAGCTGCAGCATCCGCGCATAGAGCCACGCGGTCCGCGTGGTTACGAGCTCGGCGCCCCTTGCGACGAAGTAGGCCGCGAGGCCCATGTGATCGGGGTGGTGGTGGGTGACGACGACACGGCGCACCGGCCGGCTGGCGAGCGGGCCGGCGAGCAGCCGCTCCCACGCCGCGCGGCAGCCTTTCCAGGCGAGCCCCGCGTCGACCACCGTCCAGCCGTCGCCGTCGTCGAGCGCGTAGGCGTTGACGTGATCGAGCGCCATGGGCAGCGGCAGGCGCAGCCACAACACGCCATCGGCCACGGCGATGCTTTCGCCGGGGCCGGGGGGATCGACGGGATAGGCGAGCGGAGCGAGGCGCATCGAGGGTCCGGCGGCGCGGCAGGCGCGGCGAAGACCTTATGCGGCGCGCCGCCCCGAGGCCAGCGCCGGCGTCAGCGCCCCTGCATCGCCGCGAGCGAGGCGCGGGCGAGCTCGTCGAGCGACTCGGCGACGGCGCGGGCCTTGGCGGCCTCTCCGATCCGCGCGAGATGCTCGAGCGCAAGCGCCTCGCGCGAAAGGCGGGCGAGCCCCACCTGACCGGAGACGCCGCCGATCTCGTGCGCGAGCCGGGCGAAGCCGTCGGAGATCGGGTCCGTTGCGAGCGCCTTCAGCTTCGCGAGGCGATCCTCCACCACGTCGGCGGCCTTGGCGATCAGACCGTCCGTGGCCGGCCCCAGCGCCTCCCTGAGCCCGGCGAGCAGCGCGTCGTCGACCAGCGGCGGCTCGGCGAGCGGGGTGTCATCGCAGTCCATGGCGGCTCCACCTTATTTTTCTGGCGGGCGGACCATCGGGCGCCAAGGGTTAAGAGGCGGTGAGCGTGGCGGTCGGGCGTATCGAGCCGGTGACGACGTCGCGTCGATTGCGCAGCGCGGGCGTCAGATATCGGACCGCCGCGGGATGGGCCGGGTCCAGCGCCCCGAAGCGGACCAGCAGCGCGGCCATGGCGCATTCTGCGGCGCGCGTGTCGCCGTCGGCGATCTTGAGCGCGATCCCGAGGCCGCGTTCGGGAAGGATGGCGGTGAACGCCCCCTCGGCGCCGGTCTTCACCACGGCGCGGCTCGCGCAGGCTTCGATGAGGGCCGTGCAGGCGCGGCCCTCGCCGGCCACGTCGAAGGGGTGCGCGGCCATCGCGTCGCGCAGCCGCGCGGCGGCGGTCGCGCGCACGCCGCGGAAACCCTCGTGCGGCCGCGCCACGCGCGCCATGGCGTGGGCGAGGCCGCGCAGCGAGCAGGCGAAGTTCGGGGCCGAGCAGCCGTCGACCGCCCACGCGAGCGGCTCGGCCGCGCCCGTCGCCTCGGCGAAGGCTTCGGCCGCGGCGCGCTGAACCGGGTGGTCGACGGCGATGTAATCGGCCGTCGGCGCCGACAGATGGCGCGCCAGCGTCAGGAACCCGGCGTGCTTGCCGGAGCAGTTGTTGTGAAGCTGGCGGGGCCCCTCCCCCGCCGCCCGCATCGCGGCGCGGGTCGCCGCGTCCGACGAGACTTGCGGGCCGCACATCAGGTCCGGCTCGCCGAGATCGAGCGCCGCAAGCCACTCGGCGACGGCAGACGCGTGCGTCGCCGATCCCTGATGCGAGGCGCAGGCGAGCGCCAGCCTGCGCGGATCGAGACGGAAGGCGTCGGCCGCCCCGCTCTCCACCAGAGGCAGCGCCTGCAGGAGCTTCACGGAGCTCCGCGGCAGGAACAGGCGGTCGACGTCTCCCGCCGCCGCGACGACGTCGCCGGACACCTCGGCGACCGCATAGGCGCCGCGGTGGCTGCGCTCGACGAAGGCGCCGCGGGTGGCCTGGACGAGGACCGGGTCCGCCGCGTCAGTCATCGAACAGCTCCGCCGCGAAGCCGTCGCCGAGCGCCCCGCGGAGCCGGTTCATCGCCAGGCGCAGGCGCGATTTCACCGTGCCGAGAGGCGCGTCGAGGATCGCGGCGATCTCGGCGTGGGAGAGGCCGTCGAAGAAGGCGAGGCGGACCACTTGCATCTGGTCCGGCCCGAGGTCGGCGAGGGCCGCGCGGAGCGCCCGGTCGCGCGCGGCGATCGCGGCGGCGGCGTCCGGCGTCGGCTCGGGGTCGGGCCGGAACATCGGGTCGTCGGGGTCGGGCTCGGGGCGGCGGCGGCGCAGCATGTCTATCCGCCGGTTGCGGGCGATGGCGTAGATCCACGTCGCGGCGGAGGCGCGGGCCGGGTCGTATCCCGCGGCGTTGCGCCAGACCGAGAGCATCACCTCCTGCGCGGCCTCGTCGGCCTCGCCTTCGCGAAAACCGCTGCGAATCAGGAAGCCCTTGATCCGACCGGCGTAACGCCGGAACAGCGTGGCGAAGGCGTCGCGATCGCGCTCGCCGACCGCCCGCAGCAGCGCCTCGTCTGTCGCCTCTGACGGCGGCGGCTCGCCCTGGCTGTTCGCGGGTTCGATCACGAAGCGCTCGCGTTCCGATTTAGGTGGGTCCGCGCGCCGCGCGCCACGCGCACGCTGGCGCAAAAAACCCGTTGGGCCTAGATTAGGCCCTATCGCGAGCCGAGAAAACAGGGGCGGCGCTTCCGCGCAAGCTCCAGGGCGGCGCGAGAGGAGCGGACGCGCCGGCGACGCGGGGCTGCGCGCGAACAGGCAGAGCAGACTGGAGACGGAGCGATGGACCACCGGGCGAAGGGCGCGGCGGCGATTGAAGCGGCCCCGACGGCGACCCCGACACGCCGGCGCGCGACGCGCCGGGCCGCTTTGGCGGCCCTGGCGGCGCTGGCGCTCGCGGCGCCGGCCGCGGCGCAGACCTACGAGCGCGTCGGCGCCCAGCAGGCGTGGAGCGTGTATCAGCGCGGATCGGGCGCGAGCCGGGAGTGCTGGATCGCCTCCACCCCGACCCGTTGGGTGGCGCGGCGCGGCGGGCGGACCGTGCAGGTGAACCGCGGCGACATCTTCCTAAGCGTGGCCATCCGCCCGGGAGACAACGTCCGCGGCGAAGTCAGCATGATCACCGGCTACACCTATGCGCCGGGTGAGCCGGTGCGCGTCGAGATCGGGTCGGACACCTTCACCCTGGTCTCGCGCGAGGGCTTCGCCTGGTCGCAGGACGCCGACGCGGACGCCCGGCTGGTGGACGCGATGCGCCGCGGCGTCGACGCGACGGTGACCGGCGTCTCGAACCGCGGCACGACGACGGTGGACACCTTCTCGCTGCTCGGCTTCACCGCAGCCCTTTCCGACGCGGAGAGCCTCTGCCGATGATCCCCGCCGCCCCGATCCTGCCCGAGACGCTGGCGCTGAAGCAGGCGCCGGCCGAGGAGCGCCCGTCGCTGATCGGGTTGACGCGCCCGGCGCTCGCCGGCGCGCTCGTCTGGGCCGGGGTGGAGCAGAAGCAGGCGCAGATGCGCGCGAGCCAGATCTGGGGCTGGCTGCACCAGCGGGGCGCGCGCGACTTCGAGACGATGACCAACCTCGGCAAGCCCTTCCGCGCCTTCCTCGCCGAGCGCTTCCGCATCGACCGCCCCGAGATCGTGGCGCGGCAGGTGTCGGAGGACGGCACGCGGAAGTATCTGCTGCGCATCGCCGGCGGCCACGAAGTCGAGGCGGTCTACATCCCCGAGACCGACCGCGGCACGCTCTGCGTGTCGAGCCAGGTGGGCTGCACGCTGACCTGCACCTTCTGCCACACCGGCACGCAGAAGCTGGTGCGCAACCT
>RECW01000273.1 GCA_007693835.1 Paracoccaceae bacterium | reverse complement strand
CGATCTCGCCGCCGCCGTTGCGGGTGCGGTCGACGATGGCGTCGAGCTTGGCCTGGGTGGTCCAGCCCATCTCCACGAGGTCGGGCAGCGGTATGCCGGCCACGGTCGAGTAGCGCACCGACGGCACCATGGTGTCGCCGTGACCGCCGAGAACGAAGGCGGTGACGTCCTTCACCGACACCTTGAACTCGTCGGCGAGGAAATGGCGGAAGCGCGCCGAGTCGAGCACGCCCGCCATGCCGACCACCTTGTTCGTCGGCAGGCCGGAGAACACCTGCAGCGCCCAGACCATCGCGTCGAGCGGGTTTGTGATGCAGATCACGAAGGCGTCGGGGGCGTAGGTCTTCAGCGCGGCGCCGACGCTCTTCATCACCTTGAGGTTGATGCCGATCAGATCGTCGCGGCTCATGCCGGGCTTGCGCGGCACGCCCGCGGTCACGATCACCACGTCGGCCCCCTTGATCGGCGCGTAGGTCGAGGGGTCGTCGGGCGCGGTGCTGACGCCCGACATCGCGGCGTCGAAGCCGTCGACCGGCGCCGACTCGGCGATGTCGAGCGCCTTGCCCTGCGGCACGCCCTCGGCGATGTCGACCAGCACGATGTCGCCGAGCTCCTTCAGGCCCGCCAGATGCGCCAGGGTGCCGCCGATCTGTCCTGCGCCGATCAGCGCGATCTTCGCTCTCGCCATGCCCGAAATCTCCTCGTCGAGTGGGGTTGGCGCGTGGGCTAAGCGGCGCGGCCGCAGCGCACAAGGCGCCGCGCGGTCGCGGGGGCGGCTTGCGCGCCGCGGTCGGCCGACGCACGCTGCCCCGGACAAGGACAGGGAGAGCGACGATGGCCGAGACGGTTTCCTTCACCCAGATGAAGGACGGCACGCGCGAGGACTACGAACTGCTCGAACGGCTTGAGAAGCCGTTCCTCGCCGGCACGGCGGACCGGCTGCTGAAGGAGCTGGCGGCCCAGGCCGACGAGACGCTGGCCGGCTATCGCATCACGCGGCTGGAGCACGGGCTGCAGGCCGCGACGCGCGCGCGGCGCGACGGCGCGGACCTCGACTGGGTGGTCGCGGCGCTGCTCCACGACATCGGCGACCGGCTCGCGCCGCAGAACCACGACCGCATGGCCGCCGAGATCCTGCGCCCCTACGTCCGCGAGGAGGTCTCGTGGGTCGTCGAGCACCACGGGATTTTCCAGATGGCCTACTACGCCCACCACTACGGCTGGGACCCCGAGGCGCGGCGCAAGTTCGCCGACCACCCCTGTTACCGTAGCTGCGCCGACTTCTGCGAGCGGTGGGACCAGTCGAGCTTCGACCCCGACTATCCGACCGACCCGCTGGAGAGCTTCGCCGACGACGTGCGCGCCGTCTTCGCCCGCAAGGCCTACGACGCCGACGTGCTGCGCCCCGGCGTCGTGACCGGCCTGCCGCCGGCGCGCTGAGCCGGCGGCGGCGGGCGCGTCAGGCGTCGATCCACGGGGCCAGCAGACCGGCCACGTCGACCCGCGCGCGCAGCCGGCTCGCGAGCAGATAGACGCCGGCGATCTTGCGCTGGAGGAACAGGGCGTCCATCGGCGGCACATGGACGAAGTCGCGCTCCTCGGCCATGGCCATCGCCGCGTCGCGCATCCGGGCGGGCATGGCGTCGTCGCCGAAGTCGAACGGACCGCCGCGGCGCAGCGGCGCGAAGGCGAGGCCCATCATGTCGAGCACCTGCGCCTGATGGCGCGCGTCGGTGTCGGGGGCGAAGAAGCCGATGGCGAGCGCCGTCTCGCGCATGGTTTCGCGGTCGTCGCGGACGCCGGCGCGGAGCAGCGCGCGATAGTTCTCGGCCAGCGCCTCGGGCACCGCGCGGGCGGCGCCGAAGTCGAGCAGGACGAGCCGGCCGGTCCCCTTGTCCCAACGATAGTTGGCGAAGTTCGGGTCGGTCTGCATCAGGCGGAAGTCGAACAGCTCGCGGAACAGCAGCGCGAACAGCAGCGCGCCGATGCGGTCGCGCTCGGCCTGGGGGGCGTCGACCATGCGCTCGACGGGGGCGCCGGGAACGAAGCCCATGGCGAGCACGCTGTCGGTGGTGAAGTCCGCGTGCAGCGCCGGCACGGCGTAGTCGGCGGCGTCCGCCAGCAGCGCGCCGAAGCGGGCGAGCTGCGCGCCCTCGCGGCGGTAATCGGCCTCCTCGTGGAGCTGGCGCTTCGCCTCGGCGAGCATCGGCGAGACGTCGAGGCCCTTCGGCAGCAGGCCCGACATGCGCACCAGCGCCGCCACGTTGTCGACGTCGCTGTCGATGGAGCGGCGCACGCCCGGGTACTGCACCTTGATCGCCATGTCGCGCCCGTCCCGCGTCCAGCCGCGGTGCACCTGGCCGATTGAGGCGGCGGCGATCGGCGTCGCGTCGAAGCGCTCGAAGCGCTTCAGCCAGCCTTCGCCCCACGCCGCGTTGAGCACGGCCTTCAACTGGCGCGGCGGCATCGGGTGGGCCTCGGCGCGCAGTCGGGCGAGGATGTCGGAGAGTTCGGGGGGCAGCACGTCGCCCGTGTCCATCGACATGAGCTGGCCGACCTTCATCGCCGCGCCCCGCATCCGCGACAGCTCGTCGGTGAGGCGGGTGATGTTCGCCGGCGTCAGGATCAGCGCGCCGAGGCTCGGCCGGCGGCCCCGCGCCAGTTCCCGCGCGCCGTTCAGCGCCACGCCGCCTGCGACGCCCGAGGCGAGGCCGCCGAAGCGGGCGAGCCGGGAGATGCGGCTCGATGGGACGGCGAGGCCACGGGGGGCTGGGCGGCTGTCGAACACGGGCGGGTCTTTCCTGAAGGGATCGGTGCGCATCGAGCGTAGATAGGGCGTTCTCGCGCGGCGCACCGTGCCGATGTCACAGAACTCGGGCGCACCCACGGGTTGCCCCGTCCGCCGCCCGACGGCCATAAGGGCCGCCGGGAGGAGCATGCGATGATCTGGACCGTCTATCTCTCCGGAGAGATCCACACCGACTGGCGCGCGGCGCTCGCCGAGGCGACGGCGGCGCGCGACCTGCCCGTGCGCTTCACCGCGCCGGTGACGGACCACGCCGCGTCGGACGACTGCGGCGTCGCGATCCTCGGGGCGGAGCCGGACAAGTTCTGGCATGACCACAAGGGCGCGCAGGTCAACGCGATCCGCACGCGGACGCTGATCGGGCAGGCCGACGTCGTCGTGGTGCGCTTCGGCGAGAAGTACAAGCAGTGGAACGCGGCGTTCGACGCCGGTTACGCCGCGGCGCTCGGCAAGCCGCTGATCGTGCTGCACGGCCCCGAGCACGCCCACGCCCTGAAGGAGGTCGATGCGGCGGCGCTCGCGGTGGCGGAGCGGCCCGAGCAGGTGGCGGCGATCCTCGACTACGTGATCGCCGGGCGGCTCGCCCCGGCCTGAGCCCAGGGTCGCAAGGGACGTCGGCTGCGCCCGACCGTCGCCTTCTGCGGCGCGCCGGCGCGGGCGAGAGTGCGCGGAACGTCAATCATCCTGCCGCGTACTCAGCCCATGCCCGACCGTCCGCCGATCCTGTTCCTGCACGGCGCCTTCGGCGGCGCCGACGTCTGGCGGCGCTTCGTGGCGCCGTGGTTCGCCAAGCGCGGTCATCGGGTGGCGGCGCCGCCCTTGCCCGGCGACGGCGCGGCGGCGCCTGCGCGTATGCGGGATTTCGTGAACGCCGCGCGGGCGGCGGCCGACGCGCTCGGCGGCGCGCCGGTGGTGGTGGGCCATTCCTTCGGCGGGCTGGTGGCGCAGCATCTGGCGGCGGAGCGGCGGCTGGCGGGGCTGGCGCTGGTCGCCTCGCCAGGACCAGGAGGGCTCGCGCCCTCGCTGTGGCGGCTGACCGCCTTCAAGCCGAAGGTGCTGACGGCGCTGATGCTGGCGCAGGCCGGGCTCGGGCCGCTGCTGGGGGTGAACGCGGCGCGGGCGGCGCTGTTCACCGAGGAAGCCGAGGATTCGTGGATCCGCCGCGTCGCCGCGCCGCCGACCGCCGAGAGCCCGGCGGCGCTCTATGACGGCATGACATGGGACTTGCCGCTCTGGCCGCTTGCGCGGGGCACGCCGACGCTGGCGCTGCTCGGCGACCGCGACGCCTTCATCCCGATGACCGACCTGCTCGCGATCCGCGTGGCCTACGGCGCTGAAGTCGAGGTGTTCCACGGCATGGCGCACGGCCTGCCGATCGACCCGCGCTGGAAGCGTCTCGCGTGGCGCATCGAGGCGTGGCTCTCCGAGCGCGCCATCGGCGGCCGCCGCGAGGCGGCCCTGCCCGGCTGACCGCCTACAGCCGCAGCGCCGCGCGCGCCGCGGCCGCAGCGGCTTCGGGCGGGCCGTCGGCGTCGAGGATCAGCCAGTCCGCGGGCGGCGCCAGCGCGGCGAGTTGTCGGCGCATCACCGCGGCGTCGGCGTCCGAGGCGTCGCCGCGGCGCGCGTCGAGCCGCGCCGCCATGGTCGCCTCCGACGCGCCGAGCCAGAACCCGGCGAACGACGCGCCCGCGGCCGCCGCCAGCGCGGCCGCGGCGGCGCGCTCCGCGGGGCGGAGGAACGCGGCGTCGAGCACCACCGGCGCGCCGGCCCGCAGCGCGCGCCCCGCGTCGCGCAGCAGGCGGCGATAGACCTGCGCCCCCGCCGCCGCCCCGTAGGCCTCGGCCGGCAGCGGCGCTTCCGGCGCGACGCCGAACAGGCGCTTGCGCGCGACGTCGCTGCGCAGCATGACGGCGCCGGGGGGCGCGCCGATCTCCGGCGCCAACGCCCGCGCCAGCGTGCTCTTGCCCGAGCCTGACGGGCCGCCGACCGCGATGAGGCGCGCCGGGGGACGCGGCGCGAGAGCAGCCGTCGCCAGCGCCAGCCGCGCCTCTCCGGCCGCGCGGTCGTCGCGCCACGCCACGAACGCCCGAACGGCCGCCCGCATCGAGACATAGAGCGGCAACAGCGCAAGCGCGGCGTGATCCCGCGTCGCCGTCAGGTAGCGGGAGAGAAAGGCCCCGGCGAGCGGCGGCGCGGCGCGCGCCATCAGGTCCATGACGGTGAAGGCGGCGTCGTAGAGGATGTCGTCGGTGGCGATGGCCTCGTTGAACTCGATGGCGTCGAAGGGCGTCGGCCGCCCGTCGATCAGCACCACGTTGCCGAGGTGAAGGTCGCCGTGGCCGCGACGCACGCACCCGTGACGCCGCCGCGCGTCGAGCAGCCGCGCGTGGCGCGCGACGTCGGCGAGCGCCGCCGCGCGCCAGCCGGCGGCGTCGCGCGCGCC
>RECW01000151.1 GCA_007693835.1 Paracoccaceae bacterium | reverse complement strand
CGCTGCACGTCGGCGTAGAACTGGTCGACCAGCGCGGCGACCGGCAGGCTGGCGCCGTTGCGCTTCGCCTCGTCGAGGCAGATGCCGAGGTCCTTGCGCATCCAGTCGACCGCGAAGCCGAAGTCGAACTTGTCGTCCAGCATCGTGGCGTGGCGGTTCTCCATCTGCCACGAGCCGGCGGCCCCCTTGGCGATGACGTCGACCACCGCGCGGCCGTCGAGCCTCGCCTTCTCGGCGAAGGCCAGCCCCTCGGCCAGCCCCTGCACCAGCCCCGCGATGCAGATCTGGTTCACCATCTTCGCCAGCTGCCCCGCCCCCGCGGCCCCGAGCAGGCGGTGCGCGCGGGCGTAGCAGGCGAGCACGGGCTCGGCGCGGGCGTAGGCCGCCTTGTCGCCGCCCACCATGATCGTCAGCACGCCGTTCTCGGCGCCCGCCTGCCCGCCCGAGACCGGCGCGTCGAGGAAGTGGAGGCCGCGCGCCGTCGCCTCGCCGCTCAGCTCCCGCGCGACTTCCGCCGAGGCGGTGGTGTGGTCGATGAAGACCGATCCGGGGCTCATCGCGGCGAAGGCGCCGTGCGCGCCGAGGGCGACTTCGCGCAGGTCGTCGTCGTTGCCGACGCAGGCCATGACGAACTCGGCGCCCCTGGCGGCTTCGGCCGGCGTCGGCGCGGCGCGGCCGCCGTGCCGGTGGGTCCAGTCCACGGCCTTCGCGCCGGTGCGGTTGTAGACGACGACCTCGTGGCCCTTGGCGGCGAGGTGGCCCGCCATCGGATAGCCCATCACGCCGAGACCGATGAACGCCGTCTTCGCCATGTTTCCGTCCCCTCGCGCCGGTTGTATGCTGCATCGCGCCACGCGATGGTCGGCGCGCGCGGTCGGACCCTGAGCCTCCGCGGCCCGTCCGTCAACCGCGCCGCCGGCGCGTCCCATCCGGCGTGTGAAAGGGAGCCCGCCCGGCCCGATGCGCGTCGCCTTCCGTATCCTGCTCTGGCTGCTGCTCGGGTCCATGGGCCTCGCGCTGGCGGCGGCGGCGCTGGCCTGGCACCTCGCCGCCCGGTCGCTGCCCGATTACGGGCGCGACTGGCGGGTGGACGGGCTGTCGCGCCCGGTGGAGATCGTGCGCGACGCCTACGCCGTGCCGCACATCGTGGCCGAGACCGACGCCGACGCCTTCTTCGCCCTCGGCTGGGCGCATGCGCAGGACCGGCTGTGGCAGATGGAGCTGCAGCGCCGCACCGCCGGCGGCCGGCTCGCGGAGCTGTTCGGGCGCGACGCCCTGCCGATCGACCGCACGATGCGCGCGCTCGACCTCGTGGGCTTCGCCCGCGCCGCCGTCGACCGCCAGACGCCCGAGACCCGCGCGCTGCTGGAGGCCTACGCCGAGGGGGTCAACGCGCGCATCCGCGCGGTGAACGAAGGCGCCCTCGGCCGCGGCGCGCCGGAGTTCTTCGTCTACGCCGACGCCATCGCGCCATGGACGCCGACCGACAGCCTCGCGCTGGTGAAGCTGATGGCGCTGCGGGTGACGACGGCGGCGTCGTCCGAGGCGCGGCGGCTGCGGCTGCTGTCGATGCTGACGCCCGAACAGCTCGCCGACCTCGACCCGGACTATCCCGAGCCGGGCGTCCTCGCCCTGCCCGCCCCTCAACTGGACATCGACGGTCTCTCCACGCCCGGCGACCGGGCGGAGGCGCCGCGTCATCCGCTGTCGCCGTTCGCGCCGATCGGGCTCGGCGGGGCGTCGAACGTCTTCGCGGTCTCCGCCGAGCGCTCCGCCTCAGGCGCGCCGCTGCTGGCGACCGACCCGCACCTCTGGCTGTCGGCGCCGTCGGTCTGGAGCCTCGCGCGGCTGCGCAGCCCCGGCTTCGACGTCATCGGGGCCACGATCCCCGGGATCCCCGCCGTCATCATCGGGCGCAACGCCCGTGTCGCCTGGGGGATCACCACGGCGCAGGTCGACGATCAGGACATCTTCCTCGAACGGGTCGATCCCGAGAATCCGGACCGCTTCCTGACGCCAGAGGGCTGGGCCGCCTTCGACCAGCGCGAGACGGTGATCCGCATCCGCGGCGGCGAGCGCGAGGCCCTGCGCCTGAAGCGCACCGCCAACGGCCCGGTGATGCCGCCCGACGGCGACCTGAGCTTCGCCTCGGTGACGCCCGACGGCCACGTCGCGGCCCTCGCGTGGACCGCGCTGACGGCGGAGGACCGGTCGATCGAAGCCGCGCACCGCCTGATGCGCGCGCGCTCCATCGAGGACGGGGTGGCGGCCGCCGCGCTGCACCTCGCGCCGGCGCAGAACCTCGCGCTGGCGGACGCGAGCGGCGTGGCGATGGTGGTGGCCGGCGCGATCCCGCTCCGGCGCGAGGACAGCCGCACGCAGGGCCGGACGCCGTCGCTCGGGTGGGTGCGGGAGAACCAGTGGGAAGGCCTGCTGCCGGCGGAGGAGGCGCCGCGGGCGATCCGGCCGCTGTCGGGCGCGGTGGCGAACGCGAACAACCGCACCACCAACGCGCCCTTTCCGCGCCATCTGAGCTTCGACTGGGCCGAGCCCTATCGCCTGCGCCGGATCGAGCGGCTGCTGAACGACCGCGCCTTCCACACCCGCGAGAGCTTCGCCGAGATCCAGAACGACACGGTCTCGGAGATGGCGCGCGCGGTGCTGCCGCTGATCGCGCGGGAGATGTGGTGGGGCGAGACCACGGACGACGGCCCGGTGGCGCGCCGCCGCGCCGCGGCGCTGCGGCTGCTCGCCGACTGGAACGGCGACATGTCGATGCACGACCCCGAGCCGCTGATCTTCGCCGCGTGGATGCGGGCGCTGACGCGACGCCTGATCGAGGACGAGACCGGCCCGCTGTTCCGGGAGCTGGAAGGCCCCCGCCCCTTGCTGGTCGAGCGGGTGTTCCGCGACGTCGACGGGGCGGCGCGGTGGTGCGACGTGGTGATGACGCCGGAGGTGGAGAGCTGCGCCGACATGGCGCGCCGCGCCCTCGACGACGCGCTGGCGGAGCTGACGGCGCGGTTCGGCGGGCAGCCCGAGCAGTGGCGCTGGGGCGCGGCCCACCGCGCGCGCCACGTCCATGCGCCGCTCGGATTCAACCGGCTGCTCGGCCTGATCTTCAACATCGAGCACGAGAGCTCGGGCGGCGACCATACGATCAACGTCGGCGGGATGCGCGGACGCGGCGCGGACCCCTACGCCAACGTCCACGCGGCAGGCTTCCGCGCGATCTACGACTTCGCCGACCTCGACCGATCCCTCCACGTGATCGCCACCGGCCAGAGCGGCCATTTCCTGTCGCGCCACTACGACGACCTCGGCGCCATGTGGCGACGCGGCGACTACGCGCCGATGTCGCTGTCGCTCGACGACGCGCGGGCGGGCGCCGTCGGCGTGTCGCGGCTGTCGCCGTGACGGCTTCCGCGCGGCGAGCCGCCAAGCTAGACCGTGAGGCGATGGACCCCGCCGCCGCGCCCCTGACGCTGTTCCTGCCCGACGCCGAGGCCACGGCCCGCGTGGGCGCGGCGCTCGGGCGCGCGCTGGCCCCCGGAGACGCCGTGTTGCTGGAAGGGTCGCTCGGCGCGGGAAAGTCGTCGCTCGCCCGCGCCGCCATCGCCGCGCGCCTCGCCGACGAGGGCTGCGCCGAGGACATCCCCTCGCCCACCTTCACCCTGACGCAGGTCTACGCGACCGCGATCTGCGATCTGTGGCACGCCGACCTCTACCGCGTGCCCGGCCCCGGCGAGGCGTGGGAGCTCGGGCTGACCGAGGCGTTCGCGGACGCGATCTGTCTGGTGGAGTGGCCCGACCGGCTCGGCCCGCTCCGCCCCCATCGCGCCCTGACGGCGACGCTCGACTTCGACGGCGAGGGTCGGCGCCTGACCCTGACGCCGGAGGGCGCGGGCTGGGAGGCCGTCTTCGCGGCGGTCGCGGCGGCGTGAGGGCGGCCGGGTTTCTGGCGCGCGCCGGGTGGGGCGCGGCGCGCGTCTCGCCGCTGGCGGGCGACGCGTCGCCGCGGCGATACCACCGGGCGCACGGGGCCGACGGGCGCGCCGTGCTGATGGACGCGGATCCGGCGACCGGCGAAGACGTGCGGCCCTTCGCGGCGCTGACGGGGCTGCTGCGCGCGCGGGGTTTCTCGGCGCCCGAGGTGCTCGCGGCCGATCTCACCGGCGGGTTCCTGCTTCTCGAAGACCTCGGCGACGCCCTCTACGCCCGCGTCTGCGCGGCCGATCCCCCGGCCGAGGGCGCGCTCTACGCCGCGGCCGTGGACCTTCTCGGGGCGCTTCACGCCGAACCGCCCCCTGCGGCGGCCGAAGGCGCCGGCTGGCGCCACCCGATCCCGCCCTACGACGCCGCGACGCTGCTGCGCGAGGCGCGGCTCGCGGTCGACTGGTGGGCGCCGGCGGCCGGGTTCCCACTGCCCGACGACGCGCTCGCGGAATACGACGCGCTGGTCGCCGCGGCCTGCGCGCCGGTGGCCGAGGACCGCTCCGCCCTCGTGCTGCGCGACTACCACGCCGAGAACCTGCTGTGGCTGCCCGAGCGCGAAGGCGTCGCGCGGGTGGGTCTGCTCGACTATCAGGACGCGCTGGCGGGCTCGCCGGCCTACGATCTGATCTCGCTGCTGGAGGACGCCCGACGTGACACCTCGTCCGACCTCCGCGCCGCGATGACGGCGCGCTACGTCGGCGCCGCGCGCGCCCGCGATCCGCGTTTCGACGTCGAGGGGTTCAGCCTCGGCTGCGCGGCGCTGGCGGCGCAGCGCAACCTGAAGATCGTCGGGATCTTCGCGCGCCTCGCCCGGCGCGACGGCAAGCCCGGCTATCTGAAGCTGATCCCGCGGGTTTGGGCGCATCTCCGCCGCGACCTCGCCCATCCGGCGCTCGCGCCGCTGGCCCGCTTCGTGGAGCGGCGCCTGCCCGCGCCCGACGCCGTCGCCCTCGCGCGCGCCGCGGCTGGCGGAGACGCCGGGTGACGCCCCGCGCCGCCATCGTCCTCGCCGCGGGTTTCGGAACCCGGATGCGGCCGCTCACCGAGGCGGCGCCGAAGGCCCTGCTGCGCGTCGCCGGGCGCGCGCTGCTCGATCGGGCCATCGACGCGGCGCGGGCGGGCGGCGCGCGGCGGATCGTCGTCAACGCCCACGCCTTCGCCGACCAGATCGCGGCGCATGCGGCGGGGCTCGACGGCGTCGTCCTCTCCCACGAGACCCCCGAGGTGCTGGAGACCGGCGGCGGCGTGCTCCGCGCCCTGCCGCTTCTGGGTTCCGACCCCTTCCTCGCGCTGAACGCCGATTCGATCTGGACAGGCGCCGAGCCCTGCCCGCCCCTCGCCGCCGCATGGCGCGACGGCATGGACGCGCTCCTCCTGCTCGCGCGGCGGGAGCAGGCGCGGAACTATACGCGCCCCGGCGATTTCTTTCTCGACGCCGATGGCAGGCCGCGCCGGAGGGGGGCGTCGCCAACGGCCCCCTTCGTCTACACCGGCGCGCAGATGCTGCGGCCGGCGGCGCTCGCGGATGCGCCCGAAGGCCCGTTCTCGATGAACCTGATCTGGGATCGCGCCGCGGCGAGGGGCCGCCTCTTCGCCGTCGTCCACCACGGCGGCTGGGTCGACGTGGGCACGCCGGCCGGGCTTGCGGACGCGGAGGCGGCGCTGGCGGAGGCGGGCGGTTGAAGCTGTTCGCCACCGAAGCGCCGCGGGTGTTCGCCGTGCCGCCCGGCGCCGCCTTCGCCGACGCCTTCGCCGCGGGTCTGCGCGCGCGTCTGGACGGCCGCGGGCCTGAGGCGCTGGCGCGCGTCGAGGTCTTGCTCAACACCCGCCGCGCCCGCCGCGCGCTGGAGGCGGCCTTCGAGGCGGGGACGGCGGCGACATACCTGCCGCGCATCCGCACGCTCGACGACCTCGCCGACGACCCGCTGACCGCGCCCGACCTGCCGCCGGCGGTCGACCCGACGCGCCGGCGCCTGACGCTGACGCGCCTCGTCGCCGCGTTCCTCGCCCGCCGACCCGATCTCGGGCCGGAGGCCGCCGCCCCCGCCCACGCCCGCGCCCTCGCCGCCCTGCTCGACGAGATGCAGCGCGAAGGGGTCGCGCTGTCCGCGCTCGACGCCGCAGCGCCCCCGGAGCACGCCCGCCACTGGGACGAGACGCTGCGGTTCCTCGCCATCCTGCGCGACGCGTGGCCGGCGATCCTCGCCGAACAGGAGGCGGGCGCGCTCGACCCCGAGGCGCGCCGGCGCGCGGCGATCGAGACGCTGGTCGAGGACTGGCGGGCCGCGCCGCCCGCAGCGCCGACGATCGCCGCGGGCTCGACCGGCTCGGTCGCGACGACGGCGCTGCTGCTCGCGGCGGTGGCGCGCCTGCCTGACGGGGCGGTCGTGCTGCCGGGCTTCGACCCCGAACGCGCCGCCGACGTCTGGCCCGCCGTCGGCCCGGAGCACCCCTGGGGCGGCATGAAGCGCCTGCTGGACGGGCTCGGGCTCGCGCCGGGCGACGTCGCCCTCTGGTCGCCGGACGCGCCCGAAAGCCGCCCGCGCCGGCGCCTGCTGGCCGAGGCGCTGCGCCCTGCGCCCGCCACGGACGGGTGGCTCGCCGCGCGGGCGACCCTCGCGGTCGAAGCGGAGACGGCGACGGCGGGATTGTCGCTGATCGAGGCGCCCGACCCGCGGCGCGAAGCCACGGCGATCGCGCTGGCGCTGCGCGAAGCCGTCGAGACGCCGGGCCGCCGCGCCGCGCTGGTGACGCCGGACCGCACGCTGGCGCGCCGCGTCGCGTCCACGCTGCTGCGCTGGGGCGTCGAGGCGGACGATTCGGGTGGGCGGCCTCTGGCGCTGACGCCGCCGGGCGTGTTCCTCAAGCTGGTCGCCGACGTCGCCTTCGGCGGCTTCGACGCGGTGACGCTGCTGGCGCTGCTCAAGCATCCGCTGGCGCAGGCAGGCGACGGGCGCGGCGAGCATCTCGCGGCGACGCGGCGGTTCGAGCTCGCCTTCCTGCGCCGGCGCCCGGAACTCGCCTCGCTGCGCGCGCTCCATGGCGCCTTTCCCGACCCCGAGACGCCCTTCGCCGCGGCGCTCGGCGCTCTGGCTGCGCTGGGCGAGACGACCGGCGACCTCGCCGCCCTCGCCGCAGCCCACCGCCGCGCCGCCGAGGCGGTCGCCGGGCCTGCGCTCTGGGAGAAGGCGGCGGGCGAGGCGGCGCGCGCCGCCGTCGACGCCTTCGTCGCCGCGGCCCCGGTTTACGGGGATTGCGCGCCGGCGGCCTATCCGGCGCTGTTCGCCGACGCGCTGGACGGCGAGGTTCGTGAGGAGGCGTTCCGCCCCGACCCGCGGGTGGCGATCTGGGGGCCGCTGGAGGCGCGGATGCAGAGCGCCGATCTCGTCGTCCTCGGCGGGTTGGTCGAGGGCGTCTGGCCCGCGACCCCGTCGCCCGACCCCTGGCTCAGCCGACCGATGCGGGCGCGCGTCGGTCTCCCCTCGCCCGAGCGGCGCATCGGGCTCGCTGCGCACGACGTGCTCTCGGCGGCCTGCGCACCGCGCGCGCTCCTGACGCGGAGCCTGCGGGCGGGGGGCGCGCCGGCCGCGCCGTCGCGCTGGCTCGCGCGGCTGACCACCCTGCTCGGCGGCGCAGCGCCCGAGGCGCTCGACGCCATGCGGGCGCGCGGCGCCGTCCACGTCGCGATGGCCGATGCGCTCGAGCGGCCTGCGGAAAGCGCGGCCCCTGCGCCGAGGCCCTGCCCGAAGCCGCCGGTCGCGGCGCGCCCGCAGCGGCTGTCGGCCACCGCGGTCGAGACGCTGATCCGCGATCCCTACGCGGTCTACGCCCGCCATGTGCTGCGGCTGTTTCCGCTCGACCCTGTCAGTCGCGACATCGACGCGCGCGACCGGGGCCTCGCGCTCCACGACGCGCTGCGGCGCTTCGTCGAGGCGACGCCCGAGTGGCCGGCGGACCCTGCGCCGGCGTTCCGCGCCGCCATCGACGCCGCCCTCGCCGAAGCCCACGCCCCCGAAGCGCTGCGAAGGCTCTGGCGCGCGCGCCTCGAAAGACTCGCGCCGATCCTCCTGGCGGAGGAGGCGGCGCGGCGCGCGGCCGGGCGACCGCTGGCGCTCGAGGCCGCGGGCGAACGGTCGGCCGGCGCCTTCACGCTCACGGCGCGGGCGGACCGGATCGACCGGCTGACCGGCGGCGGGCTCGCGCTCTACGACTACAAGACCGGGCGGATCCCTACCGACGCCGAAATCGCCGCCTTCTCCAAGCAACTGCCGCTCGAAGCCGCCATCGCCGTCGCAGGCGGGTTTGCGGAGGCGGGCGACGGGCCGGTGGCGACGCTGGCGCACATCTCGCTCGGCGGCGGCAAGGGCGGCGGCGCGACGACGCCGGTGAAGGGCGAGGCCGCGGCCTTGGCCGCCGAGGCGTGGGACGGGCTTCTGCGGCTGATCGCGTGCTACGACGCGCCGGACACGGGCTATGCGGCGCGCGCCCGGCCGCAGCGGCTGCGCTACGCCTCGGACTACGACCACCTCGCGCGGTTCGGGGAGTGGGAGGACGGCGGATGACCGACATGGTCCGCCGCGCCACGCTGTCGCAGGCGCGGGCCGCGGATCCCACGGTTTCGGCGTGGGTCGCGGCGAACGCCGGGTCGGGCAAGACGCGCGTGCTGACCGAGCGCGTCGCGCGGCTGCTGCTCGCCGGCGCGAAGCCCGAGCGCATCCTCTGCCTGACCTACACCAAGGCGGCCGCCGCCGAGATGGCCGACCGCCTCTCGCGCACGCTGGGGCGGTGGGCGCTGCTCGACGAGGCGAGCCTGCGGCGCGACCTCGCCGCGCTCGACCCTGCAAGTCCGCCCCCCGAGGACCTGACCGAGGCCCGCCGGCTGTTCGCGCAGGCGCTGGAGACGCCCGGGGGCCTGAAGATCCAGACCATCCACGCCTTCTGCGACGCCGCGCTGCGGCGGTTCCCGCTGGAGGCCGGAGTCTCGCCCGCTTTCACCGTGCTCGACGAAGCCGCGACGCGCGCGCTGGCGGCCGAGGCGCGCGACGCCCTCGCCGAAGCGGCGGCGCGCGGCGCGGACGACGCCTTCGACCGCGCCGCGGGGCGGCTGACCGAGGAAGGCGTCGACGCGCTGATCCGCGACGTGCTCGCCAACCGCGCCCTGTTCGCCGACCGCGCCGACGACGCGACCCTCTGCGCGCGCTTCGGCCTGTCGCCCGAGGCGCTGGCCGAGACCCCGTTCGCAGGTTTCTTCGGACCGGGCGAGCCGGAGGCGGTGGCCGAAGCCTGCGCCGTTCTCGAAACGGGCAAGAAGACCGACGGCGATCTCGCGGCCGCCCTGCGCGGCGCGCTCCCGGCGCGGGACGACGCGGCGCTGGAGGCGGCCCTGCGGGCGGCTTTCCGCGCCAAGGACGGCAAGCCGCGCAGCCTCGACAGGCTGCCGACCAAGGACGTGGCCGCGGCGAACCCGGCGCTCCGGCCCTTCCTCCACGCGCTCGCCGACCGCTTCGAGGCCGCCGCCGAGCGCGCCGCCGCCATCGACGCGGCCCGCCGCACGATCGACCTCAACCGCTTCGGCGCCGCGTTCCTCGACGCCTTCGCAACAGCGAAGCGCGCGCGCGGCGCGCTCGACTTCGACGACCTGATCGAGCGCGCCGCGGCGCTGCTCACCGAAGGCGACGCCGCGGCCTGGGCGCTGTGGAAGCTCGACGGCGGGATCGACCACATCCTCGTCGACGAAGCGCAGGACACGGCGCCGCGACAGTGGACGGCCATCGAGGCGCTGGCGGGCGAGATCGCCGCGGGCGAAGGCGCGCGCGCCGGCGGGCGGAGCCTGTTCGTCGTCGGCGACGAAAAGCAGTCGATCTACAGCTTCCAGGGCGCCGAGCCGCGGCTGTTCGGCGAGATGCGCGGCCGGTTCCGCGCAGCCCTCGCCGGCGCGCCCGAACCGCTGCGCGAGACCGAACTCAAGGTCTCCTTCCGCTCCGGCCCGGCGATCCTGCGCGCCGTCGACCTGACCTTCCGCCCCGCCGCCGACGGGCTGGCGAGCGACGGCGTTCCCCCCGAGCACGCGGCGGCGAAACCGGACATGCCCGCGCGCGTCGACCTCTGGCCGCTGATCGGGAAGGAGGCGGCGGATGCGGAACCGCCGTGGTGGGCGCCCCTCGACGCGCCGGCGCCGACGGCCCCGAAGCTGCGCCTCGCGCGGATGGTCGCCGGCGAGATCGCGCGCTGGACGAGCGGCGGCGAGCGCCTGCCGGGCGGCGGGCCGCCGGTGCGCCCCGGCGACGTGATGGTGCTGGTGCGGCGGCGCGACCTGCTGGCGAAGGAGATCGTGCGCGACCTCAAGCGGCGCGGCGTGCCCGTGGCGGGCGCGGACCGGCTGCGCCTCGCCGACGACCTGGCTGTGCGCGACCTGCTCGCGCTCGCGCGCTTCGCCCTGACGCCGCAGGACGACCTGACGCTCGCGGCGGTGCTGCGCTCGCCGCTCTGCGGGGTTTCGGAGGCGGCGCTGTTCGACGTGGCGCACCCGCGCGACGGGCCGCTCTGGATCGCGCTGCGCGACGCGCGGGCCGATCACCCCGAGGTCGTCGCGTTCCTCGAGCGCGCGCTGGCCGGGGCGGACTTCCTGCGTCCGTTCGAGTTCCTCGACCGGGCGCTGCGCGAAGGCGGGCGCGCTCGGCTGCTCGCGCGTCTCGGGACGGAGGCCGAAGAGCCCGTCGACGAACTGCTCGCGCAGGCGCTGGTCTACGAGACCACGGAGACGCCGAGCCTCGAAGGCTTTCTCGACTGGCTGGCGCGCGGCGGCGTCGAGATACGGCGCGAGATGGACAAGGCCGCCGGGGCCGTGCGCGTGATGACCGTGCACGGCGCCAAGGGGCTGGAGGCGCCGGTCGTCGTGCTGCCCGACACCCTCTCCCGCGGCGGCGGCCGCCCGCGGGCGCTGATCCGCGCCGACGGCCCCGGCGGGCCTTTCGCGGCGTGGGACGCCTCGCCGCCCGACGCCGTCCTGCGCGCGGCGCGGGAGGCGCGGGAGCGGCGCGAGGCCGAGGAGCATCGCCGGCTGCTCTACGTGGCGATGACGCGCGCCGAGCGTTGGCTGATCGTCTGCGGGGCCGGCGACGCGAAGGGCGAGACATGGCATGGGCTCGTCGGCGCCGGGCTGGAGGCGGCGGGCGCCGTCGACATCGACGGTCCTGTGGGCCTGGAGGGCAAGATCCGGCGTCTGGAGGACGCCGGAACGGCGGAGTCCGCCACGCCCGACGTCGCGACCGCGCGCTCGGCGCCGCTCCTCGGCTGGGCCACGGCGCGAGCGCCGGCGACGCCTTCCGAACCGCCGCGGCGCGCGGCGAGCGACCTCGGCGGCGAGGCGCAGCGCGCGGCGACGGGCGCCGACGCCGAAACCGCCCGCCGCCGCGGCGAGGCGATCCACGCGCTGCTGGAGCGGTTGCCGGCCCTCCCGCCGGCCGATCGCCCCCCCGCCGCCGCGCGCATGCTTTCGCGCCTCGCGCCCTGGGCGGACCCGTCGACGCGGACGGCCATGGCGGCGGAGGCGCTGGCGGCGCTGGAGACGACCGGCGCCGAAGCGGTTTTCAGCGGCGACGCGATGGCGGAGGTGGCGTTCTCGCTCCGCAACCCGCGGAACGGCGGGCGGATCGCCGGTCGGGTCGACAGGCTCGCGGTGGGGCCTGATCGCGTGTTCGCCGTCGACTTCAAGACCGACGCCGCGCCGCCCCCGCCTGAGGCGCCGCCCGAACCCTACCTGCGCCAGCTCGCCGTCTACCGTGCGGCGCTGACGGCCCTCCACCCCGGACGCCGGATCGAGGTGGGTCTGCTCTGGACCGCCGCCGCGCGCCTCGATCTGCCTGACCCGCGCGCTCTCGACGCCGCTCTGGCGCGGGCGCTCGCCGAAGCCGCCGCTCCTTGACCGGGCCCGAGGCGCTTCGTAGCTATGGCCCGTGCGGCGGCGGGCCGCGCGAGACGAGAGGATCGATCCATGCCGATCGCCGTGACCGACGCGAGTTTCGAGCAGGACGTGCTGCAGTCGGAGACGCCCGTCGTGGTGGACTTCTGGGCCGAATGGTGCGGCCCGTGCCGCATGATCGCGCCGGCCCTCGAGGAGATCGCCGCCGAGTTGGGCGACAAGGTGCGCATCGCCAAGGTGAACATCGACGAGAACCCCGGCGCGCCCTCGCGCTACGGCGTGCGCGGCATCCCGACGCTGCTGCTGTTCAAGGACGGCAAGGTCGCCGCCACCAAGGTCGGCGCGGCGCCGAAAAGCGCAATCGCGTCCTGGATCAGCGAATCGCTCTGACGCGGGGTTTGCGCCGCGGTTGCGTCGGCTAGGCTTCGGCGGCCTTCGCCGGCGCGACAGGCTTGAGCAGCGCCTCTTCGCGGTCCACCATCCTGCGGCGCACAAGGTCCATGTGGAGTTGCAGCGTGTAGCTCATGTCTCGGTACTTCGCAGGAACCCGGATGGACCGCGCTTCCTGCTCGAGCGCGTCGAGTTCGGCGCGCAGACGCGCGACAGTCGGCGCGTCTCGCGCATCGTCCAGCGCCGCGTCGATCTTGATGAGATCGGGATACCGTCCGTAGACCTTCTTGCGGACGCTCCAGGCGTAGAGCCCCGGCATGGCGCGGAGCAGCGGCAGCAGGACCACAACGGCCGGCACCAGCACCACGACGATCCTGTTGATCTGCGCGGCGGCCCAGTAGGGCAGCACCCGCGCCGCCGGCGACGGCCCCGCCTCGACGAGCGCCGCCGCCTGAGGGTTCGCCGGCAGGCCGAGTCCCTCCGTCGACGGGAAGCGGAGCGTGTCGGAGAGGATGCTCGGCGCATCGTGGATGCGCCGCGCCGCGGCGATCAGACGGTCGATCAGCGCCGGGTGAAGATCGGCGCGGGCGACGAGTTGCGCCGTCAGCGCCGGCAGGACGATGCGCTCCGCCGGACGGCGCTCGGCGTAGTCGAGCGCAGACGGCGGAATGTCCACCAGCGTCACATGGCCCAGTCGCCGTGACAGCGCCTCCACGTCGCGGATCGGCGCGATGCGCACATCCTCCGCGGAGAGCAGCGGCGCGAGATAGCCGGCGTCGAGGGGCGCCACGAAGGCGGCGACCTCAACGTCCCCCGCGAGCAGCGCCTCCGCGGCCATATGCCCGCCGAGCGGAACGAGCGCGTCCGGCGGCCGCGCGCCGAGCACGTGATGGAAGCCGAGGAACGCCGCGCGCGTGCCGGAACCCTCAGGTCCTGCCGCGACGCGCAGCCCCGACCAGTCCGTCGGTCCCGCGTCGTCGGGCAGGGCGCCGCGATGAAACACCAGCGCGGGCTCGATGAAGACGGCCGCAAGCGCCTCGACCGGCGGCGCATCCTCCGGGGGAAAGACGCCGCCCTGCAGCAGGGCCACGTCGGCGGGCGTGTCGGGTCGGGAGAAGGTCGCGGCGTTCTCGACGGAGCCGGCGGTCTCAAGGATCACCGTCTCGATGCCGTCTTCAGCAAGGATCGCGCGGTAGCGCTCGGCGATGGCGTGGTAGGCGGACCCGGGCGCGCCGGCCGCGAACACGACGCGGGACGGCGGCGCGAGGTCAAGCGCGAGGAAAATGGCCGCGAAGCCCCCGATCGCGCCGAGGATCGCCGTCACGCCGAAGCCGATCGGCAAAAGCTCCGAGAGCCTACGCAGCATCTCCCCAGTTCTCCGCAACTGCGACGCGCCAGGCGAACGGTGCGAGGACCATGGGCCGTGACTGGGCCGAAACGCAAAGCCGGCCCGATTCATCCGCGATCACACCGACATCATATCGCACTGCAGCACGACTGTCTCGGGGCGGGATCGGGCTCCGCCCCCCGGCGCGCCCACTGTTCCGTCGCTGTTGTCGGCGCGCAACGGAGCGTCTCATGCGTCGCCATCCACGATGCGGATCAGCTTGGCGTCGAACACGCGGAGCACGGTCGCCAGGTCCTTCCCGCGCTTGAGGATGCGGCCGTCGAGCCCGATCACCGAATAGGCGCCTTGCCGCGCGGCGAGTTTCGGACGCTTCTCGACCCGGTAGATCGGGTGCTCGGCGGTGCGGCGGAAGATCGAGAAAACCGCGGCGTCGCGGGCGGCGTCGATGGCGTAATCGCGCCATTCGCCGGCGGCGACCATGCGGCCGTACACCGTGAGGATCGCCGACAGCTCTCGGCGGTCGAACGAGACCCGGTCCGGCGCGGATCCGACGAGGAACGGCGAAACGCTCATGCCCCCACAATCGGCGCGCCGCGCGCGGCGCGCAAGCGCCGATCGCCCGCCCGATCGTTCCGACCGTGGCGCCGGCGCAACCGCCGCCGGCGAGCCTATGGCGCGCGGCGAGCGATTCCCCTAAGCAAGCGCGAGCCTTGTGGTGCGGAGCAGACCATGCGCGATTTTCACCGTCCGGGCCGCTCGGCCGTCTTCGCCGAGAACGGCATGTGCGCGACCTCCCATCCTCTCGCGGCCTCTGCGGCCATCGACGTGCTCAAGCGCGGCGGCAATGCGGCCGACGCCGCCGTGACGGCGGCGGTGCTCCTCGGCTTCTGCGAACCGCAGATGACCGGCATCGGCGGCGACTGCTTCGCGATGGTGAAGCCCGCCGGGTCCGAGACGCTGATCGGGCTGAACGGCTCGGGCCGCTCGCCGGCCGCGGCGACAGCCGAGGCGCTTCGGGCCGAAGGCCACGCGGCGGTGCCGCCGCGTTCCGTCCATGCGGTGACCGTGCCGGGCGCGGTGGCCGCCTTCGAGCGCCTTCTCGCCGACCACGGCAAGCTCGGCCTCGACGCGGCGCTGGCGCCGGCGATCGCCTACGCGGAGCAGGGCGTGCCGGTCGCCCCGCGCGTCGCGCTCGACTGGGAGGATGCGCCCGGGGTGCTTTCCGGCGTCGCGCGCGACCTGTTCCTGAAGGACGGCGCGCCCTATCGCGCCGGCGACGTCTTTCGCGCGCCCGGCCAGGCGGAGGCGCTGAAGCGCATCGCGGCGGAGGGCGCCCGGGGGTTCTACGAGGGCCCGGTCGCCGAGGACATGGTGTCGAGCCTTCGCGCGCTCGGCGGCGTCCACACGCTGGAGGACTTCGCGGCGCAGACGGCGGACTACGTCGAGCCGCTGGTCGGACGCTACCGCGACGTCGAGATCGCCGAGCTGCCGCCGAACGGTCAGGGCGCCACCGCCCTGCTGATCGCGCGGCTGCTGGAGTACTTCGAGATCGCGCGGCTCGACCCCTTCGGCCCGATGCGCGCGCACATCGAGGCCGAAGCGACCAAGCTGGCCTACGACGCGCGCAACCGCTTCATCGCCGACCCCGAGGCCATGCGCTTCGGGCTGGAACCCATGCTGGACGACGCGAAGATCGAGGCGCTCGCCCGGCTGATCGACCCGCAGAAGGCGATGGCCGACCCCAGGAAGGCCGCGGGCGCGGTGCACAGGGAAACGGTCTACGTCGCGGTCGTCGACCGCGACCGGATGGCCGTGTCGCTGATCTACTCGATCTTCGACGATTTCGGATCGGGGCTCGCCTCCTCGAAATACGGGATCAATTTCCACAACCGCGGGGCCGGATTCACCCTGGAGAAGGGGCGGCCGAACGAACTCGGTCCCCGCAAGCGCCCGCTGCACACGATCATACCGGGCATGCTGCGCCGCGAAGGCCGCGTCGTCGCGCCGTTCGGCGTCATGGGCGGGCAGTATCAGGCCACGGGCCACATGCGGCTGATCTCGAACATCGTGGACTACGGGCTCTCGCCGCAGGCGGCGATCGACGGGCCGCGCAGCTTCGTCGAGGACGGCGCGCTGATGATCGAGCGCGGCTACGACGAGGCGGTGGTGCAGGCCCTGGAGGCGAAGGGACACGCCGTGCGACGGCGCGTGGAGCCTCTCGGCGGCGCGCAGATGGTGCTGATCGATCATGACCGCGGCGTGCTGGAAGGCGGTTCCGATCCGCGCAAGGACGGGATCGCGCTGGGCTACTAAGTCGCACTTGAAGACCGACCCTGACGGGCCGGTCGCTTGGCGTTCGCGCTGCGGCGCCGTATAAACCCCCACCCGCCGCCCGAACATCCCTCACCGGGGCGAGAAGCGGGATCAAGCGCAGGCGGTTGCGACGTCCGCCCGTCCGGCGCGAGGCAGGCGGAGACACGTCTAATGAGCAGAACTCCCGAGGACGACATCGCCTTCATCCGCGCGCTGGCGGACCTTCTGCGCGCGTCCGACCTCAGCGAGATCGAAGTCACCCGCGAATACGGCGAGGACGACGAACTGAGCGTGCGGCTGACGCGCGGCGGCGCGGTCGCGCCAGCCGCGTCTCCCGCCCCGATGATGCTCGCGCAGGCCCCCGCCGCACCGGCGCCCTCGCCTGTCGCCGCGGCTCAGACGGAAGACCCGGCGCAGTTGCCGGGGGCGGTCACCTCGCCGATGGTCGGAACGGCGTATCTCTCGCCCGAACCGGGCGCGGCGGGCTTCGTGAAGGTCGGCGACGCGGTGAAGGAGGGCCAGACGCTGCTGATCGTCGAGGCCATGAAGACCATGAACCAGATCCCCTCGCCGCGCGCCGGGGTGGTGAAGCGCATCCTGGTCGAGGACAAGCAGCCCGTGGAATTCGGCGCGCCCCTGATGATCGTCGAGTAGGATCATGTTCTCCAAGATCCTCATCGCCAATCGCGGCGAGATCGCGCTGCGCATCCACCGCGCCTGCCGCGAGATGGGCATCCGCACCGTGGCCGTGCACTCCACCGCCGACGCGGACGCGATGCACGTGCGCCTCGCCGACGAGAGCGTCTGCATCGGCCCGCCGCCGGCGCAGCAGAGCTATCTGAACGTGCCCGCGCTCATCACCGCCTGCGAGATATCCGGGGCCGAGGCGATCCATCCCGGCTACGGCTTCCTCAGCGAGAACGCCGCCTTCGCCCGCATCGTCGAGGAGCATGAACTGGTGTTCATCGGGCCGACGCCCGAGCACATCGCCATCATGGGCGACAAGATCACCGCCAAGGACACCATGAAGCGCCTCGGCGTGCCCTGCGTGCCGGGTTCCGACGGCGAAGTCGCCGATCTCGACGCGGCGCGCGCGGCGGCCGAGGAGATCGGCTATCCCGTGCTCATAAAGGCGACGGCCGGCGGCGGCGGGCGCGGCATGAAGGTGGCGCAGGACGCCGACAACCTCGCCCACGCCTTCTCGACCGCCCGCGCGGAGGCCAGGGCCGCCTTCGGCAACGACGCCGTGTATCTGGAGAAATACCTCCGCAAGCCGCGGCACATCGAGATTCAGGTGATCGGCGACGGGCGCGGCGCGGCGGTGCATCTCGGCGAGCGCGACTGCTCTCTGCAACGCCGCCACCAGAAGGTGCTGGAGGAAGCGCCCTCGCCCGCGATCGACGCCGAGACCCGCGCGCGCATCGGCGCGACCTGCGCCGACGCCATGGCGGCGATCGGCTACCGCGGGGTCGGCACCGTGGAGTTCCTCTACGAGGACGGCGCGTTCTATTTCATCGAGATGAACACGCGGCTTCAGGTCGAGCACCCGGTCACCGAAGCCGTCTACGGCATCGACCTCGTGCGCGAGCAGATCCGCATCGCAGCCGGCCTCGGCCTGTCGCGCAAGCAGGACAGCCTCACGCCCAAGGGCTGGGCCATCGAGTGCCGGATAAACGCGGAGAAGCTGCCGAACTTCTCGCCCTCGCCCGGTCAGGTGACGGCGTTCCACGTGCCGGGCGGGCTCGGCGTGCGCATGGACAGCGCGCTCTACGCGGGCTACCGCATCCCGCCCTACTACGACAGCCTGATCGGCAAGTTGATCGTCACCGGCGAAGATCGCCTCGACGCGCTCGCGCGGCTCGACCGGGCGCTTTCGGAGCTTATCGTCGACGGGATCGACACCACCGCGCCGCTGTTCCGCGCCTTGCTCGACGAGCCGGACATCCGCAGCGGGCGCTACGACATCCATTGGCTTGAAGGCTGGCTCGCCGGCTGACGCTTTACAGCGACGAAGCGGCGCGCGATGATTCATGGCCCTGTCGGAGCGTCGCGCGTGCCACGAGACGACCAGCCTCTCGAACTGACGCCGAGCCTGCTGCTGCGCGCCTACGCGGCGGGCGTGTTTCCCATGGCGGACGGCGCGGAGGCCGACAGCGTTTTCTGGGTCGACCCGAAGGTGCGCGGGATCCTGCCGCTCGATGCGTTTCGCGTGCCGCGGCGGCTGGCGCGGCGCATGCGTGCGGGCGACTACTCGGTGACCGTCGACCGCGCCTTCGACGAAGTGCTCGACGCCTGCGCCGACCGCGAGGAGACGTGGATCAACCGCGACATCCGCGCCCTCTACGCCGCGCTGCACCGGATGGGGTGCGCGCACTCCGTCGAGGTCTGGATGGCGGGCGGACTCGCTGGTGGCCTTTACGGCGTGCGGATGGGCGCGGCGTTCTTCGGCGAAAGCATGTTCCACCGCGCCACCGACGCCTCGAAGATTGCGCTGGTGCATCTGGTCGCGCGGCTCAAGGCGGGCGGCTTCACGCTGCTCGACAGCCAGTTCGTCACCGACCATCTGGCCCGGTTCGGCGCGGAGCGGGTGGCGCGCGACGTCTATCACCGGATGCTCGACGCGGCCCTCGCCACGCAGGCGGACTTCGCCGCCCTGCCCTACGACGCGTCGCCGGAGCTGGTCTTGCACGCGAGCAGCCAGACGTCGAAGCGCGCGTGATCGAGCGCCGAGAGCGAAGGGTCCTCCGCGAACATCCAGCCAAGAAAGGCCACGGCGTCGGGGCGGGCGCGGTCGACGATCTCGAGGTGGACGCGCGGGCCGTCGCCGCTGTCCTCGCAGGCGTTCACGCCCACCACAAGGCGCGCGAAATCGACCACGCCGCCGACCGGAGCCTCGAAGGTTTCGACACGGCCCGAGAACTTGTCGAGGCCGCGGAGCAGGGCGACGGGCCCGGCGGACGGCGCCCGGCGCACCGCATCGGTCTCCGCCTCGGGGGCGCGCTCTTGGGCCGGGGCCTCCTGCGTCGCCATGTCGGCGCGGGGCGCGGCGGGCGGCGCAGGGGCCGCGGTCGGACCTTCCTGCGCCGCGGCGCCGGCGACGGCCAAAGCCGAGGCGAGCGCCGCGCCGATCACCGAGCGGTTCATGGCCCAACCCGCGCGCGGAAGCGCAGGCGCACGTAGTCGGCGACCCACGCCCCGGCGTCGTCACGCAGCGCCGCGGCGGCGTAGGCCGCTGCGCGGTCGCGCACGGCTGCGCGCGCCTCCGGCGGCGCGAGCGCGAGCGCAGGGGCGGCGAGCGTCTCGAACCAGGCCTCTCCGCCGGCCGCCACCGGCGTCGGACGCGGGATCAGCGCCATGTCGTCGACCACGAAGCCGGCTGTCTCCAGCGTTCGCCGCTGGGCGTCAGGCGTCGGAAACGTCCAGATCTCCGACAGGTCGGTCTCGACCGCAGCCTCGGCCGAGAGCGCCGCGATCAGGGCGACGCGCAAGGCGGCGACGTTGCCGTGGCCGCCCATCTCCGCCACGAACCGACCGCCCGGCTTCAGGGCTCGGGCTGCTCCGGTGGCGACGGCCGCCTGATCGGGCATCCAGTGCAGGGCGGCGTTCGAGAACACGGCGTCGAATTCGGCGTCGAACGCCAGAGCCTGCGCGTCGGCGACGCGCGCGTCGAGCCCGCGGGCCCGCGCGGCGGCGACCATTTCGGCCGAGGCGTCGACGCCGACGACCTCGGCGCCCGCGGCGACGAGTTGCGTCGTCAGCGCGCCGTCGCCGCAACCGAGATCGAGGATGCGCTCGGACGGGCGCGGGTCGAGCAAGGCGACAACCGGCGCGCCGAGATCGCTGACGAACCGCGCATTTGCCGCGTAGCGCGCCGCGCTCCAGCCTTCCGCGCTCACTCCGCCCCGCCGGAGATGGCGCGGCCGATCAGGTCCATGATGTTCACCGACCCTTGGGTGAAGGCGAACTCCTCCCCCGGCTCCAGCATGAAATCGGACCCGCCGGGCTGGATGGCGATGTGCGCGCCGCCGAGCAGCCCTTCGCTCGCGATGGTCGCGGCGCTGTCGTCGGGAATCCGCACCGTCTGCTCGATGGCCAGAACGGCGCGGGCCTGGAAGGTGTCGCGGTCGAGCGACAGCGAGCGGACGGTGCCCACCTTGACGCCCGACACCCGCACGTCGGCGCCGGAAGACAGGCCGTCGGCTTTCCGGAACTGGGCCACCAGTTCATAGCTGCCGCGGAAATTGATGTCGGCGGTCTGGGCGGCGTAGACGAGAAAGCCGCCCGCCACCGCCAGAACCACCGCGCCGATGACCGTCTCGGCCGCGCTGTTCGCCATGGATCGCTCCTTGGGGGAGAGGTTATTCGGGCGTCCACGCCTCGTAGTCGCCCGTGGCCCGCGGGCGCACGGCCGGCGTCTTGATCGAGCCCGGCGGCAGATAGGCGCCGGCGGTCCCGGTCAGGTTCGGGCGGTGGTGCTTCTCCCACGGCTTGTGGGGCAGCGGCTCGACCGAAGGCGGCTTGTCGAAGGTGTGATGCAGCCAGCCGTGCCAGTCCGGCGGCACGTTGCTCGCCTCGGACTCGCCGCCGTAGATCACCCAGCGCCGCTTGCCGTCGCGGGTCTCGTAGTAGCTGTTGCCGAAATCGTCGGAGCCGACGAGCACGCCGTTGCGCCGCGTGTAGAGGTCGGTGCCGATGGTCTGGCCGTTCCACCAGGTGAAGACGCGGTTCAGCAGGGTCATGGTCGGGTTCCTTCCGGGCGCGCGGACTATGCCCCGTCGGCTCGGCTGCGTCCAGCGTCGGGCCCGCGGCGTAGTGGCGGCGCGGCCGTCGACGGAATGCGACGCGGCCGGCGCGCGAATGTCGGTTTCGGACGCGCAGGCGCGCGCGCCGGGGGCCAGCTTCGGGTGACAATTGCAAGGATGCCCCCCCATGGCCGATCTCCCCGCCGCCGCCCGCGTCGTCATCATCGGGGGCGGCGTCGTCGGCGCGTCGACGCTTTATCACCTCGCGCTCAAGGGCGTTGAGGCGGTGCTTCTCGAGAAGAACGAGCTCACCAGCGGCTCGACGTGGCACGCCGCCGGCAACGTCCCGACATTCTCCACCTCCTACGGCCTGATGGCGATCCAGCGGTATTCCACCGAGCTTTACCGGGCGCTCGGCGACCGGGTGGGCTATCCGATCAACTACCACGTCACGGGGTCGATCCGCCTCGGCCACTCCCGCGCGCGGGTCATGGAGTTCGAGCGGGTCGCGCAGATGGGCCGCCACATGGGTCACCCGCTGGAGGTGATCGGCCTCGACGAGATCCGCCGCCGCCACCCCTTCGTCGAACTCCACGACATCGAGGGCGCGCTCTGGGACCCCGCCGACGGCGACATCGACCCCGCGCAGCTGACTCAGGCGCTGGCGAAGGGGGCGCGCGACCTCGGCGCCAAGGTGATCCGCTTCTGCCCGGTGACGGCCGTGCGCCGCGACGGGCTGGAGTGGGTGGTGGAGACGGCGCAGGGCGCGATCCGCTGCGAGAAGGTGGTGAACGCCGCGGGCTACCGGGCCGCCGAAGTCGGCGCGATGTTCGGGCGCGTCGTGCCGATGGCCACCATGAGCCACCAGTACCTGCTCACCGAAGAGATCCCGGCGCTCGCGGCCTTCAGCGCCGAGCACGGGCGCAAGGTTCCGCTGCTGAGAGACGTCGACAGCTCCTATTACCTGAGGCAGGAGAAGGCGGGGCTGAACCTCGGGCCGTACGAGCGCGACTGCCGCGCGCACTGGGTCTCGGCCGACGATCCGATGCCGGAGGATTTCTCGTTCCAGCTCTGGCCCGACGACCTGAACCGGATCGAGTGGCAGATCGAGGACGCCATGGCGCGGGTGCCGCTGCTGGCGGAGGCCGGGATCTCCAAGGTCATCAACGGCCCGATCCCCTACGCGCCCGACGGCAATCCGCTGCTCGGCCCGATGCCCGGCGTGCGCGACGCCTACGAGGCCTGCGTCTTCACCTTCGGCATCGCGCAAGGGGGCGGCGCGGGCAAGGTGCTCGCGGAGTGGATCGTCGACGGCGCGCCGGAGTGGGACGTCTGGGGCTGCGACCCGCGCCGCTTCGGCGGCTGGACCGACCCCGACCACTGCGCCGACAAGGCCCGCGAGGTCTACGGCCACGAGTACGGGATGCATTTCCCCAAGCACGTCTGGCCGGCGGGCCGCGACCGGCGGCTGTCGCCCGTCCACGACCGGGTGAAGGCGCAGGGCGCGGTCTTCGCGCCCTACAACGGCTGGGAGCGGGCGTTCTGGTTCGCGGAGCCCGGCGACGACCTCTCCCACGAGGCGACGCAGACCTGGGAGCGCGCCGGCCCATGGGAGCCGCGCATCCGCGCCGAATGCGAGGCGGTGCGGGACGCCGCCGGCCTGCTCGACCTGCCCGGCTTCTCGCGGTTCCGCGTGCAGGGGCCGGGGGCGGCGGCGTGGCTCGACGCGCAGATCGCGGGGCGCCTGCCGGCGGTCGGGCGGCTGTCGCTGGCGTACTTCCCCGACGACCGCGGGCGCATCGTCACCGAAATGTCTGCGATGCGCTTCGCGGAGGACGAGTTCCTGCTGATCACCGCCGCGACGGCGCATCTGCACGACAGGGAGTGGCTGACGCGGACCCTGCCGACCTCGGTGACGCTGACCGACGAGACCGAGGCGGTAGACTGCCTGATCCTCACCGGCCCGAAGGCGCGCGCGATCCTGTCGGGGCTGACCGACGGCGACCTGTCGCGCCCGTGGCTCACGCATCAGGCGGCGCACGTCGCCGGGCGGCGCGTGACGCTGGCGCGCGTCTCCTTCGCGGGCGAACTGGGGTGGGAGATCCATTGTCCGGTCAAGGACGCGCCCCTGATCCACG
>RECW01000206.1 GCA_007693835.1 Paracoccaceae bacterium | reverse complement strand
CCGCCCGCGCCCGCCGCGCCGAGGTCATGTCGGAGAGCCGCAGGCAGTAGTGCTCCGCAACCTTGCGCATGATCTCGTCGATCGTGACCTTCTTGTCGTGCTGCTTGATCAGGTCGGCGAGACACTCGTTGGCGGTGTCGAGGGTGATCGGCCGGCCCACCAGCGTCGCGAACGCCACCAGCCGCGTCAGCGCCCCCTCCAGCACCCGCACGTTCGAGACGATGCGGTGCGCGAGGAACGCCAGAACCCGCGGCTCGACGATCAGCCCGGGGTTGGCGGCCGCCGCGGCTTCGGCCTTCGACTGCAGGATCCCGAGGCGCAACTCGTAGGTCGTCGGGTGGATGTCGGCGACCAGCCCCCACTGCAGCCGCGAGCGGATCCGCTCCTCCAGCCCGTCGATCTCGCCCGGCGCGCGGTCGGCGGAGATCACGATCTGCTTGCCGGCGTCGATCAGCGCGTTGAAGGTGTGGAAGAACTCCTCCTGCGTGCTGTCCTTGCCGGCGATGAACTGCACGTCGTCGACCATCAGCACGTCGACGGAGCGGAACTCCTGCTTGAAGCCCATCGTGTCCTTGGACCGCAACGCCTTGATGAAGCGGTACATGAACTGCTCGGCCGACAGGTAGAGCACCTTCTTGTGCGGCCGCACCTCCCGGATGCGCCACGCGATGGCGTGCATCAGGTGCGTCTTGCCGAGGCCGACGCCGCCGTGGAGGAACACCGGGTTGTAGGAGATCGTGTCGCCCTCGGCGACGCGGCGCGCGGCGGCGTGGGCGAGTTCGTTGGGCTTGCCGACGACGAAGCTGTCGAAGGTGAAGCGTCCGTCCAGAGGCGCGGACCGCTCGTCATCGGCCGTCTCGGGCTCGGGTTCGGCGAATCCGGCGCCGTTGGGTGCGGGCGCGGTCCGCGGCTCGGCCACCGTGATCACGACACGGTCGACCGGCACGCGGGCGGCGCGCAGCACCGCCACGATATCGTCGCCGTAAGTGCGCTCGACGTATTCGGCGACGTAGTGGGTCGTCGCCGTGAAGCGGCCGACGCCGCCTTCGACGGCGACGAAGCAAAGCGGCGCGATCCATCGCGCGTGGGCCGCGTCGCCGATCGCGACGCGCAGGCCGTCCGCCAGCGCCGGCCAATCGGTCGTGAACCCGTCCATCGCCCTGGCGGCCCCGCCGCTCTGCGCTCCGATCACGTTCCCTCCCTTCCCACGCCGCGTTGGATGCGGCGTCGTCGCGGCCGGCTGGCTCATGGTCAGCTCTGGCGCCATGGCAATCCGCGGGCCTTCCAGCCGCCGAGCCGTCCGCGCTTGCCGGTTTCGTCAAGATCGCCTTCGAAGCCCTCGATCACGTTCACGCAGGTCACGCGCCGCCCGCTGGCCGCGAAATGCGCCGCCGCCGCCGTCGCCGCGCTGTGGGAGCGCGCGCCGGAGCGGCAGATGAAGTACGCCGTGGCGTCACCCTCGGCGGGCAAAGCCGCTTCGACCTGGTCGATGAACCGTTCGTTGACGCCTTCCGGCGGAAATCCCGTCCACTCGACGAACGCCACGTCCCGCCCGGCGGCGGAGAGATCGGGCACGCCGACGAAAGTCCATTCCGCCCTCGTCCGAACGTCGATCAGCCGGGCGCTCGGATCTTGCGCGATCGCCGCATACGCCTGATCGGGAGTTGCGCGCACGATTCGATCAGACATCTTTCCGCCCTCCACAGCCGCCGTTGCGACTCGACCGGCAGTTTAGGCGCGAGCTTGCGGCGTCCGCAAGAAATCCTTCACCTTCTCACAAGACAAAAAAGACACGGCATTGCAAGGAACCAGTTCAGTCAGGCGAAGACCGAAATAGCATCAATATGAAAACAACGCGTCGAGACTGGTTTCATATGTGCGCACGCTGCGACGGCCGGCGGCGTCGCGTTGGCTCTTTGGCACCCTGACGACGTCAACGTAACAGGACCGTTTCGCCCGAAACAACGGGACGAAACTGAGAACGCTACAAAAACGCGAAGGAACCGCAACGCCCGCGCTGCGGACCGACCGCGATGCGGTCGGCGCGACGCAGGGCGTCAGGCCGGGGCCATCACCTTCACACGATGCGCGAGGCGCGAGACCTTGCGGCTCGCGGTGTTGGCGTGCAGCACGCCCTTCGCGGCGCCCCGCATGATTTCGGGCTGCGCGGCCCGGAGGGCGGCGAGCGCCGCTTCGCTGTCGCCGCTGCGGATGGCGTCTTCGACCTTGCGGATGAACGTCCGGATGCGCGACTTGCGGGCGGCGTTCACCGCGGTCCGCTTCTCGATCTGGCGCACCCGCTTCTTGGCGGACGGCGTGTTGGCCATGATGTACCCGTGATGTGGCGTGCTCTGAGGAACGGGGGCGATACACGCGGCGGCCGCACGAGTCAATCTCGGCCGCCGCGCGGCCCGCGTCAGCGGTCCTTGAACTGGGCCTGGCGCTTCTCGACAAAGGCCGCCATGCCTTCCTTCTGGTCTTCGGTGGCGAACAGGGCGTGGAACAGCCGTCGTTCGAAGCGCACGCCCTCCGAGAGCGGCGTTTCGTACGCGCGGTTCACCGCTTCCTTGGTCGCCATCGCCGCGAGCGCGCCCTTGGCGGCGATTTTCGCGGCCACCGCCAGCGCCTCGTCGAGCAGCTGGTCGGCGGGAATCACCCGGCTGACCAGCCCGGACCGCTCGGCCTCGGCCGCGTCCATGAAGCGCCCGGTGAGACACATCTCCATCGCCTTGGACTTGCCGACGAACCGGGTCAGCCGCTGGGTGCCGCCCGAGCCCGGCATCACGCCGATGTTGATCTCGGGCTGGCCGAACTTGGCGTCGTCGGCGCAGAGGATCAGATCGCACATCATCGCCAGCTCGCACCCGCCGCCGAGCGCGTAGCCGCCCACCGCGGCGATCACCGGCTTGCGGACCCGCGTCACCGCCTCCCAGTTCGAGGTGATGAAGTCCTCGCGGTAGGCTTCGACGAAGGTCTTGTCCTGCATCTCCTTGATGTCGGCGCCGGCGGCGAAGGCCTTCGCCGAGCCGGTGATGACGATGCACCCGACATGGTCGTCGGCGTCCAGTTTGGCCAACGCCTCGGATAATTCGTTCATCAGCTGGCGGTTGAGCGCGTTCAACGCCTCGGGCCGGTTCAGCCTGACCAGCGCGACGTGGTCGCGGGTCTCGACGATCAGGGTCTCATAGGCCATGGGTTTCTCCGTCAGCAGCGGCGCCGCGGCCGCGGGCCGACTATCGCCATGCCGCGCGCCGGATCAAGCCGCCGCGCGCCAGCCTGTCGGGTGGCCCGCGTCCTGGTCCCAAGAGCCTACGGCAGGTGGCGCCGCCGGGTGATCAGCGCCTGCCTAGGGCTGCTGGCGCAGGCGAGGAACCGCCCGATCTGGCCGTTCTCGATCCTGCCCGCCGTCCCCGCGACCTGACGCGTCACGCCGACCGAGGCCGTCCCCTTCCGCACATGGGCCTCTCGGATTACGGCCATCGGCGCGTCCTCCGCCGTCCGTCGAGGTTCGAGAAAGCTCGCGAAGCAGTCGCCCTAGCGGAGCTTGTGGATCGCCAGTTCGATCCGGCTCGCCAGCGTGTCCCAGTCCCGCTAGCGATAGCCGTTGGTGCGGGTCTCGCGCAGCGCGCTGCGCGCGCCCTTCGCCGCGCCGGTCAGCGTCCCAACCTCTTTCTCACCGCGCCTGCTCCACCCGATCGATCGCTGCGCGACCGGCTCCAGATGCATCTCGCGCAACAGGTCAGCGTCGGCGGCCTTCACGGTCTGCGCAAAGCCTGCGCTCGGCGGCTCGCCGAGGCGCGCGCCACGCCGCACATGATCGCGAGCGTCACGGGCCATACGACGCTCTAAGGAAGTCTCCCGCTACACGGCCGCGGCGAACCGCGCCGGGCTGGCGGATGACGCTTTCGGGCTGCTGTCGGATTGGACAGGGCGCGAACAGAAGTTGGCGAACCATCCTGAAAGGTTCGTAAACTACGTAACTAGTTGAAAGGAAGCCCGAAAATGACAGAGGTGGTGCCCGGGGGCGGATTCGAACCACCGACACGCGGATTTTCAATCCGCTGCTCTACCAACTGAGCTACCCGGGCGCCGCGTGTGGCCTAGCACCGGCCGCGCGGGCTTGTCCATACGGGTTTTCGCGCCGGCTTGCCTCGAACCCGCGCCCGGCCCTAAGAACGGCGCGCCCGAGGGGCGACAGGGAGGCAGGGAACGATGGCCGCGCCGCGCACGCTCTACGACAAGATCTGGGACGCCCATCTCGTGCACGAGGGCGAGGACGGGACGTGCCTGCTCTATATCGACCGCCACCTCGTCCATGAGGTGACCAGTCCGCAGGCGTTCGAAGGGCTGCGCATGGCGGGCCGCGGCGTGCGCCGGCCCGAGGCGACCCTCGCGGTGCCCGACCACAACGTGCCGACGTCGGCGGACCGGCTCAGCGAGATCAAGGACGAGGAGAGCCGCGTGCAGGTCGAGGCGCTGCGCCGCAACGCCGCCGACTTCGGCGTGGAGTACTTCGACGTGAACGACGTGCGCCAGGGCATCGTGCACATCATCGGTCCCGAGCAGGGGTTGACGCAGCCGGGCATGACCATCGTCTGCGGCGACAGCCACACGGCGACCCATGGGGCCTTCGGCGCGCTGGCCCACGGGATCGGCACGTCGGAGGTCGAGCATGTGCTCGCCACGCAGACGCTGATCCAGAAGAAGTCTAAGAACATGAAGGTGGAGGTGACGGGCGCGCTGCCGGTCGGCGTCACCGCCAAGGATGTCACGCTCTCGATCATCGGCGAGACGGGCACGTCCGGCGGCAACGGGCATGTCATCGAGTACTGCGGCGAGGCGATCCGCTCGCTGTCGATGGAAGGCCGGATGACCGTCTGCAACATGGCGATCGAGGGCGGCGCCCGCGCCGGCCTGATCGCGCCGGACGAGAAGACCTTCGCCTACGTCATGGGGCGGCCGAAGGCGCCGAAGGGCGCGGCGTGGGAGATGGCGCTCGCCGCGTGGCGCGACCTCTACACCGACGAGGGCGCGCATTTCGACAAGGTGGTGACGCTCGACGCGGCGAAGATCGCGCCCGTCGTCACCTGGGGCACCAGCCCCGAGGACGTGTTGCCCATCACCGGCGTCGTGCCGCACCCCGAGGACTTCAAGGGCGGCAAGGTCGACGCCGCGCGCCGCAGCCTCGCGTACATGGGGCTCGAGCCGGGCGTGAAGCTGACCGACGTCGAGATCGACACGGTGTTCATCGGCTCCTGCACCAA
>RECW01000270.1 GCA_007693835.1 Paracoccaceae bacterium | reverse complement strand
CTCGGCATCCCCGAGCACAAGCTGCGCGTCGTGGCGCCGGACGTCGGCGGCGGCTTCGGCTCGAAGATCTACCACTACGCCGAGGAAGCGGCCGTCACCTACGCCGCCAAGGTCGTCGGCCGGCCGGTGAAGTGGACGGCGGAGCGCTCGGAGTCCTTCGTCACCGACGCCCAGGCCCGCGACCACATCTCGAAGCTGGAGCTGGCGCTCGACGCCGACCACAACTTCGTCGCCTACCGCGCGACGACGCTGGCGAACATGGGGGCGTTCCTGTCGCTGTTCGCGCCGTCGGTGCCGACCTACCTGCACGGCACGCTGCTCGCCGGCCCCTACAAGACGCCGCTGATCTACACCAACGTGAAGGCGGTGTTCACCAACACGGTTCCCGTCGACGCCTACCGCGGCGCCGGCCGGCCGGAGGCGACCTATCAGCTTGAGCGGATCATCGACAAGGCGGCGCAGGAGCTTGGCGTCGACCGCTTCGAGCTGCGGCGGAAGAACTTCATCGGCGCGGACCAGTTCCCGTATTCCACGCCGGTGGCGCTGGTGTACGACACCGGCAACTTCCACGCGACCTTCGACAAGGTCATGGAGATGGCCGACGTCGCGGGCTTCGAGAAGCGCCGCGAGGAGGCCGCCAAGCGCGGCAAGCTGCGGGGCCTCGGCGTGATCGAGTACATCGAGGCCTGCGGCATCGCGCCCTCGGCGCTGGTCGGCGCCCTCGGCGCGCGGGCGGGTCTCTATGAGGTCGCCACGATCCGCGTGAACCCGACCGGCAACATCTCGCTGCTGACGGGTTGCCACAGCCACGGCCAGGGCCACGAGACCAGCTTCCCGCAGGTCGTCGCAGAAATGCTCGGCATCCCGGAGGAGAGCATCGAGGTCGTCCACGGCGACACGATGCGCACGCCCTTCGGCATGGGCACCTACGGCTCGCGCTCGATGCCGGTCGGCGGGTCGGCCATCGTCAAGGCGGTCGACAAGATCATCGCCAAAGCCAAGAAGATAGCGGCGCATCTTCTGGAAGCGTCTGAAGCCGACATCGTGCTGGAGGACGGGCAGTTCAAGGTCGCCGGCACCGACAAGGCCAAGGCCTTCGCCGAGATCGCGCTGGCGGCTTACGTGCCCCACAACTACCCGATCGAGGAGCTGGAGCCGGGGCTGGAGGAGACCGCCTTCTACGACCCGAAGAACTTCACCTTCCCCTCGGGCGGCTACGCCTGCGAAGTCGAGGTCGACCCCGACACCGGCAAGGTCGACGTCGTCGCGTTCTCGGCGGCCGACGACTTCGGCGTGGTGATCAACCCGATGATCGTCGACGGGCAGGTGCAGGGCGGCGTCGCGCAGGGCTTCGGCCAGGCGATGATGGAGCACGCCATCTTCGACGAGAACGGCCAGCCGCAGACCGGCTCCTACATGGACTACGCCATGCCGCGCGCCGCCGACCTGCCGGGCATCAAGGTCGACCACTCCTGCGTGACGCCCTGCACCCACAACCCGCTGGGCGCCAAGGGGTGCGGCGAGGCGGGGGCCATCGGCTCGCCGCCCGCCTTCGTCAACGCGGTGATCGACGCGCTGAAGCCCTACGGCGTGAGCCATATCGACATGCCGCTGACGCCGCACGCGGTGTGGAAGGCGATCCACGACGCGAAGCCCGCCGTCGCGGCCGAGTGAGGAGACGGAGATGTACGACTTCCATTTCGTGAAGCCCGCCAGCGTCGCCGACGCCGTCAAGGCGCTGGCGCAGGAGGAGGCCCGCCCGGTCTCCGGCGGGCAGACGCTGATCCCGACGCTGAAGCAGCGCCTCGCCCAGCCTTCGGCGCTGGTCGACCTGACGGCGGTGCCGGAGCTTGTCGGCATCGAGGCGGCCGGCGGCGCGGTCACCATCAAGGGCGCCACCACCCACGCGGCGGTGGCGGCCTCGGAGACGGTGCAGAACGCCATCCCGGCGCTCGCCCACCTCGCGGCCCACATCGGCGACCCGCAGGTGCGTAACCGCGGCACCATCGGCGGCTCGGTGGCCAACAACGACCCGGCCGCCTGCTATCCGTCGGCGGTGCTGGGCCTCGGCGCCACGGTGCTGACGAACAAGCGCGAGATCGCGGCCGACGACTACTTCCAGGGCATGTTCACCACGGCGCTGGAGGAAGGCGAGATCGTCACCGGCGTGCGCTTCCCGATCCCCGAGAAGGCGAACTACCAGAAGTTCGTCCAGCCCGCCTCGCGCTTCGCGCTGACGGGCGTTTTCGTGGCCAAGTTCTCGGGCGGCGCCCGCGTGGCCGTCACCGGCGCGTCGGAAGGCGGCGTCTTCCGGTGGGAGGAGGCCGAGGCCGCTCTGTCGAGCAATTGGTCGCCGGACGCGGTGGAATCGCTGTCGGTCTCGGCCGACGGGATGATCCGCGACATCCACGGCTCGCCCGAATACCGCGCCCATCTCGTGAAGGTGCTGACCAAACGCGCCGTCGCCGCGGCGTGACGGGGTCCGCGCGGCGCCGCCGGGCGCCGCGCGCTCATGCCTCCGCTGTCGTCAGGCTGTCGAGGACGGCGTCGAGGAATCGGCGCTCGACCGTCGCCGCCATCCCGAAATCGTCGAACCGCGCCGCCACGGTCTCGTCCGCCGCGGCGTTGGACGTGCCGATGCGCACGCCAGGGGCGAAGGCGATCGCGTCGATGGGCCAGACCAGACCCTCGGACGCCACGCCCGTCACAGGGCGCAGCGGAAAGAACGAGACGCGCGCGCCCGCCTCGAGCCGCGCCCGCCAGACGGGCGGCGCGAGAAAGACCACGTCCTCTTCGCCGATCAGCACGATGCGCTTGGCCGGCTGTCTCAGCAGCGCGTGCAGCGCGCCGAGCGTGTGGTCGAACCGCCGGCCCATCAACCCGACGCCGAGATAGAACGGCGCCTCGGTCGCGTAGAGGCATTTCTCGAGGTCGGTGGTCTCCTGCTCGGCGATGCGTTCGACGCGGGCGCCGCGCGCGCGCCAGCCGTCGGCGTCCTCGACCGAGTCCATGTCGCCGATGACGGCCGACGCCGGCTCCCCCCAGGCGCTGAGCCAGTTGGCTCCGCCGTCCGCCGCCACCACGACCGGCGCCCGCGCCTTGGCGAGCGCCAGCGTCTCCCGGTCGAGCGCGCCGCCGCCCACGAGCGTCACGCCTTCGGCGAAGCGGAGCGGCGTCAGCGCCGCTCCTCCGCCGGCGCGTCCGGGTCCGGCTTGCCCACGCCGCGGAACACCGCCTTGAGCGGAAACGCCCAGAGCACGCCGAGCGCGAGGTAGACCAGCAGTTCGACGAAGAACGACGGCCGCTCGAACAGCGACAGCACCCACATCGACGCCGCCACGTAGAGCGGCAGCCCGACGACGAGCACGAACAGCGACAGGCGCTTGCGGGTCTTGTAGGTCATGCCGCGGAATTAGCCTCGAACCGCCGGGGTTTCAACGGACGTCGCCAGCGGCCGGACCCGCTCCATCAGGTCGCCCGCCGTCACGACGCCCCACGCCGATATCGGCGCGCCCCCCGCCGCCAGCATCCGCGCCACCCAGGTGTTGCAGGTGTTGAAGAGGTGAAAGCGGCCGGTGGCGGGGTAGAACAGGCTGTCAGGATAAAGGCCCTGTGCGATCGGGGCTGCGCGACGTCCGTCCGGTCGCTCGAAAGTCGCATCTATCGCGCCCGCGAGAGCCGCGAACCCCGCCTCCGTCAGCGTCACCCGCACGACCGAGCGCGCGCCATCCGGCGCAGGCGGCCTCGCCCGCGGCGCGACGTGCATCACGGCCGGGGTAGGCTTCAACCCGGCGGCGAGCGCATCGGCGACGCTCGGCTGCGGATTGGGGTAGAAGTTCCGGTCGCCCCACCCGAATTCGAGCCACGGCGCGTCCGGGAAGTCCGCCGCCTCCGCGGGGGCGAGGGGCCCGAGCGCGGCCCGCGACAGCACGAGGCCGCTGTGCCAGGCGTCGCTGACCACGTAGGCGACCTGCTTGGCCGCCGCGTCGCCCGCCGCGAGCAGCGCGGCGATGATCAGCGCCCCCGCCCGCATCAGTCGGCGAAGGGATCGGTGACCAGGATGGTGTCGTCGCGCTCGGGGCTGGTCGAGAGCATCGCGACCGGCGCCTCGATCAGCTCCTCGACGCGCTTGACGTACTTGATCGCCTCCGCCGGAAGGTCGAGCCAGCGCCGGGCGCCGAAGGTGCTGTCGGACCAGCCGGGCAAGGTCTCGTAGACGGGTTCGACGCGGGCCTGAAGCGCGGAAGCGGCGGGCAGGTGGTCGATCTCCGCGCCGTCGAGGCGATAGCCCGTGCAGATCTTGAGTTCTTCGAGGCCGTCGAGCACGTCGAGCTTCGTCAGCGCGATCCCGGTGACGCCCGCCACGCGGCAGGTCTGGCGCACCAGCGCCGCGTCGAACCATCCGCAGCGCCGCTTGCGCCCCGTCACCGTGCCGAACTCCCGCCCGCGTTCGCCGAGGCGCTGGCCGACCGCGTCGACCAGTTCGGTGGGGAAGGGGCCTTCGCCGACGCGGGTGGTGTAGGCCTTGACGATCCCGAGCGTGAACCCGACCGCGTCCGGCCCGACGCCGGACCCCACGGCCGCCATCCCCGCCAGCGTGTTCGACGAGGTGACGTAAGGATACGTGCCGAAGTCGACGTCGAGCAGCGCGCCCTGCGCCCCTTCGAACAGGATGCGCCGCCCGGCGCGGCGCGCCTCCGACAGCGTACGCCACACCGCCGAGGCGTAGGGCGCGATCTGCGGGGCGATCTCGCCGAGCGCGCGCAGCAGCGCGGCGCGGTCGACGGGCGCTTCGCCGAGGCCGAGGCGCAGCGCGTCGTGGTGGGCGAGCAGGCGGTCGACGCGGCTGGCCAGCGTGTCGGCGTCGAACAGGTCGGAGACGCGGATCGCCCGGCGGCCCACCTTGTCCTCGTAGGCCGGGCCGATGCCGCGGCCGGTGGTGCCGATCTTCGCCTTGCCCGCCGCCGTCTCGCGAAGCTGGTCGAGGTCGCGGTGCAGCGGCAGGATCAGCGGCGCGTTCTCGGCGATCTGCAGCGTCTCGGGCGTGACGTCGACGCCCTGCGCCCGCAACCGCCCGATCTCGTCGATCAGCGCCCAGGGGTCGAGCACCACGCCGTTGCCGATCAGCGAGAGCTTGCCCTGCCGCACGATGCCCGAGGGCAGCAGCGACAGCTTGTAGGTCGTCCCGCCGATCACGAGCGTGTGCCCGGCGTTGTGGCCGCCCTGGAAACGCACGATGACGTCGGCGCGCTCCGACAGCCAGTCGACGATCTTGCCCTTGCCCTCGTCGCCCCA
>RECW01000123.1 GCA_007693835.1 Paracoccaceae bacterium | reverse complement strand
AGGATGTCGTTCTGGATGGTCCCCGACAGCTTCTCCACCGGCACGCCCTGCTCGCGCCCCGCCACGATGAAATTCGCCAGCACCGGGATCACCGCGCCGTTCATCGTCATGGAGACGGAGATCTTCTCAAGCGGGATGCCGTCGAACAGCAGCTTCATGTCCTCGACGCTGTCGATCGCCACCCCCGCCTTGCCGACGTCGCCGATCACCCGCGGGTGGTCGCTGTCGTAGCCGCGGTGGGTGGCGAGGTCGAAGGCCACCGAGACGCCCTGCTGCCCCGCCGCCAGCGCCTTGCGGTAGAAGGCGTTCGACTCCTCCGCCGTGGAGAACCCGGCGTATTGCCGGATGGTCCAGGGCCGGCCCGCATACATCGTCGCGCGCGGCCCCCGCGTGAACGGCTCGATCCCCGGCAGCGAGCCGAGATGGTCGAGCCCCGCCAGATCCGCCTCCGTATAGAGCGGCTTGACGGGCACGCCTTCCGCCGTCTCCCACACGAGATCATCGGCCGAGCGGCCCTTAAGCTCCTTCTCGGCGAGGGCCTTCCAGGCGTCGAGGGTGGGTTTGCCGGTCATCGCCGCGCCTCCGTCAGCGTTCGTGGGTTTCAGCGTCGTCGTTCGGCGAGTCTACCTCACTCGAACTCCATGATCACCTCGTCCACGGCGAGCGAGGCGCCGGGCTGGGCGTTGATGCGCGCCACCACGCCGCTGCGCTCGGCGCGCAGCACGTTCTCCATCTTCATCGCCTCGACGGTGCACAGCGCCTGCCCGTCCTGCACCTCGTCGCCCACCGCGACGTTCAGCTTCACCATCAGCCCCGGCATCGGGCAGAGCAGCATCTTGGAGGTGTCGGGCGGCGCCTTTTCCGGCATCAGCGCCGCAAGCTGCGCGAGCCGCGGCGTGCGCACGTGGAAGCGCATGTCGGCGCCGCGGTAGCGCAGCCGGAACCCCTCGGTCAGCGGATCGACCTTCAGCGCCATCGAGACGCCCTCGACCCGCACGCTCGCCAGCGTGTCGCCCGGCGTCCAGTTGGTCTCGACGGCCATCAGGCGGCCCTTGTCGAGGTCGACGGCCTCGGGGACGTGCAGCCCCTCGAGGTCCGTCACGCGGAACTTGCCGTTATAGGCGCGCACGCCCCACGCCTTGCGCCCGCAGCGCGCCACCCAGTCGTGGCCGACCTCGCGTTCGTGGTTGGAGAGGGCGCCGGAGATGTGGGCGTCGCGCCGCTCGCGGATCAGCTTCAGCGCCACGGCGGCTGCGGCGAGGTGGCGCTCGTCGGCCGGGTCGAGCGCCGCGCCCTGGAAGCCCTCGGGATATTCCTCGGCGATGAAGGCGGTGGAGATGTCGCCGGAGATGAACCGCGGATGGTCCATCACCGCCGAGAGGAAGGGCAGGTTGTGCCCGATGCCCTCCACCTCGAAGGCGTCGAGCGCGTGGCGCATGCCCTCGATGGCGGCCCCCCGATCCTCGCCCCAGGTGCAGAGCTTGGCGATCATCGGGTCGTAGAACATCGAGATCTCGCCGCCCTCATAGACGCCGGTGTCGTTGCGCACCCTGGCGCCGGCGACCTTCAGGTCGGCGGGCGGCCGATAGCGCGTGAGGCGCCCCGTGGAGGGGAGGAAGTTGCGATAGGGGTCCTCGGCGTAGAGGCGGCTCTCGATCGCCCAGCCGTCGATCTTCACGTCGGCCTGCGTCAGCGACAGCGTCTCGCCGTTCGCCACCCGGATCATCTGCTCCACGAGGTCGATGCCGGTGATCAGCTCCGTCACCGGATGCTCGACCTGAAGCCGGGTGTTCATTTCGAGGAAATAGAAGTTGCGCTCGGCGTCGACGATGAACTCCACCGTGCCGGCCGAGCAGTAATCCACCGCCTTCGCCAGCGCGACCGCCTGCTCCCCCATCGCCTTGCGGGTCTTCGCGTCGAGGAAGGGGGAGGGGGCTTCCTCGATCACCTTCTGGTTGCGCCGCTGGATCGAGCATTCGCGCTCGTTCAGCCAGAGGCAGTTGCCGAACTTGTCGCCGAGCACCTGAATCTCGATATGGCGCGGCTGGGTGACGAATTTCTCGATGAAGATGCGGTCGTCGCCGAAGCTCGCCTTCGCCTCGTTCTTCGAGGACTGGAAGCCCTCGCGCGCCTCCTCGTCGGTCCAGGCGATGCGCATGCCCTTGCCGCCGCCGCCCGCGGAGGCCTTGATCATCACCGGATAGCCGATGCCCCGCGCGATCGCGACCGCCTCCTCGGCGTCGTCGATCAGCCCCATGTGGCCGGGCACGGTGGAGACGCCGGCCTCCTTGGCGAGCTTCTTCGAGGTGATCTTGTCGCCCATCGCCTCGATCGCCGAGGCCGGCGGGCCGATGAAGGCGACCCCCATCTCCTCCAGCGCGCGGGCGAAGTCGGCGCGTTCGGAGAGGAAGCCGTAGCCGGGATGCACCGCCTCGGCGCCGCTGTCGCGGATCGCCTGCAGGATCTTCTCGATCACGATGTAGGACTGCGCCGCCGGGGGCGGGCCGATGTGGATCTTGTGATCGGCCATCTTGACGTGGAGCGCGTCGCGGTCGGCGTCGGAGAACACGGCGACGGTCTCGATGCCCATCTTCCGGGCCGTCTTGATGACGCGGCAGGCGATCTCGCCGCGGTTCGCGATCAGGATCTTCTTGAACATTCAGGTCCCTCGGCTTCCGCGACGTGTGGTCCGCCGCTCCTCAGCGCGCACGGATCACGCTTCCGGGCTCCGCCGAACCCAGCGCCGCCACCGCCGCGACACCGCGTCTTGAAATATTCCGTCCAGCGCGTCCAGCGTCGACGGCGCCGCGGCGCCGAAGTCGAGGAAGCAGGCCGCCAGTGTCGCCTCGGCGCCGCACGGCGTCTGCCGCACGACGACCAGCGGCGCGAGGCCGCGCGCAGGGGCGAGCCGTCTCCAGGCGTCCTGACGCAGGGCGCGCGCTAGGCGGAGGGCGTGCGCCGGCTCGGGCCACAGAGCCCGTCGGGCCAGCACCAGCGTGACGCGGGCGGGCGCACGCGCGACCGGAAGCGGCGCCGTCGCGGCGCCGTCGGTCAGACGCAACAGGGCGAAGCGCCCCTCCCGTGCGAAACCCGACGAGAAGAGCGCCGGCAGCCTCGCCGCCGCCTCGGCGGATACGGCCTCGGGACTCAGCGGCGACGCAAGGGGAGGGCGGTGTTGATCGCGACCCCCATGCCGACCGACCCGCCGGTGATGCCGAACGCCGCGGCGAGCATGAGATAGCCCAGCCATCCGACGTCGGACCGCGCCATCAGCGAGCCGATCGAGCCCACGTCGGTCCAGACCAGCCCGAGCATGAGGCACCACCCCGCGACGACGCCGGTCGTGCAATGGCGAAGAAGGAAGCGCAGCAGGCGCCAGTCTTGTCCACGCGGCGCCGGCGCGGCGTCCGCGGCGCGGGACGTCTGCACGCCGCCCGTCACCGCCGCCGCCTCCAGGCGCGCATCTCGGCCCGACGCATCGCGACGACCCGTTGCGCCTCGCGGGCGTGCTCCCCGCGCACGTTGACGTAGCCGATGTGGGCGCCGGTGCAGAGGAAGGCGACGCCGACGAGAGCGGCGACCTGCATCAGGACGACCGCGCCATGGCGCGACTCGGCCGCCAGGGAGGCGACCCCGCCGAGATCCAGCGCGAACACGAAGGCCAGGTAGCCCCACCCGATCCCGAGCGCGATCGCCGCGCGCCCGACGATATGGGCGAGGTCCGACAGGGAGAGGGGGCGTCGCGTCTGCGTCATGGGTGCCTCCTGCTGCGGCTCTCTGACGCGGAATGGTAACGCGGGAAGGCGGTGCGTCCACCGATTCGCCGCGCGAGACGCCAGCGACCCCCATTCCGCCGCTTATCGCGGCGCCAGGTCGCCTCCCGCATCGCCAAGGTAAGCCGCCAGCCCTGCGGGCGGATCGGCGAACAGGGCGGCGGCCGGCCGGGCGCCGTCGATCCGCCCGCCCTGCGCCGTCAGCGCGCAGAAGGCCGCGAGGTCCGCCCGGCGCGCTTCGTCGGGGTGGTGGGTGACCATCAGCACCGCGATCCCGCGGGGCGCCGTCAGCCGCTCGACCAGCGCCATCATTTCCGCGCGCAGGCCGGGGCCGAGGGCGGCGAACGGCTCGTCGAGCAGCAGCGCCGGGCGGTCGCGCAGCAGCGCCCGGGCCAGCGCCGCGCGCTGGCGCTGGCCGCCGGACAGCTGCTCGGGCAGGCGCTCCCCGAGCCCTTCGAGCCCCGTTTCGGCCAGCGCCGCGTCGACTCGCGCGCGCTCGGGCCGGGTGAGAGACAGGCTCGGGCGCAGGCCGAGGCCGACGTTGCGGGCGACTGTGAGGTGGGGAAAGAGGTTGTTCTCCTGAAACAGCAGCGTGACCGGCCGCTCCGCCGGCGCCAGCCCCGCGAGGTCGCGTCCGGCCGCCGACACCCGCCCGGCCTCGACCGGCGCGAAGCCGGCGACGGCTGCGAGCAGCGTCGACTTGCCCGCCCCCGACGGCCCGATCACGGCGCAGAGCGCGCCGGCGGGGACGACGACGTCCGCCTCCAGCAGGAACCCGCCGGCCCGCACGCGCAGACCCTCGACGGCGATCACCGCCCGCGCCCCAGACGGTCGAACCCGAGGAAGAGCGCGAAGGCGAGCCCGGTCAGCACGAAGGCCGCGCCGAAGGCCGCGTCGACGTTCCTGCTGCCTGCGAGCAGGTGCATGAGCAGCGGCAGGGTGGGCGCGTCGGGCCGCGAGAACAGGGCGATCACGCCGAGATCGCCCGCCGACAGCGCCGCCGCCAGCCCGAGCGCGAAGCCGAGCGGGGCGCGAAGGCGGCCGACATGCACCGCCCGCGTCCGCGTCCACCCGGAAAGCCCGAGGCTGTCGGCGAGCCGGCCGTGGTCGGCCTCCGCGTCGCGGATCGCGGGCGCGAGGATCCGCACGGCGAAGGGCGTCGCCATGGCCGCGTTGACCAGCGCGGTCAGCGGCAGGGCGAGGGCGGCGGGGTCCGCGACCGGCCGCAGCACGACGAAGAGCGCCACGCCGATCACGAACGGCGAGGCGGCGAGCGGCGTCAGCGCCCCCGCCTCGGCCAGCCGCGCAGCGAAAGGGCGCCGATCCAGCGCCGCGACCAGCGCGGCGAGCGGCAGGGCGAGCAGCGCCGTCAACAGCGTCGAGCCCAGAGCCACCGCGAGGCTCCGCCCCGCCGCCGCCCAGACCGCCGCCCCCGCCGCCCCGGTGAGCGCGCCGAGCCCGGCGACGCCGCGCGCCGCCACCCCCGCCAGCGGCAGGGCGAGAAACAGGATGGCGAGGGCGAGCGCCAGCGCGTCGGCGGCTCGCGCGGCGCGCCCGCGCCCGTCCCAGCGTTCGACGCAGAGGCGCACGCCGAAGCCCGCGGCGGGCGGCGCCGCAAGCGCCAGCGCCGCCAGCGCCGCGGCGGCGCAGACGGCGAACTGCACCGCGGCGAGACGCGCCGCCCTGTCGAGGTCGAAGGAGACCGCCGCGGCCTCGTAGATCGCCACCTCCAGGGTCGTCGCCCGCGGCCCGCCGCCGAGCGCCAGCGCGATGGCGAAGCTGGTGGCGCAGATCGAGAACACCAGCGCGAAGGCGCCCGGCGCCGCGGCGCGGATCGCGGGCCATTCCAGCAGCCGGAACAGCGCCCGCCCCTCGACGCCGAGCTGGGCGGCGATGCGCCAGCGCTCCGGCGGCACGGCGGCGTAGGCCTGCAGCATCAGCCGCGTCGCCAGCGGCAGGTTGAAGAACACGTGCGCGATCAGCACGCCGGGCATCCCGTAGACGTTCAGCCGCGCCAGCCCCGCCGCCATCAGCGCCTCGCTCACCCAGCCCGACCGGCCCCAGACCGCGATCACGCCGAGAATCGCGATGATCGAGGGCAGCAGGAAGGGCGCCCCGAGCAGCGTCGTCAGCGCCGCGCGCCCCGGAAACCGTCGCCGCGCCAGCGCCCGCGCGAGCGGGATCGCGAACGCCGTCGACAGCGCCGCCGACCAGAACGCCTGACGCAGCGTGAAGGAGAGCGCGCGCCAGTCCGCCGGCCCCAGCGCGCCTGCGCGCTCGGCGCGCAGCGCCACCACCGCGACCGACCCCAGCGTCAGCGCGAGCAGCAGAACCAGCGCCGCGCCGCCCGTCAGCGCGACGCGGCGCGGGAGCGCCTCGGTCACCGGCTCATCACGTCGAGCCATTCGGCCAGCGCCGCCTCCCGGATCGCCGGCACGTCTTCCGACGGGAACAGGCGCGACGTCTCGGGCGCGATAAGCCCGTCATAGGCCGGCGGCAGACCGTCCTGAAGCGCGATGGCGGGATACATCCAGTGCGTCGTCGGCAGGAGCGACTGGAAAGGTTCGCTGAGCATGAAGGCGAGGAAGCGGCGCGCCAGCTCCGGCTGCCGGCTCGACGCCAGCACGCCGGCCACTTCGATCTGCAGATAGTGCCCGTCGTCGAACAGCGCCGCGCGCTTCGTGTCGTCGTCCTGGACGTGGCGATGCCAGGCGGGAGAGGTCGACCATGACAGGGCCATCGCCGCCTCGCCCGCAAGGAAGGCCGAGTAGGCTTCCCACCAGCTCCGCGTCACGGTGACGATCCTCGGCGCGAGCCGCTCCCAGACCGACGCGGCCTCGTCGCCATAGAGGTGCTTCACCCACATCAGCAGGCCGAGACCGGGCGTCGACGTGCGCGGGTCCTGAACCACGATGGTGACGTCGTCGGGCGCGTCGAGCAGGTCGGCGAAGCTGGTCGGCGGCTCGGGCAGGCGCGTCTCGTCGTAGACGAAGGCGAGCCAGCTCCAGTCGAAAGGCAGGAACAGCGGGTCGTCCCAGCCGCCCGGCACGGCGAGCGCCTCGGGCAGAGGCAGGCCGTGCGGCGCGAAAAGGCCGGTCGCGGCGGCGGCGGCGGTCAGGTTGGTGTCGAGGCCCAGCACCACGTCGGCCTCGGCGCCGGGGCCTTCGAGGCGCAGCCGCGCCACGAGGTCGGCCCCGTCGCCCACGCCGACGAATCGCAGGACGCAATCGCACTCGGCTTCGAACAGCGGCCGAACCGCCGGTCCCGGCGAGCCTTCGCTCAGAAACGCCTCGTAGGTGTAGACGGTCAGGACGGGTCGATCGTCGGCGGCCGCGGCGGAGGCGGCGAGGATCAGCCCGGAAAGCAGCCTCAGCATGGGGAGCGCTCCTCTGGCGGATTCCGTCAACGGCTCATCACGTCCAGCCATTCGGCCAGCGCCGCCTCGCGCACCGCCGGCGCTTCCTCGGCCGGAAACAGGCGCGAGGAGGGCGGGATCGCCAGCGCCTCGAAGGCCGCGGGCTCCGCGCCGTCGAAGCGGACGGCCGGATACATCCAGTTCGTCGTCGGGATCGCGGACTGGAACGGCTCGGTCAGCATGAAGGCGAGGAAGTCGCGCGCGAGATCGGGGTTCTGCGACGCCGCGGTGATCGCCGCCGTCTCGATCTGGAGGTAGTGGCCCTCCTCGAAGATCGCCGCGCGCTTGGTCTCGTCGCCCTCGACATGGGCGTGATAGGCGGGGGAGGTGGTGTAGGAGAGCGCCATCATCGCCTCGCCGTCGAGGAAGGCCGAATACGCCTCCCACCAGCCGCGGGTGACGGTGACGACCCGCGGCGCCAGCCGCTCCCAGACCGCGCCCGCCTCCTCGCCGTGGACGTGCTTGACCCACATCATCAGGCCGAGCCCCGGCGTCGAGGTGCGCGGGTCCTGGATGACGATGGTCACGTCCTCGGGCGCGTCGAGCAGCGCCGCGAAGCTGGTCGGCGGCTCGGGCAGGCGTGTCTCGTCGTAGACGAAGGCGAACCAGCCCCAGTCGTAGGGCAGGAAAAACGGGTCGTCCCAACCGCCCGGCACGGCGATGGCGTCGGGAACCGGCAGGCCGTGCTCGGCGAGCAGGCCGGTGGCCGCGGCGGCCGCGGTCAGGTTGGTGTCGAGGCCGAGGATCACGTCGGCCTGCGTGCGCGCGCCCTCGAGCTGGAGCCGCCCGAGCAACTGCGCCCCGTCGCCGGCGCCGACGAGGTTGAGCGTGCAGCCGCAGACCGCCTCGAACCGCTCGCGGATCACCGGCCCGGGGCCGTAGTCGGTGACGAAGCTGTCGTAGGTGTAGACGGTCAGCGTCGGGCGGTCGTCCGCCGCGGCGGCGGTCGCGAGGAGGGCAAGGGCGGGGAGAAGGGTTTTCATCGCATGGTCCTTTCCCCGGCGGAAGGCGAGGACCGGAGCCGCGCGGGCGCGGCTCTCAGCCTTCCCTACGCCGGCATGATCCGGTTCAGGTTCGACGGGTCCGCTTGCGCGTCTCAGCCCTTTCGGGCGCCCCGAGGCTGTGCGAGTGGTATCACCGTCGGCGCGCCGCGCAAGGGGGCGCGGGGCCGGGGGAGCATCCGCATGCGCTACGCCTTCATCGGTCTCGGCGAACTCGGGGGCCATCTCGCCGCGAGCCTGCTGCGCGCGGGCCTCGCCGTGACGGTCCACGACCGCGACCACGCTCGCGCCGAGCGCCATCTCGCCGCCGGCGCCCTTTGGGCCGAGAGCCCCGCCGACGCCGTCTCGGGCGTCGACGCCGCGATCACCTGCCTGCCTTCGCCCGCGGCCTCGGAGGCGGTGCTGGAGGCGATGCTGGAGGGGGCCGCGCCGGGCATGGACTGGATCGAGGTCTCCACCCTCGGCCGCGACGACGTGCTGCGCCTCGCCGCGCGCGCCGCGGCGAAGGGCGTCTCCTGCCTCGAATGCCCCGTCACCGGCGGCGTGCATCTCGCCGCGCGCGGCGAGATCACCGTTCTGGCGGGCGGCGAGGCGGCGCTGGTCGAGAAGCACCGCGCCGCGCTTCAGGCGATGGGAGACCGCATCATCCACATGGGGCCGCTCGGCTCGGCGGCGGTGATCAAGGTGATCACCAACATGCTCGCCTTCATCCACCTCGTCGCCGACGGCGAGGCGCTGATGCTCGCCAAACGCGGGGGGGTGGACCTCGCGAAGGCGTGGGAGGCGATCGCCGCGTCTTCCGGAAACTCCTTCGTCCATGAGACCGAGGGACAGCTGATTCTGAACGGCAGCTACGACGTCGGCTTCACCATGGATCTCGCGCTCAAGGACCTCGGCTTCGCGCTGGGCTTCGGACGGGCGTTCGGCGCGCCGCTCGACCTCGCGGCGCTGACCGAGCAGACCTTCGTGCGCGCGAAGGCGGCCTACGGCGGGGCTGCGCAGTCGACCGCGGTGGTGAAGCTGCTGGAGGACGCGCTCGGCGAAGATTTGCGCGCTCCCGGTTTTCCCGCCCGCCTCGAATGACCGGCGCTTGGCCGACGGCCCCCGACGCGCTAAGCCGCGGCGCTGACCGAAGGCGACCCGAGGCGACCCGATGACCCCGCTGCGCATTCTCTACCTTGTTCTCTCCGTCGGCGGCGCCGTCGTGCCGTGGCTCTATTTCGGGCCGTGGCTCTGGGAGAATTCCTTCGATCTTCCGCTGATGATCGAGGTCTGGAACGCCAACGACGCCACCACCGGGCTCGTCTACGACCTGACCTGGGCCTACGGGGTGCTGGTGCTCTGGGTGCTGATCGAGGCGCTGCCGCGCCGCGACTGGCGCAGCCTGTGGGCGATCCCCGCCGGCGTGATGGTCGGCGTGTCCTTCGCCCTGCCGCTCTACCTGTTCCTGCGCTCGCGGCCCGACCGGCCCGGCGGCCCCGCCTGACGCGCCGCGCCTGATGGACCACTTCGCCTATCACGCCGGTCTGCTCTGCGCCGAGGACGTGCCGCTGCCCGACATCGCGGCGAGCGTCGGCACGCCGTTCTATGTCTACTCCACCGCGACGCTGGAGCGGCACTTCCGCGTGATGGACGAGGCGCTGGCGGGGCTCGACCGGCTGGTCTGCTTCGCGGTGAAGGCGTGCGGCAACCTTGCGGTGCTGCGCGCGCTCGCGCGGCTCGGGGCCGGCATGGACGTGGTGTCCGAAGGCGAACTGCGCCGCGCCCTCGCCGTCGGCGTCCCCGGCGAGCGGATCGTGTTCGCCGGCGTCGGCAAGACGCGCGCCGAGATGGCCGCGGCGCTCTCCGCGGGCGTCGGGCAGTTCAACGTCGAGAGCGAGCAGGAACTCGTGGCGCTCGACGCCGTGGCGCGGGAGATGGGCGTGCGCGCGCCGGTCGCGATCCGCGTCAACCCCGACGTCGACGCGCTGACGCACGCCAAGATCTCCACCGGCAAGGCCGAGGACAAGTTCGGCGTGCCGATCGCGCGGGCGCCCGCCGTCTACGCCCGCGCCGCCGCGCTGTCCGGGATCGAGGTCGTCGGCGTCGACGTCCACATCGGCTCGCAGATCACGGCCCTCGAACCCTTCGAGCAGGCCTTCGCCAAGGTGGCGGGTCTTGTGGAGACCTTGCGCGCCGACGGCCTGACGATCCGCCGCGTCGACCTCGGCGGCGGGCTCGGCATTCCCTACGTGCGCTCGAACGAGGCGCCGCCGCTGCCCTTCGACTACGGCGCGGTGGTGCGGCGCACCGTCGGCGCGCTGGGCGCGACGGTGGTGGTCGAGCCGGGGCGGCTGATCGCGGGCAACGCAGGGCTTCTGGTCGCCGCCGTCATCTACCGCAAGCAGGGCGAGGGGCGGGACTTCCTGATCGTCGACGCGGCGATGAACGACCTGATCCGCCCGGCCATGTACGACGCCTGGCACGACATCGTCCCGGTCGTGGAGCCCGGCCCGGACGCGCCGGTCGCGCCGGTCGACGTGGTCGGACCGGTCTGCGAGACCGGCGACACCTTCGCCCGGGCGCGGCCGCTGCCGCGGCTTGAGGCTGGCGATCTGGTCGCGTTCCGCTCCGCGGGCGCCTACGGCGCGGCGATGGCGAGCGAATACAACGCCCGGCCGCTGGTTCCCGAGGTGTTGGTTGCGGGATCGCGCTTTGACGTGGTGCGTCGGCGGCCCACTTATGATGAGATGATGTCGAGGGAGCGGATTCCCGACTGGCTGGACTGACCGCCACGTCGCCGCCCCGAACCGAGGCGCGCGCAGCGGAGACAGCCCATGTCCTTCCTCCGGCGATGGTTCGACGGCGCGGCGGCCGCGCCGCCCACGGCCGAAGAGCGGCTCGCGCTGGCCAAAGCCAAGGTCGCCCGCGAGGCGGCGAAGGCGCGGCGGCGCATGGCCGTCGAGCGCGCGACGCGGGCGCTCTGGCCGCTCTGGACGCTCGTCGCGCTGTTCCTCGGTCTCGCGCTGCTCGGCCTGCCGCAGCGGCTCGGCTTCGCGGCGCACGTCGCGCTGCTGGCGGCGTTCGCCGTCTCCGCCGCCGCGCTCGGCTGGCGCGCCGCGCGGGTCTGGCGGACGCCGACCGCCGCCGAGGCGGCCGCCCGGCTCGACGCCGCCCTGCCCGATCGGCCCGTGGCCGCGCTCGGCGACGCGCTGACCGCGAACGCGGGAGACGACGCCGCGCGCCGTCTCTGGGCCGCGCACCAGGCGCGGATGGCCGAGCGCGCCGCCGCAGCGCGCGCGCCGGCGGCCGATCTCCGCGTCTCCGCCGAGGATCGCTTCGCGCTCCGCCACGCCGCCCTGCTCGCGCTCTGCGCCGGTCTCATCGCGCAGGTCGCCGACGGCGGCGCGCGTCTGGCCGACGCGCTGGCGCCCGCCTCGGCCGCCGCGGCGCTCGCCGTCGCGCCGCAGGGGCCGACGATGGAGGCGTGGGCCTCGCCACCCGCCTACACGCGCATGGCGCCGCTTTATCTCACGGAACGCGACGGCGAGGCCTTCGCCCTGCCCGAGAACACCGAAATCGTCGTGCGGGTGTTCGACGCAGGCGCAGAGCCCGCGCTTTCCGGCGCCGCCGTCGGCGACGCGGTCTTCGACGAACAGGGCGGCGGCGCCTGGAGCGCCACGGTCCGGCTGCGCGACGCGGGCGAGATCGAAGCGACGGCGGGGCGCGCGACCCTCGGCGCCTGGCGCTTCGACGTCATCCCCGACGAGCCGCCGACCATCGCCTACACCGAAGGCCCGTCGCGCGCGCGGACGGGCGTGCTGCAGTTCGGCTACCTCGCGACGGACGATTATGGCGTCGTCGGGGCGCGGGCCGAAGCGGCGCTCGACGACAGCGCCGATCCGCCGTTTCCGGGCCTCGCGCCCGACAGCGTGATCGAGGCGCCGTCGGTCGAGTTGCCGCTGCCGCTGTCGCGCGACGCGCGGCGCGTGGCCGAGACGACGACGCAGGACCTGACGGCGCACCCCTGGGCGGGTCTGCCGGTGACGCTGGAGATCGTGGCGGTCGACGGCGCCGGGCAGGAGGCGCGCGACACGACCAGCCTCGTCCTGCCGGAGCGGCGCTTCCGCGATCCCCTCGCCAGGGCCTTGATCGAGCAGCGCCGCCACCTCGCATGGAGCATAGATGCGGCCGAGCGCGTCGTCGACGTGCTCGACGCGGTCACCGCCCACCCCGAAGACGCCTTCGAGGACGCGCGGGTCTACCTGATGGTGCGCACGGCGCGCCGCCGGCTCGGCTACGCCCTCGAGGACGACCGCGTGCCGGACGAGGCGGCGAGCGTGATCGACCTGCTGTGGGAGGCGGCGCTCCGGCTCGAGGACGGCGACCTGACCAGCGCGGAGCGCCGTCTGCGCGACCTGCAGGCGGAACTGCGGGACGCCATCGAGCAGGGCGCGCCCGACGACGAGATCGCGCAGCTCATGCAGGAGCTGCGCGCCGCGCTTCAGGAGTATCTCTCCCAGCTCGCCCAGCAGATGCAGCGCGACATGGAGACGGGCGAGGCGCCGCCGCCGCAGGACTTCGACCCGGACCAGATGCTGACCGAGCAGGACCTGATGGACATGCTCGACCAGATCGAACAGGCGCTCCGCAGCGGCATGGAGGAGATGGCGCGCCAGATGCTGCAGCAGCTCCAGCAGATGCTGGAGAACCTCCAGACGGCGCAACCGGGACAGCAGCCGGGCGGCGGTCAGGGCGATCAGGCGATGCAGCAGCTGCAGGACATGATCGGGAGGCAACAGGGCCTCGCCGACCGTTCGTTCGACGCGCTGCGCCGCGGGCGGCAGGGGAACGGCGGCCGGGGCGAGGGTCAGCAGCGGGGCGAGGGGCAGCCGGGCGACGGCGGGCCCGGAACGGGCGAGCCGGGCCTCGGCGATCCGGGCGGTCTCGGCGGGCTCGCGCAGGAGCAGGAGCAGCTGCGCCGGATGCTCGACGACCTGCGCCGCGGCATGCCGGGCTCCGGAGCGCTCGACCGGGCGGAGGAGCAGATGGGCTCCGCCCGCGACGCGCTGGAGCAGGGCGACGCGGACGGGGCCTTGCAGGATCAGGTCGACGCGCTCGACGCGCTTCGGGAAGGCGCGCAGGAGCTTGCGCGCCAGCAGCAGGGCCAGCCCGGACAGGCGCAGCAGGCGGGTCGCGACGGGCGCGGCGGCGACACGGCGGACGCGGACCCGTTCGGCCGACCGCGCGCCACCGACGGTCCGATGGACGGCGATTCGGTGCGCGTGCCGGACGCCTGGGCGATGCGCCGCGCGCGCGAGCTGATGGACGAGATCCGTCGACGCGCCGGCGACCGTACGCGGCCGCCGATCGAACTGGAGTACCTCGACCGGTTGATGGAGCGGTTTTGACGGATCGCCGTCCGCAGCGCGGGCGGCGGCGGACATCTCGGCCGAGCAGCGAACGGGGGCGGCCTGAGCTCGGGCGTTGCGCCGGGCCTGTCCGGCGGATTTCCGGGTCGATCCGCGCCGGCCGTCAGCGGATGCGGCGGCCGTCGGCGGTCACGACGCCGCCGCCGAAGACGATCTCCGACGACAGGCGGCTCGGGTCGCCTTCCCCGGGGTGGACGGCTTCGGCGAAGGCCGCCACCGCCGCCGCACGCGGCGCGTCGAGAACGCCGATCGCGGTCAGCCCGCCGATCATCTCGCGCCACGCCGTAGCCGAGACGGTGAACGCCCCTTCAGGGCCGCCGGGCGCGCCATCCATGGCGAAACCGCCCACCGCCCTGAACGTCCCGCCGAAGCCGTCGAGCGCCGCCTCCTCGACCTCCATGGTCGAGATGGCTACCGGCGGGGCCCCGGCGGCGGCGAGGCCGTCGAGGCCGCGCAGCATCCGGGCGAGCCCTCCGATCCTGAGGCGCGCCGCCATCGTCTGGCGGACGGCGCGTCCCTCGGCGTCGAGCGCCGACCAGATCGCTTCGTCGAGCGCCACGGCGTCCAACACCAGGTCGAGCGCGTAGGGTTGCGGCAGCGGCGCCGTGGTCACCGGCATCTCGAAGCGCGCCTCGGCCCGGGTCGCGCCGGCCCGACCGTTGAGCGGCGCGCCGAGGCCAAGCTCGACGTCGTCGAACGACGCGCCGAAGGCGGCGCGACCGTCCTCGATGACCATGCTCATCGCGGTCGGTCCGGTTTCGGTCGACAGGGGCGCGGCGTCGCCGGCGATCTCGACGCGCGCGCCGGTCAGCCGCAACGCCTCCCACGCCAGCGCGCCGCGCGCGACGCCGCCGGCGTTGACGAACGCGTCCGTCGATCCGGCGCCGAAGCCCGCGCCGTCGCCTTCGAACGCCGGCGCGGCGAGCTCGAGGTCGAAGACGGCCGTGGCGACGTGCAGGCTGTCGGCCGCGAGCCTGACTCGGGTGAGGCCGCCTTGCGCCGCCTCAGCGCCGCCGGCCACGGCGTCGAGGACGAGCCGCGCCCCGACCGCCCCGCCCGGACCCGCCAGATCGGCCGACAGCGAGTCCGCCGACACGACCGAGCCCGCCCAGCCGCCGTCGAGCCGCGTCTCGATGACCATGTTCCGCGCATAGAGACGGGCCGTGACCGGCGCCGGCCCGAAGCCGAGCTCCGGCCGCGATCCCAGCGCCAGAGTCGCGGTCGGACTAGGTCGTGACACGACCACGTCCGGCGAGAAAAGCGAGACTTCGGTTTCGAGCCACGGCAGGTTGAGACGCCACGCGCCGCCGGGCGCGGCGGCGACCACGTCTTCGAGCCGCATCGCGTAGCGGAACGGAAAACCCGAAACCGTGCTGCGGGCATGACCGATCCGAACCCCCGAAGCGGCCATCGCCGCCAGCGTCGCCTCAAGCTGCGCCTGCGTGCGGACCGCCCCCACGCGCCACGCCGCCGCGCCGCCCGCCGCGACCAGAACGAGCGCTGCGACGGCGGCGATGAGCCGTTTCTTCATGGCGGCGACCTCTGCTCGAACGCGTATCCGTTCCGGGCGCGGACCATCGCCCCGACGGCATGGCGGGTCAATCGCGGGCGCGTCTCAGGGCGTCTCGGCCGTGGGGTCGCCGAGCAGGTCGCGCGGCCCGAGCGGCTCGGCGGGGCGGGAGAGCCGCCACCGCGTCACCCAGCGCAGCCGCGTCTCGGCCCGCGTGACGGCGACGTAGGCGAGGCGGCGCCAGAGCTCGAGCCCCGCCTCGCGCCGGCCGGACTGCGCCGCGGCGTAGAGGTCCGGCGCGAAGACCTGCACGTCGGGCCACTGCGAACCCTGGGCCTTGTGGATGGTGCAGGCGGCGCCGTGGACGAAGGCCGCCCCCATCCGCGCCGCAGACAGGATCAGCGGCTCCTCCGCCTCCGGCGTCTCCAGCTTGACGATGACGGCGGCCGAGACGCGCGGCGGCGTCGCCCCCTCCACGAACAGCCGAGCGAAGCCGCCGCGCCGGCCTTCGCCGAGGTAGACGACCTGCGCCCCCTTCACGAGGCCGCGCGCTTCGAGGTCGATGCGCTTCTTGCGGTGCCTGGCGGGCAGTTCGATGCCGTCGCAGATCAGCGGCTCGCCGGGGACGAGGCGATCCGGCGGCAGACCGTGGGCGGCGCGGAACCCGGCGATCAGCCGCACCCGCGTCGCGTTGCGCCAGCAGAGCACGGGCGCGCGCGCCATCAGGTCGGCGTCGACGCGCTCTGCGACCTGCACCCGCCCGTCGCGCCGCGCGGCCTCGGCCACCAGCGCCTCGAAGCCGCGGAAGTCGAGGGCGGGGTCGGCGAGGGCGTGGGCGAGGTCGAGGATCGGGTTGTCCGCCGCCTGCCGGTGGATGCGCGACAGCGCGAGCTTGCGGCCGTCGGGCAGGGCGTCGAAGGCCATGGCGCCCGCCTGGTTCACCGGCGCGAGCTGGGCCGGATCGCCGAACAGGAACAGCGCGCCGAACAGCGCCCGGAGGTCGCCGAACAGACGGTCGTCGAGCATCGACGCCTCGTCGATGAGCCCGACGTCGAGCGCCTCGTCCCGCCGCGTCCAGCCGGTGATGAAGTCCGCCCCGCGCACGCCGATCGCGGCCAGCGCCGCCGGAACCGACCCGTGCTCGGCGTAGGCCGCCTTGGCCCGCGCCAGCGCCTCGGCGTCGAAGCGCTCGGACTGGGGCGGGGGCCGGTCCGGCTCGGCGAGCCACTTCGCCACCTTGTCGAACTCGGGGTCGTAGACAGGCACGTAGAGCACGCGGTGCACGGTGGTCGCCGGCACGCCGCGGGCGCGCAGCACGCTCGCCGCCTTGTTGGTGGGGGCGAGGACCGCGAAGGTGCGGCCGCGCCGGCGCCGGCGCGGCTCGTAGTCCTGCGTGATCGCCTCCAGCCCGGCGCGCTGAAGGCGTTCGGCGAGGTGGGCCAGCAGCACGGTCTTGCCCGATCCCGCCCGGCCGAGCACCGCGATCGTCTCGGCGTCGCCCTCCTCGGGCTCGTCGCGGGGCGCGGCGGTCCCGGCGTCGAGGTCGACGCCGTGGGCGCGCAGCCGGTCGCGCAGCGCGTCGAGCGCCGCCGTCTGATCGGCCGAGAAGATCGCGCCCGCCATCATCGTCCCGCCCTCCGCACCCGGTCGCGCGAGGCGGACGGGCCGCCTCTTGCGCCGTGTCAATGCGCGGCGGGCGCCGCGCGCGCAACCCTGCTACCTATATGCAGGAGGGGTTTCGCAGCCGCGCGGCCCGCCGCATCGGCCACGCCGCGTCTGTCGGGAGGACGTCATGGGTTTCCGCACGATACTGGTCCACATCGCCGAGGACGACGCCGGCCGCGCGCGCGTCGACGCCGCCGCCCGGATCGCCGAGGCCAACGAAGGCCGCCTGATCGGCCTCGCGACCGTCGCCCAGCCGACGCCGGTGCTGGTGGAGGGCTCGGCGGCGGCCGCGGGCATCTGGGCCGAGCAGGCCGCCGCCTACGAGGCCAGGGCGCAGCAGGCGGCCGACGCCTTCGTCGAAGCGATGCGCGTGCGCGGCGTCGAGGCCGAGGCGCGCATCGCCGGCGGCTTCGAGGAGAACGCGGGCGGGGCGCTGGCGCTCAACGCCCGCTACGCCGATCTCTCGGTGATCGGGGGGCGCGACGGCGCGGGGTCGCGCGCGCTCGCCGACGCGCTGCTCGACGGGGCGCTGTTCGATTCCGGGCGCCCGGCGCTGGCGTTGCCGGCCAAGGGCGCCGGCGAGACGATCGGGGCGCGCCCGCTGCTGGCCTGGGACGGCGGGTCGCAGGCGGCTCGGGCGGCGCGGGAGGCTCTGCCCTTCCTGAAGGCCGCGAGCCATGTCCGCGTCTGCGTCGCCAAGACCTACTTCGGCATGGCCCGGCACGGCGAGGAGCCCGGCGCCGACGTCGCCCGCTGGCTCGCCGCCCACGGCTGCAAGGTGGCGGTCGAGGTTGTGGAGCCGGAGAGCCGGAGCGTCGCCGAGGCGCTGACCGAGGCCGCGCGCCGCGACGGCTGCGACATGATCGTGATGGGGGCCTTCGGCCACTCGCGGTTGCGCGAGTCGATCTTCGGCGGCGTCACGACGGAGCTTGTCGACGCCCCGCCGCTGCCGCTGCTGCTGGCGCACTGAGGCGCGACCTGCCGGCGCCTCACGCCGCCGTGGCGAGACGCGAAACCGTCACGTCGGCCGGAAATCGGGGCGCGGCCGGAAATCGCGCCTCGGACGGAAAGTACTGCAGGGCGTTTCGGCCCGCGAGGCCGGAGCGCTCCGCGAGCATGTCGCGGAAGGCGGGCGTGATCTCCCAGAGGCCGCAGCAGATCTCGCCGTCCGGCGTGTCGCGCGTGCCGAGCACCTCAGGCGCGAAGCCGCCCATCTTCCAGACGCGCTGCATGTGCGAGAAATACACCGCGACGAAGAACTCCACGCCGCTCCGCAGAGCGAGGTCGCAGCCCGCCCAGAAAAGCGCCGCAGGCGCGCGCCGAGGGGAGATGCCGTCCGCCTCCTTCGGAGCGAGGCAAAGGCGGGTGACTTCCCAGATGAGGGGGCTGCTGATGTCGACGCCCCCGGTGAGGTCGGAGAAATGCTCCCGCAGCATCGTCCGGCCGGTCGTCGGCAGCAGGCGCGCCGAACAGGCGTGCTGACCGTTTTCGTCTTCGATGATCACGTAAATCGGGTTGAGTTCGTCATACTGATCGAATTCAAGACCCATGTCGTCAGTTTCAATGGCGCCCCACTGGAGACGATCCTTGAACTGTAGTGCACGATCACGAAACATCGACGCGGCGAGAACGGGGCGACGGTAGAGGTCCGCGGCATGCACGATCTTGATCATCGCTGGCTCCGTGTTGGGGTGCGCAGCGACTTTTTGCTGAATGCGGTGAAAATTTTGCTAATTATTTCTTTATTTACTATAGCGTAATTATTCCCTTCGTGACCGCAATCGTAGCGGCGTGCGTTATATTTAGGGCGCTGAGTTTATGGCGCGCGCTGTCGAGGTACACTCGCAGCGTGTTTTCGGATATTTGTAGTTCATGGGCGACTTGAGCGCGACTTTTCCCGATCGCGATCAGTTTTAATACGTCGGTTTCTCGCGATGAAAGCTTTGGCTGCACCGTCGGGCCAAACAAGCGCTCTACTTCAATGACCTTCTGATGAAAGAAGTGTGCGACCACCAATAGTTGCGAGGCGTGTTCCTCAATGAAGCGCGCCCACTGATCGTCATTGCAATTTTCGTTAATCACAAAAACAGCGAATTGGCCGTTCGGCCCTCGAATCGGGATCGTGTAGCCCTGATTCCCGATCCCGCACTCGATCGCTTCTCGCAAGAACCGCTTGCGCGCCGCGGTGCTCCAATCGAGGTTTTTCCAGTCGATCGGCATGAAGCTCCGAATCGCCCCCTCGATAACTGGGTCGATTCGGGCGTAATCCGCTTCGGCGTAACGCTCCCCCCACTCGGTGGAGTAGGTGCCCGCCCCAAGCTTGCCGGTGTGCCGCCACCATGACCCGTCGACGCCGCGCAGCTTCCCGGCGCCGGGCGAGGATGCGACGCTGTAGCTCTGGCCGAGAGACACGGCGAGATAGACGACATGCAGGACGCCGAAGACATCCCGGATGGTGTCGATGAGGAGGCCGAGGTCCTCAATGGACCCCGGGCCAGGAAGCGCCTCGAAGAGCTTCTCCACCTTCGACGCCATAGGTCGACGGGTCTCCTCCGCAGAGCGCGGCTTCGTGGAACGCCGCGGCAGCCATGAGCATCGCGTCATCCAGATATTCGGCCAGGTCGCCTTTGGCATGCGCCCGCGCGATTTCCCGCGCCTGACCCAGCAGCTCCAGAATCTGCATCTCGCCCATCGGACCCTCCGTCGAGATCGTTAACGCTTGACTAAAATTAGCCGATCGGGGTCTCGGGCGGTATTCGCGGATCCTGCCTCCTCAAAAATGGTGAGGGCCGGCGCGCCAAGCCTCTGTCGCAGCGTGGCCCGGGTCGATCCCGGCGGCCTGCGCCGCCGGAGCGCCGATTCGCGCCTCGCCACGGTCGGGCGAGGCGCGTTAACGGCGCGTCAGCCGCGGGCGGCCGCCAGCGTCTCCGCGACCGTGCGCAGCCCCGTCTTCGGCGCCTGCACCAGCACGGCCATGTTCCCGGGCTTGTGCTCGTTGCGCATCATCTTCATGTGCGGCTCGGGCAGCGCGGCCCAGGGGAACACCTCCGACATGCAGGGGTCGAGGCGCTGCTCGATCATCAGCTGGTTCGCGGCGGTCGCCTGCTTGAGGTGGGCGAAGTGGCTGCCCTGCACGCGCTTCTGGTGCATCCAGAGGTAGCGTGCGTCCATCGTCAGGTTGAAGCCCGTCGTGCCGGCGCAGATCACCACCATGCCGCCGCGCTTCACCACGAACACCGAGATCGGCATGGTCGTCTCGCCGGGGTGCTCGAACACGATGTCGACGTTCACGCCCTTGCCGGTGATGTCCCAGATCGCCTTGCCGAACTTGCGCGCCTCGTCGAACCACGCCTTGTACTCGGGCGTGTTGACCTTGGGCAGCTGGCCCCAGCACTTGAAGTCGCGGCGGTTGATGACGCCCTTGGCGCCGAGGCTCATCACGTAGTCGCGCTTGCTCTCGTCCGAGATCACGCCGATCGCGTTGGCGCCGGCCGCCTTGATCAGCTGCACCGCGTAGACGCCGAGGCCGCCCGACGCGCCCCAGACCAGCACGTTGTGGCCGGGCTTCAGCTCGTGGGGGGGGTGGCCGAACAGCATCCGGTAGGCGGTGGCGAGGGTCAGCGTGTAGCAGGCCGACTCCTCCCACGTCAGATGCGTCGGCCGCGGCATCAGCTGCTGCGCCTGCACGCGGGTGAACTGGGCGAAGGAGCCGTCGGGCGTCTCGTAGCCCCAGATGCGCTGGGTCGGCGAATACATCGGGTCGCCGCCGTTGCAGTGCTCGTCGTCGCCGTCGTCCTGGTTGCAGTGGATGACCACCTCGTCGCCGACCTTCCAGCGCTTCACCCGGTCTCCCACGGCCCAGACGATCCCCGACGCGTCGGAGCCCGCGATGTGGTAGGGCTGCCTGTGGCCGTCGAAGGGCGACACCGGCTCGCCGAGCGCGGCCCAGACGCCGTTGTAGTTGACGCCCGCCGCCATCACGAGCACCAGCACGTCGTGGCTGTCGAGCTTCGGCGTGTCGACGACCTCGAGCTGCATCGCCGTGTCGGGGTCGCCGTGGCGCTCCTTGCGGATCGCCCAGGCGTGCATCTTCGCCGGCACGTGGCCGAGCGGCGGAAACTCGCCGACGGCGTAGAGATCCTTCACGGGCGCGTCGGCGAGAGCGGCGGTGGACATGGCGTTTCTCCTTGGAGTCGGCCGGCGCGCGGGCCGGCTGTTCTGGAATCGGTTGCGCAACTTTCGTTCGCTGCGCGCGCGCTGGTGTTAATGACATTGCGCTTGCGCACGCGCAACATCCTTTTGCGGCGCACCAAAATCCGCCCGCCATCGCCCGATGGCGCCATGGCGCGGCCCGCTTCGTCGGGCTAAAACCCCCTGTGAGAACTGTGGAAAGGACGCAGGATGGTGGATTTTCTCCGGACCGCGCTGGGCGCGGTCGCCTTGATCTTCGGCGGCGGCGCGGCGCAGGCGGCCGATCCGCTGTCGGCGCATGAAGGCCGGATGATCGTCGATATCCGCACGCCCGGCGAGTGGCGTCAGACAGGCGTGGTCGACGGCGCCGTGTTGCTGACCTTTTTCGACGAGCGCGGGCGCTACGACGCCGCCGCCTTCGTCGCGTCGCTCGACAGCGCCCTCGCGGGCCGCGACAGCCGCGAGGTCACGCTGATCTGCCGCACGGGAAGCCGGACCGGGCAGGTGAAGGGCTACCTGCAGGGGCTCGGCTACGACGTCGATCACGTCGAGGGCGGCATCATGCGGGCGCTGCGCGCCGGGGTGAGGACCGCGCCCCCGGCGCTCTGACGCGGCCTCAGGCGTCCGAGCGCGCCTCCGCCCGGCTCTTGCCGGAGACCTCCATCGCCAGCGCCGCGCCCATGAAGCGGTCGAGGTCGCCGTCGAGCACGCCGCCGGTGTCGGAGGTCTCGACGCCCGTCCGCAGGTCCTTGACCATCTGGTAGGGCTGCAGGACGTAGCTGCGGATCTGGTTGCCCCAGCCGATCTCGCCCTTGGCGTCGTGGGCGTCCTGGATCGCCTGGGTGCGCTTCTTCATCTCCATGTCGTAGAGGCGCGACTTCAGCGCCGCCATGCAGTTGGCGCGGTTCTGGTGCTGCGACTTCTCCGACGACGTGACCACGATCCCCGTCGGGATGTGGGTGATCCGCACCGCCGAGTCGGTGGTGTTGACGTGCTGGCCGCCGGCGCCGGACGACCGGTAGGTGTCGACGCGGATGTCGGACGGATTGATCTCGATCTCGATCGAGTCGTCCACCACCGGATACACCCAGACGGAGGAGAAGGACGTGTGCCGCCGCGCCTGGCTGTCGAAGGGCGAGATGCGCACCAGCCGATGCACGCCCGACTCCGACTTCAGCCAGCCGTAGGCGTTCGGCCCCTTGATCTGGTAGGTCGCCGACTTGATGCCGGCCTCCTCGCCGCCGCTCTCCGAGATCAGCTCCACCTTGTAGCCGTGCGCCTCCGCCCAGCGGACGTACATCCGCGCCAGCATCTGCGCCCAGTCCTGGCTTTCGGTGCCGCCGGCGCCGGCGTTGATCTCCACGAAGGTGTCGGCGCCGTCCATCTCGCCCGACAGCAGCGCCTCGATCTCCTTCTGCGCCGCGCGGTCACGCAGGTCCTTGAGCGCGGCCTCGGCCTCGGCGACCACCGCGGCGTCGTCCTCGGCCTCGGCCAGTTCGATCAGGTCCAGCTGGTCCTTCAGTTCCCCCGCGAGCGCCTTGTAGCCCTCTACGGCGTCGGCGAGCGTCTGACGCTCGCGCATCAGCTTCTGCGCCTTCGTCGGGTCGTCCCAGAGCGTCGGATCCTCGGCGCGGGCGTTGAACTCCTCGAGGCGATGCTCGGCCGTCTCCCAGCCGATGCGCTGGCGCAGCAACTCGAGCGACTTCTCGATCGCCTCGACGTCGTTCTGGGTCTCGGCGCGCACGGCGCAGGCCTCCCTGTCGCAAAACCGCCTCTTCTTACCATCGAGCCGGTCTGCGGCAAGCGGGTGGTCAGGGCCGCGTGAGCCAGAATCGCGGTTCGGGAAACTCCCTTAACGTCCCGGCGTAGACGCGGCGTCCAAGCTCGCGCGCGAAGAACGCATAGGTGTCGTTCGCGCGCACCGCCCGGCGATGATTGCGCTCATCGCATCCGCCATGGCGGCCGAGGTAGAGGGCGTCGTCGCGATAGCGTTCTCGGACTGCACGGTAACCGCCGGGGCCGCATCGGGTCCAATAGTCATGGCGGTCGGTGACCCACCAAACGACGTTGGGAATCTTCAGCCAGTGAAAGACTTCGTGGATGATGAGGCGTGCA
>RECW01000216.1 GCA_007693835.1 Paracoccaceae bacterium | reverse complement strand
AGATAGGCGAGCGTCACGCAGGCCATCAGCACGATCGACAGCGCAGCCGCCATCGGCAGGTCGGCGCGCCGGCCGAGCTGCAGCATCACAAGCTGGGGCAGCGCCAGCACGTTGCCGCCGCCGAGGATCTGCGGCGTCACGTAGTCTCCGATGCAGAGGGCGAAGGTGAGGAACGCGCCCACCGCCACGCCCGGCAGCGTCAGCGGCAGCACGACATGCCGGAACGTCGCGAACGGCCCCGCGCCCAGGTCGGCCGCGGCGCGGCGAAGGTTCGGCGGCAGCTGCACGAGGCTCGCGTAGATCGTCAGCGTCAGCAGCATGGTGAAGAAGTGCGTGAAGCCGACGACCACCGCCGCCTGGCTGTTGGCCAGCGCAAGCGGCGGCAGGCCGACGCTCTCGAGCCACCCGTTCACCACGCCGCGCCGCGCGAGCGCCAGCGACCATGCGTAGGAGCGCACGACGTATGAGGTCCAGAACGGGATGACGGCCAGCGCCAGCGCCGCGCGGCGGAACCGCGGCGGAACCTCCTCCGCGATGATCCACGCCAGCGGATAGGCCAGCAGCACCGACAGCGCCGTGACGACCGCCGTGATCTCCAGCGACGTCAGCAGCGCGCCGGCGAAGCCCGGCCGCTCCCAGAACGCGCGATAGTTTTCGAGCGTCCACGCCGCCTCCAGCCCCGCGTCGGTGCGCCGCCAGAAACTCAGCGCCGCCATCGCCGCGAAGGGCGCGGCGAAGAACACCAGCGTCCAGAGCGCGGCGGGCGCGAGCAGCAGGGCGGCGCGCCGCCGCTCCCGCGCCTCGAGCGTCCGCGTCACCGGGCGAGGAACTCGGTCCAGACGTCCTGCATGGCTGCGTCAAGCTTCGCGTCGGGCGCCGGGTAGAGCTGCGCGCGGGCGAGGAAGTCGGCCTGCTCGTCCCACCGCAGCGCGCGCTTCTGCGCCTCCGTCAGCACCGCGCCCGCGGCGCTGTTGGCGGGCATCGCCCAGTAGCAGGACGAGGTGGCGAGGGCCGCCTGCCCCTCCGGGCTCAGCACATGCTGCACGAAGGCGAGCGCGAGGTCGGGCTCGGCGGAGTCGGCGAAGACGCCGATGGACTGCGACCACCGCACGGCGCCCTGCTCGGGTATCATCCAGTCGAGGTCGGGCAGGTCTTCGGTCAGCCCCGCCGTCACCCACTCGCCGCCGCCGAACAGCACGTCGACCTCGCCGGTCGCGATGGCCGTCTGCGAGGCGACCACCTCGCCGACCGAGGAGGCGTTATCCTTCAGACCGAACAGCGCCTCGCGGATCGCCGGCAGGTGTTCGGCCGAAAGCTCGGCGGTGGGGATGCCGAGGCCGACCGCGACCATGCCCATCACCGGCAGGTAATAGTCGTAGACCGCCATCGACGCGCCGAAGCCGGGCGACCAGAGGGCGGTCATGTCGGCGAGGGCCTCGGCCGGGACTTCGGCCGAGTTGAACGAGACGGTGTTGTAGCCGAATTTCTCGGAGATCGCGTAGATCTGCCCGTCGATCCGGTGCCACTCGTCCATCAGCAGGTCGGGAAACAGCGTGTCGAAGGGCAAGGCGTCCTCGGGCAGCGGCGCGAGAATGCCGGCGGCGACGGCGCGGGGCACGTCGACGCCGTCGATCACCAGCACGTCCCAGTCGCCGGGGCGCGACTGCTCGATCAGCGACAGGGCGACGCCGGTGCCTTCGTATTCGCGGAGGTTCACGCGCACGCCGTGCGCCTCCTCGAACGGGCGGATCAACGCGTCGTCCATGTGGTCGCACCAGACCAGCGCGTTCAGCTCGCGCGCGGCGGCGGGGCCGGCGAGCGCCGATGTGGACAGGAGCGCGAGCAGAGCGGCGCGAAGGCTGCGGTCTTCCATCGGTCTTCCCTGTCGGCTGGCGGAGTTGAACCCGGATCGTCGGCGCTGGAATCGTTGGGTCAAGTCTAGGCCTTCCGACGCCTTCGGGAAGGCGAAACTTGCGTGAAGGGCCCGCATGGGGCGGTCGGCGCCGATCTTTTGGGCGCCATCGCCGCGCGTGTCACCAGTCGGGACCGGCGCCCTTGAAGCGCTCGGTCAGGAAGTCGATGAAGGCGCGGAGTTTCGGCTGCGGGAACCGGCCGGAGGGATAGACCGCCCAGACGCCGAGCGGCTCGGGCGCGGCCTCCGGCAGCACTTCGACCACCTGGCCCTCGCGGAGCGCGCCGGCGCAGATGAACGCCGGCGACAGGGCGACGCCGAGGCCGTCGCAGGTCGCGCGCAGCAACGCGTCGCCGTTGTTGACCGTCAGCCGCCCGACCGCGCGCACCGGCCGCTCGTCGCCGCTCGGCCCCCGCAGACGCCATACGTTGCCCGACGCAAGGTTGGAGTAGTGCAGCAGATCGTGCTCGGCGAGGGCTTCGATGCTCTCCGGCCTGCCCATCCGCTGGAGGTACGCGGGCGCGGCGATCAGCATCATGCGCGTCTCGGTGAGCTTCTTCGCCTTCAGCGAACTGTCCGGCAGGGCCCCGATGCGGATGGCGAGGTCGAAGCCTTCGGCGACCAGTTCGACGAAGCGGTCGTCGAGCGACAGGCGCGCCGAGACTTCAGGGTATTCATTCAGGAAAGCCCCTATCGCCGGCCCCATGTGCCGCACGCCGAAACTGAGCGGGGCCGACACCCGCAGCTCGCCGCGGGGCGCGGACTGCATGGACGAGGCCATGGCGTCGGCCTCGACCGCGTCGGCGACCACGCGGCTCGCGCGGTCGTAATAGGCGAGGCCGATCTCGGTCGGGCTCACGCGGCGCGTGGTGCGGTTGAGCAGCCGCGCCCCGAGCCGCGCCTCCAGCGCCGAGACGTGCTTGGACACCGCCGACTTCGAGACTCCCATCTTGCGCGCGGCGTCGGTGAACCCGCCGAGGTCCACGACTCGGATGAAGGCCTCCATTTCGGTCAGTCGATCCATGGCGCGTTTCCCCTCCGTGGCAGGAAAGCGCGAAACGCCGCGATTGTCCACAGGCTCTTGCGGAGCCCCGCCTGCGCGTCACCTGCGCGTTTTCCCGCGACAGGCGCATCAACCCGGTCGATTTCGCGCCTCACGGCGCCGCTTTCGCGCTCAGATGCGCCATTCCGGCGGATAAACTGCGCATGAGGGTTGTGCCGGGCGCGTGGTCCGGCTTAGCCTTGAGCACGCGCCGCAGAGCGCGATGTCCGACGGGTGAGGTTCATGACGACGCAGCGCGACGACGCGCCGTTCGTGGCGTTCGAGCGGGTCCAGAAGAGTTACGACGGCGAAACCCTCGTCGTGAAGGACCTCAACCTCGGCATCGCCAAAGGCGAGTTCCTGACGATGCTCGGGCCTTCGGGCTCCGGGAAGACGACCTGCCTGATGATGCTCGCCGGCTTCGAGACCGCGACGCACGGAGAGATCAAGCTCGGCGGGCGGCCGATCAACAACATCCCGCCCCACCGGCGCGGCATCGGCATGGTGTTCCAGAACTACGCCCTGTTTCCGCACATGACGGTGAACGAGAACCTCGCCTTCCCGCTGGAGGTGCGCAAGGTTCCGCGGCCGGAGGTCGAGCGCAAGGTGAAGCGCGCGCTCGACATGGTGCAGATGGGCGCCTTCGGCGGGCGCCGCCCCGCGCAGCTGTCGGGCGGGCAGCAGCAGCGCATCGCCGTGGCGCGCGCGCTGGTGTTCGACCCCGAACTCGTGCTGATGGACGAGCCCCTCGGCGCCCTCGACAAGCAATTGCGCGAGCAGATGCAGTACGAGATCAAGCACATCCACGAAAACCTCGGCGTGACTGTCGTCTACGTCACCCACGACCAGTCCGAGGCGCTGACGATGTCGGACCGGGTCGCGGTGTTCAACAACGGCGTCATCCAGCAGTTGTCGACGCCCGACGACCTGTACGAACGTCCGATGAACAGTTTCGTGGCTCAGTTCATCGGCGAGAACAACCGCCTGCGCGGCACGGTCGCCGCCGTGGAGGGCGACGAGGCCTTCGTGCGGGTCGACGGCGGCGGCGAGAGCCGGGCGCTCGCCATCGCCTGCGGCGGCGTCGGCAGCCTCACGGAGCTCTCCATCCGGCCCGAACGCGTGGTCGTCGGCGACGAGAGCGTGCCGAACAGGACCGAGGGACGCGTGGAGGAGCTGATCTATCTCGGCGACCACATCCGCTGCCGGATGAGCGTGCTCGGCCACGACGACTTCATCGTCAAGGTGCCGAACGACGGCGCGCACGGCGCGCTTCGCAAAGGGGACCACGCCGTCATCGGCTGGCGCACGGAGGATTGCCGCGCGCTCGACGCTGCATGAGGGCGCGCACCGATCACGACCCGGCGCGCGCGCCGGGTTCGCAGGCCCGACAGGGCCGCGACGCTCGCCCGGGCGCGACCGGGAGACACTCAGGGAGAGACCGCATGAAGAAGACCATCCTCGGGACGACCGCCGCCGCGGCCCTCGCCGCCGGCTTCGTCTACGCCCAGACCTGGACGGGCGAGCTCGTCATCGTCTCCTGGGGCGGCGCCTACTCGGCGTCGCAGCAGAACGCCTACCACGACCCGTTCATGGCGATGCACCCGGGCGTGCGGATCATCAACGACGAAAGCTCGGCCGAAGCCGTGGCGCGGCTGCGCGCGATGGACGAGGCCGGCAACATCACCTGGGACATCGTGGACGTGGTGGCCGCCGACGCCATCCGCCTCTGCGACGAAGGCCTCGCCATGGTGATCGACCATGACGAGTGGCTGGAGCCGGCGCCGGACGGCACGCCCGCGAGCGTCGACTTCGGCGAGTCGCTCGTCTCCGAGTGCTTCATCCCGCAGATCATCTACTCCACCACCTTCGGCTACCGCACCGACGTCGCCGCGTGGGAGGGCCGCACGCCCGACGGCCTCTGCGCCGTCTTCGACCTGGAGAATTTCCCCGGCATGCGCAGCCTTGAGCGCCGGCCGATCAACAACCTCGAATGGGCGCTGATCTGCGACGGCGTGGCGGTCGAGGACATCTACGACGTGCTCGAAACGGAAGAGGGCGTGAACCAGGCGCTCGCCAAGCTCGACACCATCCGCGACAGCGTGATCTGGTGGAGCGCCGGGGCCGAGACGCCGCAGCGCCTCGCCGACGGCGAGGTGGTGATCGGCTCGACCTACAACGGGCGTCTGTTCTCGGTGATCGAGGAGCAGAACCAGCCGGTGGCGATGCTCTGGGACTATCAGGTGTTCGACCTCGACGGCTGGATCATCCCGGCCGGCGTCGACGAGTCGAAGCTGCCGCTGATCCGCGAGTACATCCGCTTCGCCACCGACACCCAGCGGCTCGCCGACCAGGCGCAGTTCATCTCCTACGGCCCTGCCCGCGCCTCCTCCGCGCCGCTGGTGGCGACGCACGCGACGCTCGGCATCGAGATGGCGCCGCACATGCCGACCGACCCGGCGAACAACGCGACCGCGTTCTTCTTCAACTACGAGTGGTGGGCCGACAACCGCGACGACCTCGACGCGCGGTTCAACGCCTGGCTCGCGCAGTAAGCGCCTGAC
>RECW01000158.1 GCA_007693835.1 Paracoccaceae bacterium | reverse complement strand
TTCTCGCCGGCAATCCTGGGAGCTGAAAAAATACGTGCACCTGCGCCCAATTTCGAAACAAATTTCGGGAGCCTGATCTGGCGAAGATTGGCAGTGAGAATTCGAGATTCGCCAGAAAATACGACGACCGTTCAATGGCAAAAGGGAGTGCGTTGCACATGAAACAGCAGGCGACACTATGGGCGGCGTTCGCGTTCGCGGGCGTTCTCGCGACGGGGGCCTCCGCGGCGCCCTTCGTCCTCGAAGACCTGAACAGCCGGTTGAGCGGGGACACGGCTGGCGGCGGCGTCACCGAATGGCGCGTCAACGGCGTGAACCACCTGTTTCAGGAGTGGTTCTGGATCCGGGTGGACGGCACCTCTCTCGGAGACCGAGAGCATCGTCTCTCGTCCTTCGACATCCTCGCCCAGCAGACGACCGACACCAACACCTTCACCGATCCGCGCCACGACAACCTCAACGTCGTCTACAACATCGACGGGCTGCTGCGCGCCGAGGTCTCGCTGAGCCTGCGCGGGTCTCAGTGCTGCGGATCGGATCTGGCGGAACAGGTCTCGATCGTGAACACGTCCGGCGGCGCGCTTTCCTTCTCGTTCTTCGAGTACACCGACTTCGACCTCGGCGGGACTTCCTTCGACACCTTCGCCGACTTCACGCCGACCGCGACCGGCGGCGCCTTCCGTCAGGACGATGACACGGGAATCTGGCGCTCCACGACCGTGGTTACGCCCCGTCCATCGTTCTGGGAAATCGCCTATTATGCGACGACGCTCGGCAAGCTCGACGACGACATGCCGACCACGCTGAGCAACACCGTCTCGCCGCTGCTGAACGGCGACCTCACCTGGGCCGCGCAGTGGAACGTGACGCTCAACGATGGGCAGACGTGGCTGCTGAGCAAGGACAAGCTGCTCACCCCGATCCCGCTGCCGGCTCCGGCCTTCCTGCTGCTCGGCGGGCTCGCGGCGCTCGGCGCCCTGAAGCGGCGGGCCGCCTGACGCGCTTCAGCGTCGCCAACGATGGAGCGGGCGCGGCGGCCTCGGCAGAGGCCGCCGCGCTTGCCTTGCGCGGTCGGCCGTGCGGAACGCGGCGCGAATGCTGCGCGCGCCGCGACACTCGGAAAGGATGAAGCCGACGATCTATACGAGCCGGGCGCGGAAGAGAGGGCCCCCTCGCGCGCCGCGACCGTGCGCGTCGGCCCAGGGCGACGCCTCGATCGCGAAGTCGTCCGCCGCGATCCGCTCGAGGTCGAGCGGCACGGCGCGCGACCGCACCGTCGCCACGACGCCGGCCCCCGCGCACGTCCCGCAGGTGAAGCGTCCCGCGGATGCGCAGCTCGCGCAACGCCGCAGCACCGGGGCCGTGATCGTCACCCGCGTCTCGCCGCGCCGGGCCTCCGCCACCAGCATGTCGAGCGAGAGCAGCACCTCGACGTCGCGGCCGTCCGCCGCGAGGCGGAAGCCGAGCGGGCGCACCTTGTGCGCGGCGCGTGCAGCGGCGTTCGCAGCCGGACGGTCCGCCGGTCCGCGGCGTGCGGCGAGGCTTGCGCGCAGATGCGCCCGCGCCTCGATCAGCAGGCGCAGCCGCGCCGACGCTTCCGCGTCCGCGGCCGCCGCCTGCGACAGGGGCATGACTTGCTGGCGAAACGCCGCCTCCACGGCGGGCAGTCCGGCCTCGGGGCCGACCCCGAGCGCCGCGCGCGCCGCGCGGTCGGCCGCCGGCTCTCGCGCCATCCGCCCCACTCCACACACGCCCGCTACAGCGGCAGGCTCGACCAGCCTCAGGCGCCGCTCGTAAAGCGACCGTTGACGGGTTCCGCTCCGCGCGCCGCCTTGGTAGTCAGGCGCGGAACGGGCGCTGAGCGAACGCGCCGGAAGGGGAGGCCGAAGCCATGGAGACAGTGTCCGAAAACCGCGCGTTCGGCGGCGTGCAGGGCGTCTACCGCCACGCGTCGGAGACGACGCACTGCGCGATGACCTTCGCGGTCTACCTGCCGCCGGCGGCGCAGCAGGGTCGCGTGCCCTGCCTGTGGTATCTCTCGGGCCTGACGTGCACCCACGAGAACGCCATGCTCAAGTCGGGCGCGCAGCAGTGGGCGGCGCGGCACGGCATGGCGGTCGTGTTCCCCGACACCTCGCCCCGCGGCGACGGCGTGGCGGACGACGAAGCCTACGATCTGGGGCAGGGCGCGGGCTTTTACGTCGACGCGACCCAAGCGCCATGGGCGCCGCATTTCCGCATGTTCTCCTACGTCTCGTGCGAACTGCAGGCGCTGGTCGCGGCGCGCTTCCCGATCGACGTGGAGCGGCAGGGGATCACCGGGCACTCGATGGGCGGGCACGGCGCGCTGACGCTCGCGATGCGCTTTCCCGACCTTTACCGCTCGGTCTCGGCCTTCGCGCCCATCGCCCACCCCACCGCGAGCGACTGGGGGCGCAAGCAGCTGACGGCCTATCTCGGCAAGGACGAGACCGCGTGGCGGGGGCATGACGCCACGCTGATGGTCAAGGAAGGCCTCTGGAAGCGCGACATCCTTGTGGATCAGGGCGCGTCGGACCAGTTCCTCGATCTGCTCTGGCCGGAGTCCCTCTCGGGGGCGATCGCCGAGTCGCGGACGGCGGGCGTGTTCCGGATGCAGCCGGGCTACGACCACAGCTACTGGTTCGTGTCGTCCTTCATGGAGGACCACGTCCGCTGGCACGCCGAACGTCTCTGAGGCGGACGCGCCGGCGCCCGTCTGGCGGACGCCGGCGCCGCGTCAGGCGGCGCGACGCAGGGTCACCTGCGTGACGTCGGTCGTCTCCGCCCGGAAGCAGGCGGCGCAGACGGCGAGGTAGAAGTCCCACATGCGCCGGAAACGCTCGTCGAAGCCCATCGGTTCGATCTCGGGCCAGGCGGCGTGGAACTGGGCGCGCCAGCGGCGCAGGGTGTCCGAGTAGCTCTGGCCGAACTCGTGGCTTTCGACCCACGAAAGGCCGGCCTTCGTCGTCTGGTCCTTCAGCGCCGAAGGGCAGGGGAGGAAGCCGCCGGGAAAGATGTACTTCTGGATGAAGTCCACGCCCTCGCGATAGCCCTCGAACCAGCGGTCGGCGATGGTGATGATCTGAAGCGAGGCGCGCCCTTCGGGTTTCAGTCGATCCCGCACCGCGCCGAAATACACCGGCCAGTATTTCTCGCCAACCGCCTCGAACATCTCGATGGAGGCGACGCCGTCGTAGAGGCCGCGCTCGTCACGGTAGTCGCGCATGACGATCTCGACGCGCTCCGCAAGCCCCTTCTCGAAGATGCGCCGCTTGGCGAAATCGTGCTGCTCGCGGGAGATGGTGATGCCGGTCAGTCGCGCGCCGCGTTCGGCGGCGGCGTATTCGGCGAAGCCGCCCCAGCCGCAGCCGATCTCCAGCACATGGTCGTCGCGGCGCACGCCGAGGCTGTCGCAGAGCGCGGCGTACTTGTTGATCTGGGCGTCCTTCAGCGACTCGTCGGGCCGGTGAAACAGCGCCGACGAATACGTCATGCTCTCGTCGAGCCACTTGGCGTAGAAGTCGTTGCCGAGGTCGTAGTGCTTCGAGATGTTGCGCTTCGATCCGCGGCGGCTGTTGCGGTTCAACCAGTGGCGCAGGCGCTCGACCAGCCGGGTGAAGGTCTTGCCGGCGAAGCCTCGGGCCACGCAGTCGTTGTTCAGCAGCGCGGCGTCGAGCACCGCCTGCAGGTCGGGCGTGGTCCACCAGCCGTCCATGTAGGCCTCGGCGAAGCCGAGTTCGCCGTCGCGGATCATGCGCCAGAACAGCCGCGCGTCGCGCACCTCGATCACGCCGTCGGGGCCGGGTTCGGTCCCCTCGGCCTTGAACACGCGGCCGTCGGGCAAGACGAAGCTCAGCGAGCCTGCGTTGATGTTGCCGACCACGGCGAACACCGTGTGAAACCAGCGCGGCGCGCCGTCCATGCTGACGAGGCTCATGGTTTTCCCCTCCGCGGCGTTTTCACGCCGTCTTCTCGCGGCCGTCCGGGCGCTTGACGACGATGTTGTCGTCGCCCGGATGACCGAGGAATTTCGCGCCCTTCAGCCAGAGGCGCAAGGCCTGCCAGTGGATCGCCGCGATCACCTTGAACGTGGCCAGGGGCGTGCGCAGCGCGATGCGGGCGAGCGCCCGGTCGGTCAGCGGTTCGGCGAGCCCGTTCTGCGTCGCGATCAGGTAGTCTCCGGCGGCGTTCGCCTGCTTGATGCGCACGGCGAGGCGCGCGCCGGGCGGGCGGATGGTGAAACGGTAGGTCTGGTCCATGCCGATGAACGGCGAGACGAAGAACTCCTTCGCCTGCACCTGACGCGCGGCGCCGTCGGGGCCGGGTTCGGCGGCGAGCACATAAGGATACTGGTCGCCGAAGGTGTTCTTCACCTCGTAGACCACGCTCTCCAGCGCGCCGTCCGCGTCGTGGCAGAAGAACACCGAGAGCGGGTTGAAGCTGTAGCCGAGCAGCCGCGGCATCGAGAGCAGCATGATCCGCGCAGGCTTCGGCCGTCCCGCCTCCGCCAGCTTCGCCTCGACCCACGGGCGCAGCGCCGAGCCGTCGCGGGGGCCGTGGTCGCGGCTGCGGAACGAGAACAGGCCGGGGCGGTCGACGGCGAGCAGGCGGAGCGCCGCATCGGTCTCGGCCAGACGGTCGACGTCGAGCAGCAGGGTGAAGACGCGGTAGCGGAACTGGTGCGCGAAAGGCTGGAGGCGCATGTGCATCACCTCGCCCCGGTAGAGCCGCGGCGCGAAGGGGTCGCCCCAGTCGGCGGGCGCCGCGGCGGCCGTCATTCGGCGGCCATCCGGGTTTCGAAGGGCCGCGGCCCCTCGACGTCCACCGCCCACGCCGGGCGCGCGCCGAGCGCCGCGGCCGCGCGCAGCCCCGCCTTCAGCGCGTCCTCGTGGAAGCCGTAGCCGAGCCAGGCGCCGGCGTGCCAGACGCCGCCGCGGCCCTGCACCGTCTCCATGCGGCGCTGCGCCTCGAAGGCGGCGGCGTCGTAGAAGGGGTGGGCGTAGGCGAACTCGGCGAACGTCTTGTCGGGGTCGGGCTCGATGTGCGGGTTGAGCGTCACGAACAGGTCGCGGGCCGGATCGAGGCTCTGGAGGCGGTTCATCCAGTAGCTGACCGCCACGGGCCGGCCCGCGTCGCCCGCGCCCTGGCTCATCAGCGTCCAGCTCGACCACACCTTGCGCCGCTGCGGCATCAGGCGCGCGTCGCGGTGGAGCACCGCGCGGTTCGCGCTGACCTTGAAGGCGTCGAGGATCTGCGCCTCCTCCGCGTCGGCGTCCGCGAGCAGTGCGCGGTTCTGGGGAGCGTGGGCGCAGAGGATCACCTGGTCGAACAGGCCCTCGGAGCCGTCCTCGAACCGCACGCGCACCTGCCCGTCCTCGCGGCGGACCTCGGCGGCGCCGACGCCGGTGGTCGCCCGGTTCCCCAGCCGGTCGGCGATGCGGCGCACGTACTCGCGCGACCCGCCGTCGACCGTGCGCCACTTCATGGCGTCGCCGAGGCCGGTGTAGAGATCGTGGTTGGCGAAGAAGGCGAGGAAGCTCTCGGCCGGGAAGGCGAGCATCCGGTCGGTCGGGGTCGACCAGATGGCGCCGCCCATCGGCAGGATGAAGCGCTCGCGGAACCAGCGCGAGAAGCCGCGCCGGTCGAGCCACTGGCCGAGGGTGTCGTCCCCGAGCGCCCCTCCCGCGAGGTCGGCCGGCGCGACCTTGCAGAACCGCAGCACGTCGGCGAAGCCGCGGATGAAGCCCGGGTTCAACAGGTTGCGCCGCTGGGCGAACACCTTGTCGACGTTGTCGCAGGCGTATTCGAGCGCGCCGTCGCCGAGCGAGAAGCCGAACGACATGTCGGACTGCTTGGTCGCCACGCCGAGGTGCGCGAACAGCGCCGTCAGGTTGGGATAGTTGCGGTGGTTGTAGACGATGAAGCCGGTGTCCACCGCGATCCGCGCGCCGTCGTAGTCCACTTCCACGGTGTTGGCGTGGCCGCCGAGCCGCTCGTCCTTCTCGAACAGGCGGACGTCGGCGGTTTCCGACAGCGCAAGGGCCGCCCCTAGGCCGGCGACGCCGGACCCGATCACTGCGACTTTCAAATTGTTCCCCGTCCCTCGTTCACGCGGCGCGCTTCAGGGCCTGATAGGCCGCAAGCGCCCGTTCCCGCCCGGTTTTAAGGTCGATGAGCGGCGACGGGTAGGGCTGATCGGGCGAAAGCGCCCAATGTCGCGGGGTTGCCTCGAAAAACGCCAGCGCGTCGCGCCCGGGCGCCGGCGACAGCTCCGCCACCCAGCGCTCGCGGTAGCCGCGTTTCGGGTCGAACTTGTCGGCCTGCGTCGCGGGGTTGAAGATGCGGAAGAAGGGCGCGGCGTCCGGCCCGGAGCCCGCCGCCCACTGCCAGCCCATGGCGTTCGAGGCGGGGTCCCAGTCCACCAGCGTCTCGCGGAACCACGCCTCGCCGACGCGCCAGTCGGTCAGCAGGTGCTTGGTGAGGTAGGAGGCGACGAGCATCCGCGCGCGGTTGTGCATGCGTCCCGTGACGTAAAGCTCGCGCATGGCGGCGTCGATCACCGGCTCGCCGGTCATGCCGCGCCGCCAGCGCTCGGCGTCGGCGTTGTCGGCGCGCCAGGGGAAGGCGTCCCACTCCGCCCGCCAGTTGGCGTCCGCGAGATGGGGCGTGTGGTGGAGCAGGTGATAGGCGAACTCGCGCCAGACGATCTCGGCGAGGAAGGTCTCGGCCCCTTTCGCGCCCGCCGCAAGCGCGGCCTGCGCGCCATGCCAGACGGTGCGGGGAGACACTTCGCCGAAGGCGAGATGGGCGGAGAGGCCGGAGGTTCCGGGCAGGTCGAGCCGGTCGCGGCGGTCGGCGTAGCCGGCCGCGCCGTCGTCGAGGAAGGCGGCGAGGCGCGAGAGGGCTGCGGCTTCGCCCGACGTCTCACGGGCGGCGACGACCGCGGCGCCCCGGTCCATGGCCGCGCCGAGGCGCCAGTCGGCGAGCGCGTCGCCTGTCGGCCATGTCTCGGGCGCGGGGATGCGCGCGGGCGCCGCCAGCGGCTCGGCGACCGCGCGGGTCCAGACCGCGCGGCGGTAGGGCGTGTAGACCCGGTAGAAGCCGCCGCCGCCGGTTTCGACCGTCCACGGCTCGTGCAGCAGCGCGCCGTTGACGCTGACGGCCTCGACGCCGCGGGCCTTCATTGCGGTCTTGACCGCCGTGTCCCGCGCGCGCGAGGGCGCGTCGTAGAGGCGCGACCAGACGACCCGCCGCGCGCCGGTCTCCTCGACAAGCCGCTCCATCGTCTCCAGCGCGTCGCCCCGGCGCGGCACGAGCCGCGATCCCTTGTCGGCCAGCGCCGCGCCAAGGGCGTCGAGGCTGCGCTCCAGCCGCCAGCGCGGCGCGGCCCCCCAGCCTTCGACCAGCGGGTCGAGGACGAAGACGGGAATCACCGGGCCGCCGCTGTCGATCGCGGCGCGGAGGGCGGGATTGTCGGTCAGGCGCAGGTCGCGGCGCAGCCAGAGGAGCGTGGGCGTGGTCATGGCGCAGGCATATAGGGCGCGACGCCCTGTCCGGTCAGCAGGGGTTTGCGAATTTTAAACCGTCACGATTAAGCTGAACGCACCGAGGCGCGCAGGACGGCGCCGTGCAGGCGTCGGGGCGCGACCGCGCAAGGTGACACGGAGGTGAGATCGCAAGAAGGAGACCCCATGAAGCGACTTGTCGACCGCGACTTCCGCCGCCAGCTCGAAGGCTGGTCGCTGGCTACCGCCGAAATCTTCTACCGCATGCCCGATGCGCAGTCGGTGCTTCAGACCTACGTCTGGCAGGACTACGACCTGGCGCCGAAATTCCCCCAGCTTCGCAAGTTCCTCGACTTCTGGACCCGAGAGCTCGACGGACCGATACACTCCGTCCGCCTTGCCCATGCGCGCCTGCTGCGCCCGGCCGAGGTGCGCTACGCCGGCGCCGAGCTGACGATCCACTAGACACGCCGGCGCCGCTCGCTTCCCCCGCGGGCGGCGTCCTCAGAACTGGCGGCGCAGACCGAGGACCAGCGCGTTCGAGCCGCCCGCCGCGCCCCAGAGCCCATAGGCGACGGAGCGGTGATGAAGCCGCCCGACGAGCCGCCAGTCGTCCGCGGGCAGCGCCGCGTCGAGCTCGATCATCCAGTATTGCATGACCTTTTCGGTCGAGCGGTTGTTCTGCAGCTCCAGCGCCGGGCGCTCGCTGGCCCATGACACGCCGATGCCGTAGGCGACGGTGCTGTCGATCCACCGCGCCCATGGCGGGGCCGTCCACCGCGCGGTCACGATCGGCGCGTTCACCTCGACGTTGCGCTGGTCGCCGAAATGGAACACCAGCTGGCTCTCGACTTCGACGTCGAGCCACGACGTCGGGCGCCACACCCGCGCCGACGCGGCGACGCCCGCAAGCCCCGCCTTCTCGACGGTGAGGTTCCAGGGCTGGAGGAAAACGTCCTCCCAAACGTCGTCGAGCATGACGCCGCCGAAACCCGTGAACGCGTACCGGGGATCGGGCGCATCCTGCGCCGCGACCGGGGCGGCCGCCAGAACGAACGCGATCGGTGCAAGCCGTCTCATCGGCCTTCTCTCGCAAAGAGGCGCGGTGTTCAGCGCTCGGATGCGATCCAGCGCCGGGTCCAGGCGATCGCCTCGGGCCACTCGTCGGCCCACCGCTTGTCGAGTTCGATGTTCGCCACGCAGGAGCCGCCGTAGGGCAATCCGGCCAGCGCGTCCCACGGAACGGCGCCGGACCCCGGCGGCAGATGGAGGTCGCCGAGTCCGTAGGCTATCGCGTCGCCCGGCGACCAGGGGCGGAACGGCGCGGGTCGCCCGAAGCTGTCGTGGATGTGCAGATGGCGCGCGTGGGGCGCGAGGGCTGCGATCTCGACGAGATAGTCGAACCCGCGCACGGCGGCGTTCAGAAGCGCATGGCTGAAGTCGATGGTGGCGCCGACCCACGGACTGTCCACTTCGGCGAGGGTCCGCGCCAGCTCGGCCGGCGACGGCGTCCAGGAGCCGGGATCGGGGAACATGGTCTCGACGCCGATCACGACGCCGGCCGCCTCGGCTTCGGGGGCGAGCGCCGCCAGCGCCTCGGCCTCGACCGCCATCGCCGTCTCCGCGGCCTCGGGATGGGCGGCGCAGGCGTGGATGACGAGGACGCGCGCGCCGGCTTCCGCCGCCGCCTCGAGACTGCGGCGGGCGGTGTCGCGGTGCAGGCCCGCGTTCGCCGCGTCGCCGAGGTTGCAGCAGAGCGGCCCGTGCGCCGTCAGCGCGTAGGGTCGGCCGGCGCAGACCTCGCGCATCGCCGCAAGCGCCGCGGGCCGGATGCGGCCGCCCACGATCACGCCGAGCGACGGCAGAAACACCTCGACCGAATCGAGCCCGAACGCCTCGAAGGCGTCGAGCGCCGGCGCAAGCTCCCGCAGCGCGTCGCAGGTGTGGTCGAGGCTGAGGCCGACGCCGGAGACGCCGTTCGCGCTCGGGTCCACCTCAGACGTCCATCGCTTCGAGCTCGTCGATCATGGACGCGATGAGCGAGAGCCCGCGGTCCCAGAACGCGGGATCGGCCGCGTCGAGCCCGAACGGCGCGAGCAGCGCCTTGTGGTGCTGCGCGCCGCCCGCCGCCAGCATGGCGAAGTACTTGTCCTGAAACCCTTCGCCGTCGTCCTCGTAGGCGGCGTAAAGGGCGTTCACCAGCCCGTCGCCGAAGGCGTAGGCGTAGACGTAGAACGGCGAGTGGATGAAGTGCGGGATGTAGGTCCAGAAAGTCTCGTAGCCTTCGGCGAAGCGGAACGCCGGCCCGAGGCTCTCGGTCTGCACCGCAAGCCAGATCTCGCCCAGCGCGTCGGCGGTCAGTTCGCCCTCGCGGCGCGCGGCGTGGACGCGGCCCTCGAAGTCGTAGAACGCCATCTGGCGCACCACGGTGTTGATCATGTCCTCGACCTTGCCGGCGAGCAGCGCCTTGCGCTTCTTCGCATCGGTCTCGGCCTTGAGCAGGCGCTGGAAGGTGAGCATCTCGCCGAACACCGAGGCCGTCTCGGCCAGCGTGAGCGGCGTGCGCGACAGAAGCTCGCCCTGCGCGGCGGCGAGGCGCTGGTGGACGCCGTGGCCGAGTTCGTGGGCGAGCGTCATGACGTCCCGCGTCTTGCCCATGTAGTTGAGCAGCACGTAGGGGTGCGCGTCGGTGACGGTCGGATGGGCGAAGGCGCCGGGGCTCTTGCCGGGCGAGCAGGGCGCGTCGATCCAGCCCTTTTCGAAGAAGGGCGCGGCGAGGTCGGCCATCTTCGGCGAGAAATCTGCATAGGCGCCGAGCACCGTCTCGCGCGCCTCGTCCCACGGGATCTTGCGGTCGTCGGTCTCGGGCAGCGGGGCGTTGCGGTCCCAGTACTCCAGCGTCTCGAGGCCCATCCACCTGGCCTTCATCGCGTAGTAGCGGTGCGAGAGCTTCGGCAGAGCCGCCTTCACCGCCGCCGCGAGCGCGTCGACCACCTCCGGCTCGACCTGGTTGGAGAGATGGCGCGCCGATTGCGGCGTGGGCTGCTTGCGCCAGCGGTCCTCGATCTCCTTCTCCTTGACCAGCGTGTTCATGATCAGGGTGAAGAGGCGAAGGTTGGTCTTGAACACCTTGGCGAGGGCATGCGCCGCCGTCTCGCGTCGGGCGCGATCGGGGTCGGAGAGGCGGGAGAGGGTCGCCTCGAGGTTCAGCGTCTCGCCGTCCACCTCGAAGGTCAGCGCGGCGGTGGTCTCGTCGTAGAGCCGCACCCAGGCGCTCGACCCGACCACCGACTTGTCGTGCTCGAACTTCTCGAGTTCGTCCGACAGCTGGTGCGGCCGCCACGCCCGCACCCGGTCGAGCCACGGCCGATAGCGCGCGAGGTCGGCGCTCTCGGCGCATTTCGCGTCGAGCGCGGCGTCCTCGACGCGGTTCAGCTCCAGCGTGAAGAAGACGAGCGGCGCTGTGATGTCCGTCACCTGCCCCTGCAGGTCGCCCATGAACTTGGCGCGGGCCGGATCCGCCGTGTTCTGGTGGTAGCGCAGCCCGGCGTAGCTCATCAGCCGGCCGAGCCTGGCGTCGATCGCCTCGTAATCGCGGATCGCGCCGAAGAGCCCGGCGCCGTCGAGCGCCGCGAGCTTGCCCTCGTAGGCCGCGGCGAAATCGGCGCAGGCCGTGCGCGCCCAGGCGAGGTCCGCGGCCACCTCGGGCGCGTCGGGCGCGGCGTAGAGGTCTTCCAGCCGCCAGGTCGGCAGGGCGCCGAGCGCGCCGTCTCCGGCGGGTTCGGCGGCGTCGCGGCACGGTGCGGCTGGGCGGAACGGCATGGCGGACCTCTCGTATGCGATGCGGCGCAGCCTAGCGCCGCGACGTCGGGCGTAAAGGCCCCTCAGTCCGGAACCGGGCTCCCGAACCCCGCCGCCGCCTGAACCAGCGCCTGGCGCCCGAGCATGCCGGGCGGCTGCTCCAGCCACGGCACGCCGTCGAGCGCATCCTCCCGCGCCCGCTCGAAAAGGGCGCGCATGTAGGCGGGGTCGAACCCGGTGGCGGAGGCGTAGAACCCCGGCGGCACGAAGGCGAGGCGGAAGTCCGCGCCGAGCGCCTGCGCGACGAGGTAGATCGCCGTCAGGTCGCCGTTGGTCTGGCCGCGGATCAGCGTGCTGAGCGAGCGCGTCGCGATCGCCATCAGCCGCGACGGCACGGGCTCGAAGGGCGTGGCCAGCGCGTTGTTCTGGATGACGTAGATGGTCTGGTTGACAGGGAAGGGCAGGTCGCGCGGCACCGCGCTGTCGACGCCGGAGGGGCCGAGGATGACCGAGTGCGTCACCCCGCCGTCGACATGGAACTCGGTGTAGACGTTGGTTCCGTCCGTCACGTCGATCGCGACCGGCGGGAAGGCGCCGGGGATGGAGGCCGACGCGATCATCACTTCGCGGAACAGGTCGATCAGCCCGGCTTCGGCGATCGCCCCCATGTTCCAGATCACCGGCCGGCCGGCGTCGATGTTCGTCGTGCCGATCAGCAGGTTGCGCCCCTCGCGAAAGCCCTCGGCCACCTTGGCGAGGAACGGCTCGTCGATGAACTGGCGCAGCGAGGCGCGCAGCGGCTGGGTGTCGGCGATGCCGAGGGCGCCCATCAGCGCGTTGAAGATGGCGAGCTCCGCGACGCTCGTCCCGTCGAGTTCGGTGAAGATCGTCCTGAGGGCGTCGTCGCCCGACGGGCCGACGAAGGCGAAGGGGGCGATCAGGGCGCCGACGCTGATGCCGGTGACGATGTCGAATTCGGGCCGGTCGCCGCGCTCGGTCCAGCCGTTGAGCAAGCCGGCGGAGAAGGCGCCGTCCGGCCCGCCGCCCGACAGGGCGAGGATGGCGAAGTCGACGCCCTCGGCGGGGCGCCCGTCCGCGCGCCAGCGGCGCGTCAGGTGGCCGCGCAGGCGCTGCTCGGCCGCTGCGAGCGCGTCGGGGGGCAGCGTGTCGTCGCCCCAGAACCGCGCGTCCGGCGCGCCGGGCACGAAGACGGCGGCGTAGGTCTCGGGCGTGGGCGGCGTGCGGATGGGCGCCCGCGTCGTGCATCCCGCGATCAGCGCCGCCCCGATCAGGACCGCCGCGACGGCGCGGCGCGGCCGCTCGACCCCGGGACCGCCGCCGCCTAGAACCGACGCCATGGACCGCTCCCCGCTCCTCGTTGCGACGCCCGAAGGCATATACTGCCCCGCCGGCGACTTCCATGTGGATCCGGTCCGCCCGGTGGCGCGCGCGGTGGTGACGCACGGCCACGCCGACCACTGCCGCCCCGGCTCGGCGGCGCTGCTGGCCACGCCCGAGACGGCGGCCATCGCGGCGGCGCGCTACGGCGCAGGCGCCTTCGGCTCGGTTCAGGCGCTGCCCTGCGGCGAAACGCTGACCATCGGCGCGGCGCGGCTGCGGTTCGCGCCGGCGGGCCACGTGCTCGGCTCGGCGCAGGCGGTGATCGAGGTCGGCGCGCGGCGCGCGGTGATCTCCGGAGACTACAAGCGCCGCGCCGACCCCACCTGCGCGCCGTTCGAGCCTGTGGCCTGCGACCTGTTCGTCACCGAGGCCACCTTCGGCCTGCCGGTGTTCCGCCACCCCCCCGTCGAGGACGAGGTGGGCAAGCTGCTCCGTTCCCTCGCGCGCTTCCCCGAGCGGGCGCACGCCGTCGGCGTCTATGCGCTCGGCAAGGCGCAGCGGCTGATCGCGGAGCTGCGCCGGGCGGGGTGGGACGCGCCGATCCGCCTGCACGGCGCGCTGGTGAAGCTGTGCGATCTGTACGAGGCCCACGGCGTGGCGCTCGGGCCGCTGCTGCCGGCCGCGGCGGCGGAGAAGCAGGCCCTGCGCGGCGCGGTGGTGCTGGCGCCGCCTTCCGCGCTGGCCGACCGCTGGGCGCGCCGCCTGCCGGACCCGGTGATCTGCGCGGCGAGCGGATGGATGCGGCTGCGCCAGCGCGCGAAGCAGCGCGGCGCGGAGGTCGCCATGGCGATCTCCGACCACGCCGACTGGGACGAGCTGACCGCGACCATCGTCGAGACCGGCGCGGCGGAGGTCTGGGTGACCCATGGCGCGGAGGAGGCGCTCTGCCGCTGGTGCGCCCTGAACGGGATCGACGCGCGGCCCCTGTCGCTCGCCGGGCGGGGCGACGAGGGGGAGGCGGAGGCGGGCGCGGCTTAAGGGGCTGGCGCGTGGCGCGGACACCGCCGCAGGGCGGACGTGGCGGGCCGCCGCGGCGCGACGCGCTCGCGACGATCAGTTTCCGATCGCGCGCTGGATCGTCTCGCCGCGCCGCTAGTTCCTGGCAGGCGTCGACCACAGGGAGGGAACCGCCGTGAAGACCAGTCTGCTCACCGCCGCCTTGCTGCTCGCCGCCGCCCCGGCGCTGGCGGGTCAGGCCGTGCGCTACGCCGCAGGCGGCATGGCGTTCGAGGGCTACTTCGTGCCCGCGGAAGGAGAGGCGCAGGGGCTCGTCGTCATCGTGCACGACTGGGACGGCCTGGACGCCTACGAGGCGACGCGGGCGCGGATGATCGCCGAGATGGGATACGACGCCTTCGCGCTCGACCTGTTCGGCGCGGGGGTCCGTCCCGACACGCTCGACGGGCGCCGCGCCGCCACCGGCGCGCTTTACGCCGATCGCGCGGAGATGCGCGCGCGCCTGACGGCGGGGCTCGAAGAGGCGCAGGCGCTGAGCGGCGCGGGCGCTGCGACCGTGGTGATGGGCTACTGCTTCGGCGGCGCCGCGACGCTCGAACTCGCGCGCTCGGGGCTTGGCGAGGGCATCGTCGGCTTCGTCTCGTTCCACGGCGGCGTGGACACGCCCGAAGGGCAGAGCTGGCCCGCCGACGCCGCGCCCGTGCTGATCCTGCACGGCGGGGCCGATCAGAACCCGAGCATGGCCGACGTCGCGCAGCTCTCGGTCGAACTGGAGGCGGCCGGGGTGGACTACGAGATCGCCGTCTACGCGGGCGCGCCCCACGCCTTCACCGTCTTCGGCTCCGATCGCTATCGCGAGCGCGCCGACCGGCTGTCGTGGGCCGCCTTCTCGCGGTTCCTCGAAGAAGCGACGGCGGACTGACGCGCAGGGCGGACGCGCCTAACCGCCCGTCCGCCGCCACAGCGCGCCCTCGCCCAGCGTCTCGACGAACGCCGCGTGGGCCTCGGCCTCGGCGGCGGTGAGAAGCGGGCGGCGCGGGCGGGGGCGAGGCGGCGGGACGTAGGCCGCGGCGCGGGGGCCTTCGGCGGCGGCGAGGCCGAGGGCGAAACCCGGCTGGCGCCCGCCGATCAGGTGCAGGTAGACTTCGGCCAGCAGTTCCGCGTCGAGCAGCGCGCCGTGCTTCTCGCGGCCGGAGTTGTCGACGCCGAAACGGCGGCAGAGGGCGTCGAGATTGGCGGGGGAGCCTGGATACTTGCGCCGCGCGATGGCCACCGTGTCGACGGCGCGCTCCATCGGCCATCGCGTCAGGCCGAGGCGCTCGAACTCGGCGTTGAGGAAGCGCATGTCGAAGGCGGCGTTGTGGATCACCAGCCGCGCCTCGGCGACGAAGCCGACGAAGGCCTCGGCCACCGCGGCGAAGACCGGCTTGTCGGCGAGGAAGGCGTCGGTCAGCCCGTGCACCGCCTCGGCCTCGGGCGGCATCGGGCGGCCGGGGTTGATGTAGACGTGGTGGACGCGGCCGGTCGGCACGTGGTTCATCAGCTCCACCGCGCCGATCTCGACGACGCGGTGGCCCTCGGCGGGGTCGAGGCCGGTGGTCTCGGTGTCGAGGACGATCTCGCGGGTCATCGGCGGGCCCTCACAGGTCGATCTCCAGCCAGACCGGGACATGGTCCGAGGGCTTGTCGCCGCCCCGCACGGCGCGGTCGACGCCCGCGGCGCGCAGGCGGTCGGCGGCCTGCGGGGTCAGGAGCGCATGGTCGATGCGGATGCCGTGGTTCTTCGGCCAGGCCCCGGCCTGATAGTCCCAGAACGTGTAGGCCTCGCCCGCGTCGAAGGCGCGCACCGCGTCGGTGAAGCCGAGATGCAGGATTCTGCGAAAGGCGGCGCGGGTCTGGGGCAGATAGAGCGCGTCCTGTCCCCATGCGGCGGGGTCGTGGACGTCGCGCGCCTCCGGGATGACGTTGTAGTCGCCGAGCATCACGGCCGGCGCCTCCTCGGCCAGCAGCGCCCGGGCGCGGGCTTCGAGCCGGGCCATCCACGCCAGCTTGTAGTCGTATTTCGGCCCCGGCGCAGGATTGCCGTTCGGCAGGTAGAGGCCGCAGACGCGCACCGCCGCGCCGTCGCCCGAGACGGTCGCCTCGATCCAGCGCGCCTGTTCGTCGGCGTCGTCGCCGGGCAACCCGCGGACGACGTCCTCCAGCGGCCGCCTGGAGAGCAGGGCGACGCCGTTGAAGCCTTTCTGCCCGTGGGTCTCGACGTGGTAGCCGAGGTCCTCGATCTCGGCGCGCGGGAACCCCTCGTCGACCGACTTGATCTCCTGGAGCGCGACCACGTCGGGCGTCGCGGCCTTCAGCCAGTCGAGCAGGGCCGGCAGCCGCGCCTTCACGCCGTTGATGTTGAAGGTCGCGATCTTCATCGGTCGGCCCCGTGGGCGGCGATCAGGGAGAGGAACACCGCGCCGAAGCGCGCGGCCTTCTGCGGCCCGACGCCGGAGATCGCCTCCAGCGCCGCGAGCGAGGCGGGGCGGGCGGCGGCGATCCTGGCCAGCGTCGCGCGCGGCAGGGTCATGTATTTCTCCGTGCCGTCGGGGCCGCGGGCGAGGTCTGCCTGCGCGGCGGTCAGGGCGTCGTAGAGGGCGCGGTCCACCGCGTCGAGCCGGTCCTGCGCCGGGTGGTCCTCGGTCGTCGCGCCGCCGGTCAGCACCTCGAGGAACGCCTTGCCGTATTGCGCGAGCTTCTTCTCGCCGACGCCGTGCAGCGCCGCAAGGTCCGGCAGCGTCCGCGGTTTGCGCGTCGCCATCTCGATCAGCGTGCGGTCGGGGAAGACCACGTAGGCGGGCGCGCCCTGCGCCTCGGCGAGTTCGCGGCGCTTCGCCTTGAGGCGTGAAAGCAGCGCCTCGTCCTCCGCCGCGACGAGGGCCGCCGGCGCTGCGCGGCGCTCGGCCTTCGCAGGCCGCGTGTCCTCCTTCATCTCCACCACGCGCTCGCCCTTCAGCACGGCGCGCGCGCCGTCGCCGCAGCGCAGGCCCCCGAAGCGCTCGGGGTCGGGGCGCAGCAGGCCGAGGGCCGTCAGCTGGCGGAAGACGCCTTTCCACCGCCCGGCGTCGAGGTCGCGGCCGACGCCGAAGGTGGGCAGGGCGTCGTGGCCGCGGGCGCGCACCTTCTCGGTCGCCTCGCCGCGCAGCACCTCGATCAGATACCCCGCGCCGAACCGCTCGCCGGTGCGGACGGCGGCCGAGAGCGCCTTCTGCGCGAGCACGGTGGCGTCGAACAGGCGCGGCGGGTTCTTGCAGAGGTCGCAGGCGCCGCAGGGCGCGGCGTCCTCGCCGAAGTAGGCCAGCAGCGTCACGCGGCGGCAGCGGGGCGCTTCGGCGAGGGCGATCAGGGCTTCGAGCCGGCGGCGGTCGGCCCATTTGCGCTCCTCCGGCGCCGCGCTCTCGTCGATCTGGCGGCGGCGGAGTTCGATGTCGTCGGCGCCGTAGAGGGTGAAGGTCTCGGCCGGCGCGCCGTCACGGCCGGCGCGGCCGATCTCCTGATAGTAGGCCTCGACGGACTTAGGCAGGTCGGCGTGGGCGACGAAGCGGATGTCGGGCTTGTCGACCCCCATGCCGAAGGCGACGGTCGCCACCATCACCATGTCGTCCTGCTGTTGGAAGCGGTCCTGGTTGGCCTGCCGCGTCGCAGGCTCGAGGCCGGCATGGTAGGGCAGGGCGTCGACCCCCTTCTCCCGCAGCGCCTGCGCCAGCACCTCGGTCTTGTTGCGCGAGCCCGCGTAGACCACGCCGGAGCGACCTTTGCGCGGCAGCACGAAGTCGAGCAGCTGCTCCCGCGGGCGGGTCTTCGGCGCGAAGGCGAGGAACAGGTTGGGGCGGTCGAAGCCGCGCAGGAAGGTCTCGGGCGGGCCGTCGAACAGTTTCTCGACGATCTCGGCGCGGGTCTCGGCGTCGGCGGTCGCGGTGAAGGCCGCGGTCTGCACGCCGCCCAGCGCGCGGCGAAGCTCGCCGAGGCGCAGATAGTCGGGGCGGAAGTCGTGGCCCCACTGGCTGACGCAATGCGCCTCGTCCACCGCGAGCAGCGAGACGCCCGCCCGCCGCAGCAGCCCGCCGGCGACCGCGATCCGCTCGGGCGCCATGTAGAGCAGCTTCAGCCGCCCCGCCGACAGCGCCGCGAACACCGCGTCGTTCTCCTCGGCGGTGTTGGCCGAGGTCAGCGCGCCCGCCTCGACCCCCGCCGCCCGGAGCGCCCGCACCTGATCGCGCATCAGCGCGATCAGCGGCGAGACCACCACCGTCACCCCCGGCCGCGCCAGCGCCGGCAGCTGGTAGCAGAGCGACTTGCCCCCGCCCGTCGGCATGATCGCCAGCACGTCGCGCCCGGCGCTGACGGCGGCGACGATCTCCTCCTGCCCCGGCCGGAAGCCGTCGAACCCGAACACCGAGCGCAGCAGGCCGCGCGCCGCCGTCATCGGATCGGCCGTCGCGACCGTCACGCCCTCATCCCCATCGCGCAGCCCTCTCCCGCGACGAGGCTAGCCGTGAACGAAAGGAAAACAACGATTCGCGTCAGATCGAGAAGCTGACGCCGCAGCCGCAGCTCGACGTGGCGTTGGGGTTCTGCACGGCGAAGCGGGCGCCGATGAGCTCGTCCTTGAAGTCGATCACCGAGCCAGAGAGCAGAGGCAGGGATTCGGGGTCGATCAGCACGGCGTCGGCGACGACCATGTCGTCGGGCTTCGCCGCGTCCTCGAGCGCGAATTCGTACTGGAAGCCCGAGCAGCCGCCGCCGAGCACCGCGACGCGGAGCTTCTTCGGCGCGCCTTCGGCCTCGGCGATCTCCGCGATCCGGGCCTTCGCGCGCTCCGTCACCTCGATGGGCATCGTCAGGTTCATGCGTCGCGTCTCCCGATGGTCTATGCACACGATGTAACGCCTCGCCGCCGGAGCGCCAAGATGAGCAGCAGAGAGTATGCGCCCTACGCCGCCCGACCGGAAGCGAGCCGCGGCCGGCTTCACCCCGAAGCGCCGAGCGCCCACCGCTCCGAGTTCCAGCGCGACCGCGACCGCATCATCCATTCCAGCGCGTTCCGGCGCCTGAAGCACAAGACGCAGGTGTTCGTGGAGCACGAGGGCGACCATTACCGCACCCGGCTGACGCATTCGATCGAAGTGGCCCAGATCGCCCGCACTCTGGCCCGCGCCCTCGGCCTCGACGAGGATTTGGCGGAGGCGGTGGCGCTGGCCCACGACCTCGGCCACACGCCCTTCGGGCACACGGGCGAGGACGCGCTGGCGGCCTGCATGGCCGAGCACGGCGGCTTCGACCACAACGCCCAGGCGCTGAAGATCGTGACGGCGCTGGAGAACCGCTACGCCGCCTTCGACGGGCTGAACCTGACGTGGGAGACGCTGGAGGGCCTCGCCAAGCACAACGGGCCGCTCCTGCCCGGCGCGGACGCGCCCCGCGACGCGCTGCCCGAGGCGCTGCGGGCCTGCGACGCGCGCCTGCCGCTGGAGCTGCACACCTACGCCAGCGCAGAGGCGCAGGCGGCGGCGCTGTCGGACGACATCGCCTACAACAACCACGATCTCGAAGACGGGCTGCGCGCGGGCCTGTTCGACGCCGAGGCCGCGCGCGCCCTGCCGCTCGTCGGTCAGGCGTGGGAGGCGGTGGAGGCCGAATGGCCCGGCCTCGACCCCGCCCGCACCCAGACCGAAGCGCTGCGCCGGGTGTTCGGCGCGATCGTCGACGACGCGGTGGCGGAGAGCCGTCGTCGGCTGGCCGCCCTCGCGCCGGCGTCGGCCGACGCGGTGCGCCGGGCGGGCGCGCCGGTGATCGCCTTCTCGGCGGAGATGACCGCCCACATCGGCGCGATCCGCCGGTTCCTGTGGGAGAACATGTATCGCCATTGGCGCGTGCGCCGCATGCGCGCCAAGGCCGCCCGGGTGGTGCGCGACCTGTTCGAGGCGTTTCACGCCGACCCCGCGATGATGCCGCCCGAGTGGTCGGCAGAGGCGCTGGGCGCGGGCGCCGTTCGCGCGCGCGTGGTGGCCGACTACATCGCCGGCATGACCGACCGCTTCGCGCTCGAGGAGCACAGGAAGCTCACCGATCCGGCGGCGCGCGCCTGAAGCCGCGTCATGGCGCGACGCCCGTCCGCCGCGCGACGTAGGCGCCCGCCTCGGCCAGCGCCTCGTCCGCCTCCGGCGCGAGGCCGGTGAAGATCGGCCAGGCGTGCGGCGCGTCGGGCGCCCACGCGATCTCGGCTTCGCCGCCGGCCGCCTTCAGCGCCGCCGCCATCGCGATGGCGTCGTCGGCCAGCACTTCGGTGCGGCTCGCGAAGATCAGCGCCGGCGGCGGCGGCCGGTCCCAGCGCGCGAAAAGCGGCGAGGCGAAGGGGTCGCGCAAGTCCGCGCCGTTCATGCGCCAGCCGACGACCTCCGGCGCGCGCGTCGCGGGCAGCATGCAGTCGGCCTCGGCGTTCGTCCGCCACGACGCGCCCGAGAGCGTCATGTCCACCCACGGCGAGAAGGCGACGACGCAGGCGGGGTCGGGGAGGCCTTCCGCGCGCGCCGCCGCCGCGAGCGCGAGCGCGAGCCCGCCGCCGGCGCTGTCGCCGGCGAAGGCCGTGCGCGCGGGGTCCGCCCCGCGGTCGAGCAGGGCGCGCCAGGCGGCGAGGGCGTCCTCGAGCGCGGCGGGGTGCGGGTGCTCGGGCGCGAGGCGGTAGGCGGGGATGGCCGCCTCCGCCCCCGCCGCCGCGGCGAGGGCCGCGGCGAGGTGGCGGTGAGTCCGCGGCGAGCCGAGAATGAAGGCGCCGCCGTGCAGATAGAGGATGAGCGCGCCGCCCGCGCCCGGCGGCCGGGCGCGCACGGCCGCGATCCGGCCGAGCCATTCGTCCGCGTAGGATACGCCAGGCGGCGACGGGAAGCTGGCCGCGGCGATGGCCTCGAACCCGGCGCGCAGCCCCGTGAGATCCTGCGCCGCGGCGAGCCTCGGCTTCTCGAACAGGCGCAGCAGGAGCGACAGCGCGGCGAGGCGGAGCGACATGGGCGCGTCGTCAGCCCGCCCGCCGGCGCTCGATCGCCTCCCAGATCAGGGCGGCGACGTTCAGCCCGTCGAAGCGCTCCAGCTCCTGCACGCCCGTCGGCGATGTGACGTTGATCTCGGTGAGGGCGCCGCCGATCACGTCGATGCCGACGAGGATCAGCCCCCGCTCGCGCAGCGTCGGCCCGATGGCGGCGCAGATCTCGCGGTCGCGCCCGGTCAGCGCGGTCGGCTGCGGCGCGCCGCCGACGTGCATGTTGGAGCGGGTCTCGCCCTTCTGCGGCACGCGGTTGATGGCCCCGACGGGCTCGCCGTCGACCAGGATCACGCGCTTGTCGCCCGCCGAGACCGCCGGCAGGAACTTCTGCGCGATCAGCGGCTCGCGGTTGATGCCCATGAACAGCTCGTGCAGCGCGGCGAGGTTGGCGTCGCTCTCTGGCAGGCGGAACACGCCCGCGCCGCCGTTGCCGTAGAGCGGCTTCAGGATCATGTCGCCGTGGTCGGCGCGGAAGGCGCGGATGTCGTCGAGCCCGCGGGCGATCATCGTCGGCGGGCCGAGGTGGGCGAAGTCGAGCACCAGCAGCTTCTCGGGGCAGTTGCGCACCCAGAACGGGTCGTTGACCACCAGCGTCTTCGGGTGGATGCGCTCGAGGATGTGGGTGGTGGTGACGTAGGCCATGTCGAAGGGCGGGTCCTGGCGGAGCAGCACCACGTCCTGCGTCGCGAGGTCGATCTGCCGGCGCGGCCCGAACGTGACATGGTCGCCCTTGACCCGCCGCACCGTGACGTCCTCGCCGGTCGCGAGCACGCGCCCCTCGCGCCAGACGAGGTCGCGGGGGTGGTAGTGGAACAGCGTATGGCCGCGCGCCTGGGCCTCCTCGGCGAGACGGAAGGTGGTGTCGGCGGCGATGTCGACGCCGCCGATCGGGTCCATCTGGAGAGCGACGGAGAGAGCCATGGGATGAGCCTCAGGCTGCGGGGTCAGGGCGGCGCACGTCGTCCGTCAGCACGACGTGGCTGACGACTTCGCGCACGCCGGGCGTGACCGAGGCGTGCCAGGTCGCGCGGCGCAGTTCGTCCTCCGACAGCGCGATCCCGATGAGGTGGACGACACCGTCGTAGATCTCGATGGTGTAGTTGCGCGAGGCGATCATCGGGTCGCGGACCAGCCGGCTGCGCAGCTGCGTCGCGATCCAGTTGTCGCTCGCGAAACCCGAGAAGCCGCGCATCGAGTCGACGTTCAGCTCGTTGATCACCTCCCTGACGCCCGAGATCGTCCAGGCGATCCGCGTCGCCTCGACGCTGTCCTCCGGTGTCGGCACGGACCCTCTGAGCAGCACGCGCCCTTCGTTGACGGCGACGTTGACGTTCGCGAACAGGCGCCCCGAGTGGTTTAGCAGGGCGTTGTTGATGGCGATCTGCGTCTCCATGTCCGACAGCGCGCCCATGGCGCCGCGCTCCTGGGACGCGGCGACGCCGACGGTGGCGGCGGTCGCGCCGATCACGGCGGGCACGCAGCCGGCCGTCGTGATGACGACGGTCGCGGCGGCCGCGAGTCGGCGCGCTGGCGCCCGGCAGGCCCTCACCATGGGGTGAAGAAGGCGTTCTCGACCACGTCGACGCCGCCTGTCGAGTCGACGAAGGCCGCGTCGAAACGGAAGGTCTGGTCCGGAGCCGCGGTCTCGGCGATATACCGCGCCGCGGCGGCTGCGATGCGCGCCTGCTGGCGCGGCGTGACCGCCTCCCGCGCATGCGCGCCCGTTTTCACTTCGACGAAGATCAGGGCGTCTTCCCGGCGCACCACGAGGTCGATCTCTCCTTCGCGGCGGCGCCAGCGTCGCGCGACCACCTCGGCGCCTGCGGCTGCGTAAAGACGGGCCGCGGCGTCCTCGGCCGCCAGCCCCGCCTTGCAAGCCGCCGCGCCGCGCGCCTGTCTGCTCATTCACGCCGCCCCCGCAACTCCACCGCTCTTTGGTAAACCGCCTTCCGCGGCGCGTCCAGCGCGGCCGCGACCTCGCGCGCCGCGTCCCGCACCGAAAGCGTCTCGAGCGCCGTCCGCAGCGCCGCGTCCACCGCCGCGCGGGTCGCCCCCGGATCATGCGCGTCTTCGTTCGGAGGCCCCACGACCACGACGATCTCGCCGCGCCGCTCGGCGCCCGCGGCGTAGGCGGCGGCGAGGTCGCTGAGAGGGCCCCGTCTGATCTCCTCGTGCGTCTTGGTGAGTTCGCGGCACACCGCCGCCTCTCGCGGCCCGAGCGCCGTCGCGAGCGCCGCGAGCGTGTCCGCCAGCCTGTGGGGGGCCTCGTAGAACACCAGCGTCGCGCGGAGCGGCGCGAGTTCGGCCAGCCAGCGCGCCCGTTCTGCTTCGCGCGGCGGCGGAAAGCCGGCGAAGAGGAAGCGGTCGGTCGGCAATCCGGCCGCCGTCAGCGCGGCGAGCAGCGCCGACGGGCCGGGCAGGGGGTGGACCGGCGCGCCGGCGTCTATCGCCGCGCGGACGAGCTTCCACCCTGGGTCCGCCAGCAGCGGCGTGCCGGCGTCCGACACCAGCGCCACGCTCTCGCCGGCCGCGAGCCGCGCGAGCAGCGCCGGGCGCTGCGCCGCGCCGTTGTGGTCGTGATACGGGATCATCGGGCGCCCCGCCACCGCGACGCCGCACGTGTCCAGCAGGCGGCGCGCGCGCCGCGTGTCCTCGGCGGCGATCGCGTCGGCGCGCGCGAGCACGTCGACGGCGCGGCGCGTGATGTCGCCCGCGTTGCCGATCGGCGTCGCGACGACATAGAGGCCGGGCGCGAGGCCGTCGGCCCGCGGCGCCGCCGCCGCCCCGCGTTTACTTCCGGGCCCGGCGGCCATATCGTCGCCTCCGTTCGCGGCGGGTCGGCGCCGCCTGGGTGAGCGTCTGCTCGGGGGATCAGGATGCGCAACGCGGTCGCCGACGTCACGTTCTTTCAGCGATGCGGACGGACCCCTCGGTCGCGCCGGCGCGGCGCGGGCCGCCCGAGGCGGGGCTTGTGGCTCGCCGCCGCCGTTCTGATGGTCGCAGGCGCCTGCGCCGCGCCCGAGCGGCCGCCGCGGCCCGCCGGGCCCGCC
>RECW01000120.1 GCA_007693835.1 Paracoccaceae bacterium | reverse complement strand
AGCACCCGCCGCGCCCTGCCTCTCGCCGCCGGCGCCCGCATCACCCCCACCGCCGTCGGCGCCCGCATCACGCCGACCGCCGTCGGCGCCCGCATCGCCCCCAAGGCGTGACGACGGCCGACGGGTCGGCGTCGATCACGGCGCGCGGCCTCGACAGGATAGGCTCCGACGACGATCGCAAGCAGTTGCGCGAAGGGGCGCACCGCGCCCTCGCGCTGTCGGACACCATCGCGCGGGCCAAGGCCGTCGCGCCACGGATCGGGCTCACCCGCCTCGGGTTTCTCACCGGGCTCGACCGCATAGGCGTCCCCGTCGCCATGGCGGTGCGGCCCAACGCGCGTTCGGCCGCCATCTCCCTCGGCAAGGGTCTGACCGTCGACCACTCGGCTGCGTCGGCGCTGATGGAATCCATCGAGTGCTGGCACGCGGAGACCATCGACCACCCGACCGTGACGGCCCCCGCGCCCCCTGGTCGCGCGATCACGCTCTCCCGCCTGCCGCCGGTCGTCGACAGCGCGTGGCGCGAGGACGCGGCGATCCCGTGGATCGCGGGTTTCGATCTGTTCGCCGGCGATGCGCTCTGGGCCCCCTATGAGACGGTGCACGCCGCATACACCCACCCGATGCCGCCGGGCTCGGGCTGTTTCTTCGCGTCGACCAACGGCCTCGCCTCGGGCAACACGCCGACGGAGGCGGCCGTGCACGCGATCACCGAAGTCATCGAGCGCGACGCGACGACGCTCTGGTTCTTCGCGGACGACGCCGCGCGCGAGGCGACGCGCGTCGACGTCGCCACCGTCGACGATCCGGCCTGCCGCTGGCTGCTCGACCGGTTCGAAGCCGCCGACCTCGCCGTGGGCGTCTGGGAGACGACGACGGACGTCGGCGTGGCCAGCTATTTCGCCTGGATCATGGAGCGGGCGGACGGCGTCGGCGGCGCGGCGCGGTCGGCGGTGGGGCAAGGCTGCCACCTTACGCCCGCCATCGCCCTCTCCCGCGCGCTCACCGAGGCGGCGCAGCACCGGCTGACGGTGATCTCGGGCGCGCGCGACGATCTCGGGGAGGAGGAGTACGCGGCGCCCGACCCCGAGATCCAGGCTCTGCGGCGCGACCTGCTGATGCACGGCGCGGCCCCGCGGGCCTTTTCGGCGGCGCCGGCGTTCCTATCGGACGATCTGCGCGCCGATCTCGAACACCTCGCCGGGCGGCTCGCGGCCGTCGGGATCGATGAGGTTTTCCTCTGCGACCTGTCCAAGCCCGCGTTCGGCGTGCCGGTGATGCGCGCGGTGATTCCCGGCCTCGAAGGCCCGCACGACCACGACCGCTACGCGCCCGGCGCGCGGGCGCTTGCGGTCATGGAGCAGGCGGCGTGAGCGCGATCATCTATCTCGGCCCGTCGGCGCCGGTGTCTGAGGCGCGGGCGCTGCTCGACGCCGACTATCGCCCTCCCGTGCGCCACGGCGACATCTGGCGCGCTCTGGCCGACAGGCCGCGGGTGATCGGCATCGCCGACGGCGTCTTCGAGCAGACGCCCGCGGTCTGGCACAAGGAGATCCTCGCGGCGCTCGACGCGGGCGTGCACGTCTTCGGCGCCGCCTCGATGGGCGCGCTCCGCGCCGCGGAGCTGCATCCGTTCGGCATGCGGGGCGTCGGCCCGATCTTCGAGGCGTTCCGCGACGGGACGTGGACGGACGACGACGAGGTGGCGCTCGCGCACGGACCTGCCGAGACGGGATACGCCGCCCTCTCTCTCCCGATGGCGAACGTCCGCTTCACCGTGGAGGCCGCGCGCCGCGCCGGGGTGATCGACGACGGCTCGGCGCAAGCCCTCATCGGCGCGGCGAAGGCGATCTTCTACGCGGACCGGCGGTGGCGCACGGTCGACGCGGCGGCGACGGTGTCGCCTCAGGCCCTCGAAGCCTTCAAGGCATGGCGCGAAACAGGCTGCGTGGACCAGAAGCGCGCGGACGCCGTGGCGATGGTGGCGTCGATTCGCGCGTTCCTCGCAGAAGACCCGCCGCCGTTTTCGCCGCGATTCGTCTACGAGCGCACCGACCTCGCCGAACATGCGCGGCGCATCGCCCTCGGCGGATGACCCTCGACTCACCCTGCGGCGACACGCTGGGTGAACGCCTCCGGCGCCGGCGCCGGATCGCGCAGCACATAGCCGCGGCCCCACACGGTCTCGATGTGATTCTCGCCGCCGGTCGCGGCTGACAGCTTCTTGCGCAGCTTGCAGATGAAGACGTCGATGATCTTCAACTCGGGCTCGTCCATGCCGCCGTAGAGGTGATTCAGGAACATCTCCTTGGTCAGGGTCGTGCCCTTCCGCAAGGAGAGAAGCTCGAGCATCTGGTATTCCTTTCCGGTGAGGTGCACCGGCTGACCGTTCACCTCGACCGTCTTGGCGTCGAGATTGACGCGAATCTCGCCGGTCTGAATCACGGACTGCGCATGTCCTTTAGAGCGCCGGACGATCGCGTGGATGCGCGCCACCAGTTCTTCGCGGTTGAACGGTTTCGTGAGATAGTCATCAGCGCCGAAGCCGAAACCCTTGATCTTGTTGTCTGTGTCGTCGAGCCCCGACAGGATCAGCGTCGGGGTGTCGATCTTCGCCAGCCTCAGTTTCCTGAGAACGTCATAGCCGGTCATGTCCGGCAGATTGATGTCGAGGATGATCAGGTCGTAGTCGTACAACTTCGCCAGATCGAGGCCTTCCTCGCCGAGGTCCGTCGAATAGACGTTGAAGTTGGCCTTGCGAAGCATCGTCTCGATGCTCCGCGACGTCGACGGATCATCCTCGATCAGCAGCACGCGCATCTGTCGCTCCCTCCGCGGTTGCGTCAACCGGTGTTAAGAGCAACGTTAGCAAGCCGGTGGTAAACGGAAACTTACCTTCGGTGGTGCAATCGGTGATCGATTTCGCCTTAGGGTTGCAAAACTGCCTCGCCGCACCGTCTCGCGCGAGAGTTCCGCCGGCTAGGACCGGTAGAGCTGGAGCCGCGTCGTGCGCAACGCGCCGACACCGTGCTCGTCGAGCGCGGCGCGCCAGCTGTCGAACTCCTCGGCGCTGAGGTTGTATCGCCGGCAAGCCTCCTCGGGCGTGATGAGTTGTTGTCGCACGGCGGCGACGACGGCCGCCTTGCGGCTCGCGACCCAGCGCTTGGTGTCTTGCGGCGGCAGGTCCGACAGCGCCATGCGCCCAGGCGTTCGCCCGCGCGCGGCGGACGATTGCTCCGACATACTCATTGAGAACTCCACGCAGGCCACGTCAAAACCCTGCCCGGACAGTCGCGCCGCGCCTTTAAAATGGAATGAACGGGGGTTAGTTAGCGGCCATGAGCACAGAGATGGGGCTATTTGAAGATCTCGGCGCAGACGCGCGCGGCGGCCGCTCGCGGGTCGTCGTCGCCATGTCGGGCGGCGTCGACAGCTCGGTCGTGGCGGCCATGCTGGCGCGGGCCGGGCATGACGTGATCGGCGTCACCCTCCAGCTTTACGACCACGGCGCGGCGACGGCGAAAAAGGGCGCATGCTGCGCGGGCCGCGACATCCACGACGCGCGGCGCGTGGCGGAGGCGATGGGATTTCCCCACTATGTGCTCGACTACGAGAGCCGGTTCCGCGAGAGCGTCATCGACGACTTCGCCGACCAGTATCTCGCCGGCGCGACTCCGGTGCCCTGCATCCGCTGCAACGAACGGGTGAAGTTCCGGGACCTGCTGGAGACGGCGCGCGATCTCGACGCGGACTGTCTCGCGACCGGGCATTACGTCCGCCGCGTCTCAGGCCCGTCGGGACCCGAGCTCCATGCGGCGGCCGACCCGTCGCGCGATCAGAGCTATTTCCTGTTCACCACGACGCGCGACCAGCTCGCCTATCTGCGGTTTCCGCTCGGCGCCCTCGAGACCAAGGCGCAGACGCGTCGCCTGGCCACCGACCTCGGGCTGTCGATCGCCGACAAGCCCGACAGTCAGGACATCTGTTTCGTGCCGAGCGGCGGCTATGCGGCGGTCATCGAGAAGCTGCGCCCCGGCGCCGCGGAACCGGGCGACATCGTCGATCTGGCCGGTCGCGTGGTGGGCGAGCATCGCGGCGTGATCCACTACACGGTGGGGCAGCGTCGCGGTCTCGGCGTCGGCGGCGGGGAGCCGCTGTACGTCGTGCGGCTCGATCCGGCGGCGCGGCGGGTGGTGGTCGGACCGCGCGCCGCGCTGGAGACGCGGACGTTCGCGATCGCCTCCGTCAACTGGCTCGGCGACGCGCCTTTCGAGGACGCCCCGCGGGAAGGCCGCGCCCTCGCCGTCAAAGTCCGCTCGACCCGCCCTGCGGCCGACGCGATCGTCACGCCCACAGGCCCCGACCGCGCGCTCGTCACCCTCGCTGCGGGCGAGACAGGCGTCGCGCCCGGTCAGGCCTGCGTCTTCTACGACGGGACGCGCGTGCTTGGCGGCGGGTGGATCGGGCGGCGCTGACCGCGCCTCAGGCGTCGTCGCGGTCGGCGCGGCCTACGAGGGCGACGCCCAGGATCACAGCGCCGATCACGGCGCCCTGCCCCGCCAGATAGACGCCGAGCGGCAGGTCGAGGAAGCGCGCGCCGAGCGGCTCGCCCATCAGGATCAGGAGCGCCGCCGCCGCCGCCCAGGCGCCAAGCAAGGACGCCACCGCAGCGCGGTTCACCTGCCATCGGTTCCGGGTTCTGGCTGCGATCCGCCGTGTCGTCATGCGTCTCTCCCCGGACGTTTGTTGGTAGGCCCGCCGCGCCTACGCGGCTCGACGTCGCGCGCGACCTTCTGTCTTGCAAGGACCTTCGCAAACTCGGCGGCGCGACGCTATGGCGCCAAAGTCCCGGGGGCGCGGCCGCGTTTCCTTTGCAAAAGGTTTACAAAACGCCTTGTCGTTGAGCAAACTCTGATTAAACTTCTTTCAGTCGGCGATCGGTATGATCACGGTGAGGTTGCAACGCGCGGCTTGCGTCCATCGCGCCGAAGGAGACGCCATGTTCGCAACGATCAAGGTCACCCCGTACATCTTCGCGCAAGGAAAGGTGGTTCGGCGGCTTCCCGACGGGGCCGTCGCCATCAGCGCCGCCGGACGGGAGTTCGTCGGCGCGCCGCTTGTCTGTGCGCCGCCGAACGCGCCGCCCCCTCAACCGGCGGCGGGCGCGTCGGCCGGCGCCTAGAGCATTTCAGGCGTCACCACGTTCGGCGGCCGATGGCCGTCGGCGTAGGTCTTGATGTTGAGGATCACCTTCTCTCCCATCTCGAGCCGTCCCTCCTCGGTCGCCGACCCCATGTGCGGCAGCAGCACGACGTTCGGCAGGCCGCGCAGCCGCGGGTTCACGGCCGGCTCCTTCTCGAAGACGTCGAGCGCGGCGCCGGCCAGCGCGCCCTTGAGCAGCATCTTCGTCAGCGCGGTCTCGTCGACCACCTCGCCGCGCGCGGTGTTGATGAGGAACGCGGTCGGCTTCATCAGCTGGAGCCGCCGGGCGGAGAGCAGGTGGAAGGTGGCGGGCGTGTGCGGCACGTGGACGGTCACGACGTCCATCCGCGCGAGCATCTGATCGAGGCTTTCCCACCAGGTCAGACCCAGCGCTTCCTCGGCGTCGACGCGCAGCCGCGCGCGGTCGTGATAGTGGAGCTGGAGGCCGAAGGCGCTCGCGCGGCGCGCGACCGCCCGCCCGACGTGGCCGAGCCCCACGATGCCGAGCCGTTTGCCCGCGAGACGCCGCCCGACCATGCCCGTCGGCGCCCACCCCTCCCACTTGCCCGACTGCATCAGCGCGAGGCCCTCGGGCATCCGCCGGATGACGGCGAGAATCAGCGCCATCGTCATGTCGGCGGTGTCCTCGGCGAGGACGCCGGGGGTGTTCGTCACCAGCACGCCGTGCGCCTTCGCGGCCGAGACGTCGATGTGGTCCACGCCCGCGCCGTAGCTCGCGATCAGCTTCAGCCCGGCCGCCGCACCGCGGGCGATGACCGCATCGTCGATGCGGTCGGTGACCGTCGGGGCGAGAACTTCGGCGCGGGCGGCGGCGGCGGCGAGCGCCTCGGCGCTCAAGGGGGCGTCGGTCTCGTTCAGCTCGACGTCGAAAAGCTCGCGCATCCGCGTCTCGATCGGCTCGGGCAAGGCCCGCGTGACCACGACCTTGACGCGACGATACGGCATGACGCTCCCCCTGCGCTTTTCGCCGTGATAGAATCTTTCGCAGGACGTAACCACCGATAACAGGCGCTCATGCTCACGCCCCGCCTTCGTCTCGCGCTCGGCTTCGCGCTGGCGCTCAACCTCTGTCTCGCGCCGATCTCCGCACCTGCGACGCAGCCGGCGGAGACGCGCCCCGGGCCCGTCACCAACCTGCCGCTGCCACGCTTCGTCAGCCTGAACGTGGATCGCGCCAACGTGCGCCGCGGGCCAGGGCTCACGCATCGGATCGACTGGGTGTTCCTGCGCCGCGACGCGCCGCTGGAGGTGGTCGCCGAGCATGGCCACTGGCGGAAGGTGCGCGATCAGGACAACGCCGACGGCTGGGTGCACCACTCGCTGCTGCGCGGCCGACGCACCGCCGTCATCACGTCGGCCCCTGATGTCGAGCTCCGGGCGGAACCGGCCGTCTCGGCGCGCGTGGTCGCCCGCGCCGAAGCGGGCGTGATCGCCCGGGTGCTGTCCTGCGCGCCGCTCTGGTGCCGGGTCGAGGCGGGCGGCGTCCGCGGCTGGGCGCCGAAGACCGATCTCTGGGGCGTAAGGGCGGACGAGACGTTCTAGCGCGGCGGCGCAAGGCGGACCGGGCCGCGGGCGTCGGCGATATCGACCACGGCGCCGCGCTGCGTGACGACGATCCGACCCTCGGCGGCGAGGGCGCCGGCGGCGCGACGCACCATCGGCATGGCCGCCCGCCAGTCCGGGCCGAGCGCCCGCGCGGCCTCGGACGGGCAGATGGACCCGCCCGTCCGCCGCCGCGCGAGCAGATCGAGGATCGCCGTCCGCGCCGCGGCCTCGTCGTTCCGTTGCTCCCGAGCCGTCACGCGCGTATCTCCTGACGCCAAAGGCGCGAAAAGCCGACATCAACCGCACGGGAGCATACGCCATGGCCGCCGATTCGAGCGTGAGGGACCCCATCGTCGTCGTCGGCGCGGCGCGCACGCCGATGGGCGGCTTCATGGGCGCGCTCTCGACGAAGACCGCCGCAGACCTGGGCGCCGTGGCGATCCGTGCGGCGCTGGAGGGCGCAGGGCTCGACCCCGGAACGGTGGACGAGGCGCTGATGGGCTGCGTGCTGCCGGCCGGCCAGGGTCAGGCCCCGGCCCGGCAGGCGGCGCTCGGCGCGGGCCTGCCGCTGTCGACGCCGTGCACCACGCTCAACAAGATGTGCGGCTCGGGCATGAAGGCGGCGATGGTCGCCATGGACCAGCTGCGCGCCGGCGAGGGCCGCGTCGTGGTCGCCGGCGGCATGGAGAGCATGAGCAACGCGCCGTATCTGGCGCCCAAGATGCGCGCGGGCGCGCGCATCGGCCACGCCCAGATGCTCGACCACATGTTCCTCGACGGGCTCGAGGACGCCTACGACAAGGGCCGCCTGATGGGGACCTTCGCGGAGGACTGCGCCGAGGCGTTCCAGTTCACACGCGCGGCGCAGGACGCCTACGCCGTCGCCTCGCTGGAACGCGCCCTGCGCGCCCAGCGCGAAGGCCGTTTCGCCGCCGAGATCGCGCCGGTGACCGTCAAGAGCCGGCAAGCCGAGACGGTCGTCGACGCCGATGAACAGCCCGCGACGGCGCGGCCGGAGAAAATCCCGCAGCTGAAGCCCGCCTTCCGCGAGGGCGGCACGGTGACGCCGGCCAATTCCTCCTCGATCTCCGACGGCGCCGCCGCGCTCGTGCTGATGCGCGAATCGGACGCGGAGAAGGCCGGCGCGCCGATCCGCGCGCGGCTCATCGCCCACGCCAGCCACGCCCAGGCGCCGGCGCAGTTCCCGACCGCGCCGGTCCCGGCCATGCGCAAGGCGCTGGAGCGGGCGGGCTGGACGACCGGCGACGTCGACCTCTGGGAGATCAACGAGGCCTTCGCCGTCGTGCCGATGGCGGCGATGCGGGAGCTCTCCCTGCCCCACGACGTGGTGAACGTCCACGGCGGCGCCTGCGCGCTCGGCCATCCGATCGGGGCTTCGGGGGCGCGCATCCTCGTCACGCTGATCGCCGCGCTCGAAAGCCGCGGCGCGCGCCGCGGCGTCGCCTCGCTCTGCATCGGCGGCGGCGAGGGAACGGCGGTGGCGGTGGAGCGCGTCGGCTGACGGGGGCGGTGCGGCTCCGGCGCTATCTGCCGCGCTCGCTGTTCGCGCGGGCGCTGCTCATCCTGCTGCTGCCGGTTCTGCTGCTGCAGGGGGTGGTGGCCGCCATGTTCATCCGTCGCCATTACGAGGGCGTCACGGAGCAGATGGCCTCCAGCGTGGCGCGCGAGCTCGCCTACGCGATCAGCGTCGTCGAGACGGAAGCCGGGGAAGAGGCGGCGGCGCGTCTCGCCTTGCTGTCGCGCCCCCTCGGCATCGCGTTCCGGCTCGAGCCCGGCGGCGGGGTCGCGCCCGATGCGACCCGGCGCTTCTTCGACGTCACGGGCGGCGTGGTCGCGGAGACCTTCCGCCGCGAGATCCGCCGCCCCATGGCGCTCGACCTCGTCAGCTCCGACAGGCTGGTCGAGGCGCGCATCCAGACCGACGTCGGGGTGCTGGTCGCCGAAGTCGACCGGCGCCGGATGATCGCGACCAACCCGCACCAGTTGCTGGTGGTCATGGGAATCGCCGCCATGGCGCTCGTGACGGTGGCGGTGCTGTTCCTGCGCAATCAGGTGCGCCCGATCCGCGAGCTCGCCGCCGCGGCCGACGCCTTCGGCAAGGGCTGGAGCCTGCGCTTCACGCCCCGCGGCGCGGAGGAGGTGCGGCGCGCCGGCGCCGCCTTCCTCGCCATGCGCGCCCGCATCGAACGCCAGATCGAGAGCCGGACGCTGATGCTCTCCGGGGTCAGCCACGACCTGCGGACGCCGCTGACGCGCATGAAGCTCGCGCTCGAGATGATGGAGCCGAGCCCCGAACGCGACGAGCTGGCCGAGGACGTGCGCGCGATGGAGCGGATGATCGACGAGTTCCTCGCCTTCGCGCGGGGCGAGGCCGGCGAGGCGGCGGAAGAGACCGACCCTGCGGAGGTCGCCGGCGAAGCGGTGGACGCCGCGCGGCGCGGCGGCGCCGTGGTCGCCCTGCGTCTCGAAGGCGCGCCCGCGGCGACGCCGATGCGCCGCGGCGCGGTGCGCCGCGCGTTGCAGAACCTGCTCTCGAACGCGGCGGCCCACGGCCGCACCGTGGAGCTGACGCTGTCGGAAGGCCGCGCATGGGTGGATTACGTGGTGGAGGACGACGGCCCCGGGATCCCGCCCGACCTGCGCGAAACGGCGCTGAAGCCCTTCGCCCGCCTCGACGGCGCGCGCAATCAGGACAAGGGCGCCGGCGTCGGCCTCGGCCTCGCGATCGCGGCCGACGTGGCGCGCGCCCATGGCGGCGCCCTGACGCTCGAGTCGGGCGAGCGGCTCGGCGGGTTGCGGGTGCGGCTGCGCCTGCCGCGATGACGCGACGCGGACCGCGCGCCGACTTGTCGGTTTTTTGCGGGTTGCGATTCATTGTGCATTGCACAATAAACGGGCTCAGGCGGCGCGGGCGAATCCGGCGTCGACGACCGGACGACAGCAACGAGAGCCAAAGGAGAAGGCCCGATGTTCGAAAAAGGCATGTTCCCGTTCGACGCCGAAAAGATGGCCGAGATGTTCAAGACGCCCGACATGGCGAAGATGTTCGAAGGCATGAAGATGCCCGGCTTCGACATGCAGGCGATGATGGACTCGCAGAAGAAGAACATGGAGGCGCTGGTCGCCGCCAACCAGGCCGCGATGGCCGGTTATCAGGACTTCATGAAGAAGCAGATGGCGATCTTCGAGGAGACGATGACCTCGGCGCAGGCGCAGATCGCCCACATGGGCGACTCGATGGGCCCCGACGGCGCCGCCAAGCAGGCCGATCTCTACAAGGTCGCCTTCGAGAAGGCGCTCGCCAACATGACCGACCTCGCCGAAGCCGCGAAGAAGGCCAACGAGGAGGCGTTCGCCATCGTCTCGGCGCGCGTGAAGGAAAGCATCGCCGAACTGCAGGCGATGGCCAAGGTCTGAGCCGCGGCGCGGAACAGGGCGCGTCCCGTTGCGGACGCGCCCCACGACGGTTAGCCTTCCCCCCGGGGAGGGCCGACCATGAGAGCGATCGACAAGATCATCTGGCACTGCGCCGCGACGCCCGAAGGCCGTGACGTCAGCGTCGACACCATCCGGAGCTGGCACGTCGACCCGGCGCCCCGCGGGCGCGGCTGGTCCGACATCGGCTATCACTACGTCATAACCCTCGACGGGGTCGTGCACGAAGGCCGCCCGCTCGACCGCCCGGGGGCGCACACCCAGGGGCACAACCGCAACAGCATCGGCCTCTGCTACGTGGGCGGGGTGGACGCGCAGATGCGCCCCAAGGACACGCGCACGCCCGAGCAGCGCCGGGCGCTCTACAAGCTGACCGAAGGCCTGATGAAGCGGTTTCCCGGCGCCACCGTCCACGGCCACAACGAGTTCGCCGCCAAGGCGTGCCCGTCCTTCGACGTGCAGTCCGACTGGGGCGCCTATCGGCTGACGCTGGAGATCGCGCGCGAGGAGTTCGACGAGGAGGACGAGGACGCGCCGGACGCCGGGCCGCGGCCGGCATGAGCGACGCGACCCTCGCCGACTTCGACAAGATCGACATCCGCCTCGGCCGCATCGTCGCCGCCGAGGCGTTCCCCGAAGCGCGCAGGCCCGCCTACAGGCTGCGGATCGACTTCGGCCCGGAGATCGGCGTCAAGTCCAGCAGCGCCCAGATCACCGACCGCTATGCGCCGGAGACGCTGGAGGGCCGGCTGGTGCTCGCGGTGGTGAACTTCCCGCCGCGCCGCATCGGCCCCTTCGTCTCCGAAGTGCTGACGCTCGGCGTGTCGGACGCCGACGGCGCGGTCGTCCTCGTCGCCCCCGACGCGGACGCGCCGCTCGGGGCGCGGCTCCACTGACGCTTGGGGTCGTCCGGGCGGCGCGCTAGGCTCGCCCGACCCGACCCCGACCGCCCATCCGGAAACCCCGCCCATGCGCTTCACGCCCGAGGAATACGCCGCCCGCCTCGCCGCCACCCGGGCCGCCATGGCGGCGCAGGGCCTCGACCTGCTGATCGTCTCCGACCCCTCGAACATGCACTGGCTGACCGGCTACGACGGCTGGTCGTTCTACGTCCACCAGTGCGTCGTCGTGCCGGCCTCCGAAGACCCGCTCTGGTACGGCCGCCTGCAGGACGCCGCCGGCGCGCGCCTCACCGCGTGGCTGCCGGAGGACCGCATCGACAGCTACCCCGACTGCTACGTCCAGTCGACCGAGCGCCACCCGATGGACCTGCTCGCCGCGCGCCTCGCCGACGCAGGCCATGGCGCGGCGCGGATCGGCGTCGAGATGGACAATTACTACTTCTCCGCCGCGGCCTACGCCGCGCTGGTCAAGGGCCTGCCGAACGCGCGGTTCGCCGACGCCACCGGCCTCGTGAACTGGCGGCGCGCCGTGAAGTCTCCGGCCGAGCTCGAACGGATGCGCACGGCGGCGCGGATCGTCGAGAAGGTCCACGCCCGCATCCTCGACAGGGTCGAGCCGGGCATGCGGAAATGCGATCTGGTCGCGGAGATCTACGACGCCACCGTCCGCGGCCTGCCCGAGGCGGGCGGCGACTATCCCGCCATCGTGCCGCTCCTGCCGTCCGGGCCGGACGCCTCGGCCCCGCACCTGACGTGGGACGACCGGCCGATGAAGCAGGGCGAGGCGACGTTCTTCGAAGTCGCCGGCTGCTTCCAGCGCTACCACTGCCCGCTTTCGCGCACGGTCTTCCTCGGCAAGCCGCCGCAACACCTGCTCGACGCCGAGGCGGCGGTGCTCGAAGGCATGGAGGCGGGGCTGGAGAAGGCCCGCGCCGGGAACGCCTGCGAGGATGTGGCCGGCGCCTTCTTCGCCGCGCTCCGCCGCCGCGGCGTCGAGAAGGACAACCGCACCGGCTATTCCATCGGCCTCAGCTATCCGCCCGACTGGGGCGAGCGCACCATGAGTCTCCGCATGGGCGACCGCACCGAACTGCGGCCGGGGATGTGCTTCCACTTCATGACCGGCCTCTGGATGCGCGACTGGGGCCTTGAGATCACCGAGAGCATCGTCATCACCGAGGGCGCGCCGGAGATCCTCGCGACCGTGCCCCGCCGCCTCGCGGTGAAGCCGTGATCGCGCTGGAGCCGCGCAGTCCCGTCAGCCCCACCATCGACCTCGACGCGCCGGGCCTGCGCCATGGGCATCTCCGCCTGCCGTGGAGCCGCAACGAAAGCGCCTGGGGCAACCTGATGATCCCGGTCACAGTCGCCGTCGGCGCCCCCGGCCCCACCGTTCTCGTGACCGGCGGCAACCACGGCGACGAATACGAAGGCCCTCTGGCGATCCTCGATTTCGCCCTCGGCCTCGACCCCGAACGGCTCACAGGCCGCGTCATCCTCCTGCCCTTCTTCAACTATCCGGCGGTGAAGGCGGGGGCGCGGGTCTCGCCCGTCGACGGCGTGAACCTCAACCGCTGCTTTCCCGGCGCGCCCGACGGCTCGATCACGCGTCAGATCGCCGATTTCGTGCTCCGCGCGCTGGTCCCGAAGGCCGACCTCGTGCTCGACTTCCACTCCGGCGGCCGCACGCTCGACTTCCTGCCTTTCGCCGCGAGCCACGCCCTGCCCGATGCGGCGCTCGACGCCCGCTGCGCCGCCGCCGCCGAAGCCTTCGCCGCGCCCCACACGGTGAAGATGCTGGAGATCGACCCCGCGGGCCTGTTCGACACGGCGGTGGAGGCGCTCGGCGTCACCTTCGTCACCACCGAACTCGGCGGCGGCGGCGGAACCACCGCCGCCCGCGTCGCCATCGCGCGCCGGGGCCTGCGCAACGTGCTGATCCATGGGGGCGTCCTGGCCGGCGAGCCTGAACCCGCGCCCTCCCGCCGGCTCGGGATGCCGTCGCTCGACTGCTACGCCTTCGCCCAGTCGGGCGGCATGCTGGAGCCTCTGGTCGACCTCGGCGCGACGGTGCGCAAGGGCGAGACCGTCGCCCGCGTCTGGCCGCTCGACCGCACCGGCGTCGCGCCGGAAATCGTGCCCGCAGGGCTCGACGGGCTGCTCGCCGCGCGCCATTTTCCGGGTCTCGTCCAGCCCGGCGACGCCGTCGCCGTGGTCGCCGTTCCCGAGGACTGATCCGCCCCCATGCGCCTCCTCCCCGCCATCGTCGCGGCCCTCGCGCTGCTCGCGGCCGCCTTCGCCCTGCTTCAACTCTATCGGGCGGAGGCGGGGCTCTCGACCGAGCGCGTCCTGATCGACGACACCCCCGCCACCGTCTGGCGCCCCGAAGGCGGCGGGCCTGCGCCGACGGTCGTCATCGCTCACGGGTTCGCCGGCTCCCGACAGCTCATGCGCCCCTTCGCGGCGACGCTGGCGCGGAGCGGGTTCCTCGCGGTCACCTTCGACTTCTACGGCCACGGCCGGAACCCGCGCCCGCTGACGGGCGACGTCGGCGACGTGCGCGGCGCGACGCTGCGGCTGGTGGATCAGCTCGAAAAGGTCTCGCGCTTCGCCCTGTCGCTGCCCGAGGCGGACGGGCGCCTCGCCACCCTCGGCCACTCGATGGCCGCCGACATCATCGTGCGCCACGCGATCCGGTCGCCCGAGGTCGCCGCCACCGTGGCCGTCTCGATGTTCTCCCCCGCCGTCACGGCGACGGAGCCCGAGAACCTGCTGGTCGTCGTCGGCGCCTGGGAGCCGGGGCTGCGGGAGGAGGCGCTGCGCGTGCTCCGCCTCTCGGGCGGGTCGGCGGCGGGGGAGACGGTCGGCGACCCCGCCGGCGGCTTCGCCCGCCGCGTCGCCTTCGCGCCCAACGTCGAGCACGTCGGGGTCCTCTACAGCCCCGCCAGCCAGCGCGAGGCGCGGGACTGGCTGGCGGCGGCCTTCGGCGTCGAGGCCGCGCCGTACGCCGACGCCCGCGGCCCGTGGATCCTGCTCCTGATCCTCGCCGTCGTCGCCCTCGCCTGGCCGCTCTCGAAGCTGCTGCCGACCATCGCGGCGCCCGAGGGCGCAGGGCTTTCGGGCTGGCGCTTCTGGGTCGCGGCGCTCGGGCCGGCGGTGGCGACGCCGCTGCTGCTGCGGGTCGTGGACCTGCGCTTCCTGCCGGTGGTGGTCGGCGACTACCTCGCCACGCACTTCGCCCTCTACGGGTTGCTGACCGCCCTCGCGCTCTGGCGGCTCGGCGCGCGGGCGCCCTCGCGCCCTGCGTGGGGCCCGTTCGCGCTGGCGGCGGGGGCGGTGGCGGCGTGGGCGCTGGTCGGCGTCGGCTGGGTGATCGACGCCCATGTGTCGAGCTTCCTGCCGATCCCCGAGCGCCTTGTGCTGCTCGGCGCGATCCTGCTCGGCGCCCTGCCGTATTTCCTCGCCGACGAATGGCTGACCCGCGGCCCCGGCGCGCCGCGCTTCGCCTATCCGCTCACCAAGCTGCTGTTCCTGCTGTCGCTGGCGGCGGCGACGGCGCTGAACCTGCCGCGGTTGTTCTTCCTGATCATCCTGGCGCCGCCGATGGTGCTGTTCTTCATCGTCTACGGCCTGTTCAGCCGCTGGACGATGCGCGCCACCGGCGACCCCTTCGTCGCCGGCGCGGCCAACGCGGCGGTCTTCGCCGTGGCCATCGCCGTCACCTTTCCGATGATCGCCGGATAGCGTGCGGCGAAATTTCGTTGCGCCGGCGCCACGATTCGGCGACCCTTCCATAAAACAGGGAGGGAGACGCCATGACGCAGATCAACCTGCATCCGCTCGAAAGGGCCTTCGTCGAGCAGGTGATGGACGGCCGCGTCGGCCGTCGGGATCTCGCCGCGGCCGCCGGCGTGGCGCGCACCACGGAAACCGGGCGTCGTCTGCTCTCCGTGCGCACCGCCGAGCCGGCGGAGCCGCGCGACTGACCTCAGTCGATCCGCGCAGCCCCGAGTCTGGGGATCTCGGGTTCGTCGTCGGGCGTCAGGGATGGCGGAGCAGGCTCGGGCCGCGCCACGCCGAAGCTTGACGCAGGGGGGCTCGCGCCTGGCGCGACAGAGGGGTGGGCAGCCTCGGCCCCGTGCGCCGGCCGGCGGAACACCATCACGCCCTGATGCGTCTCGGTGGTCTGGCTGAAGAAGCCGTGCTTGGCCTCCATCGGCACGAGGTCGGTGCGCAGATACTCCCATCCCTGCGCCGCCTGCTCGGCGATCGCGGTCTCGAAAGCGGCGACGAAGGCGTCGGCGGCGCTCTTGAACCCCTTGCCCTTGCGCGCCTTGCGGGGCGCGGCGACGCACTTGTAGCTGTAGACGGTCATCGCCTTCCCCCGCTCATTCGACGCCGAGCTTCTGCTTGACCAGCGCGTTGACCGCCTGCGGGTTCGCCTTGCCGCCGGTCGCCTTCATCACCTGACCGACGAACCACCCCGCGAGCGACGGCTTGGCCTGCGCCTGCGCGACCTTCTCCGGGTTGGCCGCGATCACCTGATCGACCGCCGCCTCGATGGCGCCCGTGTCGGTGACCTGGCGCATGCCCCGCGTCTCGACGATCGCCGCCGGGTCGCCGCCTTCCGTGTAGACGATCTCGAACAGGTCCTTGGCGATCTTGCCGGAGATGTCGCCCTTCGCGATCAGGTCGAGGATCGCGCCGAGCTGCGCGGCCGAGACCGGGCTCTCGTCGACGCCGTGGCCTTCCTTGTTCAGCCGGCCGAACAGCTCGTTGATCACCCAGTTCGCCGCCTGCTTGCCGTCGCGCCCCTGCGCCACCGCCTCGTAGAAGTCGGCGTTGGCGCGATCGGCGACCAGCACCGAGGCGTCGTATTCGGTGACGCCGTAGACCGCGACCAGCCGCGCCTTCTTGTCGTCGGGCAGTTCCGGCAGGTTCGCGCCGATCCCGTCGACCCACGCCTGTTCAAGCTCCAGCGGCAGCAGGTCGGGGTCGGGGAAATACCGGTAGTCGTGCGCCTCCTCCTTCGAGCGCATCGACCGCGTCTCGCCCTTGGTCGGGTCGTAGAGCCGCGTCTCCTGATCGATGCTGCCCCCGTCCTCGAGAATCGCGATCTGGCGGCGCGCCTCGTAGTCGATGGCCTGCTGGATGAACCGCATCGAGTTCATGTTCTTGATCTCGCAGCGCGTGCCGAAGGCGTCCGAGCCCTTGGGCCGCACGCTCACGTTCACGTCGGCGCGCAGGGACCCCTCCTGCATGTTGCCGTCGCAGGTCCCGAGGTAGCGCATGATCTGGCGCAGCTTGCGCACGAACTCCGCCGCCTCCTCGGGCGAGCGGATGTCGGGGCGGCTGACGATCTCCATCAGCGCGACGCCGGTGCGGTTGAGATCGACGAAGGAGCGCGCGGGGTCCATGTCGTGGATCGACTTGCCGGCGTCCTGCTCGAGGTGGATGCGCTCGATCCGCACCCGCCGCGCCACGCCCGGCGCGAGGTCGACCAGCACTTCGCCCTCGCCGACCACCGGGTGCTTGTACTGGCTGATCTGATAGCCCTGCGGCAGGTCGGGGTAGAAGTAGTTCTTCCGGTCGAACCGGCTCCACAGGTTGATCTCCGCCTTCAGCCCCAGCCCCGTGCGCACCGCCTGCTCGACGCAGAAGTCGTTGATCACCGGCAGCATCCCCGGCATCGCCGCGTCGACCAGCGAGACGTTGGCGTTCGGCTCGGCGCCGAAGGCGGTCGAGGCGCCCGAGAACAGCTTGGCCTTGGAGGCGACCTGCGCATGCACCTCCATGCCGATCACGACCTCCCAGTCGCCGACGGCGCCGGCGTAGATCTTCGGCTCGGGTTCGACGTAGGCGAGGGTGGTCATGGCGGGGACCTCGGAGACTGCGAGCCGGTTCTAGGGAGGCGCGCGCGCCGGCGCAATGCCGCACGGGTCGCCAAAAGTTGCGCAACCAACACTTTCGGCGTGCTTGCCCCGACTCAGACCGGTCCGTATTCAGAGAGGGCGCACACGTCGCGCGAAGCCGCGCCTTCCCGCCTTCCAAGGGCGCAGAAGTCCGAGCGCCCGCCGTCGTTGCGTTTCCGGGCAATCCCGCCCGGGGGACGAGACGTGAGGGAGAGGCGCATGGCGACCGGCGCCGTGAAGTGGTTCAACGCGACCAAGGGCTTCGGTTTCATCCAGCCCGACGACGGCGGCAAGGACGTGTTCGTCCACATCACCCAGGTGCAGCGCGCGGGGATGGACACGCTCAGCGACGGGCAGCGGGTGGAGTTCGACCTGGAGACGCGCCGCGACGGGCGCGTGGCGGCGGCGAACCTCAGGGCCCTCTGACACCGGCGCGGGGGCGTTCACGCCCCCGGCAACATCCCCAGCGCCGACAGGTACAGGTCGAGCAGCGCCTCCTCCTCGGAGCGCTCCTGCGGGTCTTTCTTGCGGAGCGCGATCACCTTGCGGATGATCTTCGGATCGTAACCCTGCGCCTTGGCCATCGCCATCACCTCCTTGGCCTGTTCGGCGACGGCTTTCTTCTCCTCGTCGAGTCGTTCGAGCCGCTCGATGTAGGATTTGAGTTCGCCGGCGGCGACGGTCGTGGAGCGGAAAGCGGGTTCGTCTTCGGCCATGGACGGCTGTCTCCCTCTCGGCGGGCGCTCGTCTTGACGCGGCCGGCCGCCCGGCGCAAGGGGCCGTGACAGTCGACAACGCCGCCGCGGCGCCGTTAGCTGGCGCAGACCACCGCCGGAGCCGCCGCCGCCGATGCAAGCCGTCCTCGACGCCGCCCCTTTGCTTTTCCGGGGTTTCCAGATCACCCTCTCGGTCGCGCTGCTGTCGCTGGCGCTCGCCACCGCTCTCGGGGCTCTCGCCGCAGCCGCGAAACTCGGCGGCGGCGCCCTCGCGCGCGGGACTGCGGAGGTCTACACGACCATCGCCCGCGGCGTGCCCGATCTCGTGATGATCCTGATCGTCTACTTCGGCGGCCAACGCCTCGTGAGCGGCCTCGCGGCGTCGCTCGGCTTCTCGGGTCGCATCGACGTCTCGGTGTTCGCGGCGGGGGTCGTCGCCATCGGCTTCACCTACGGCGCCTATCTCGGCGAGACCTTCCGCGGCGCCTACCGCGCGATCCCTGTCGGTCAGGTCGAGGCGGCGCGGGCCCTCGGCCTGTCGCGCGCCCGGATGACCTGGCGGATCGTCGCGCCGCAGCTCGCCCGCTTCGCCCTGCCCGGCTACGCCAACGTCTGGCAGGTGCTCGTGAAGGCGACCGCGGTGGTTTCGGTGATCGGGCTGGCCGACATCGTCGGCCTCGCCATGCGCATCGGCCGACGCGAGCGCGACCCCTTCACCTTCCTGCTCGTGGTGATGGCGGCGTACCTCCTGATCACCAGCGTCTCCGGCTGGGCGTTCTCGCGCGCCGAGCGGCGGCTGGCGCGGGGATACTGAGCATGGACTTCGCCGAGTTCTGCGCCCGCGCCGTCGAGGCCTCCCAGTCGGGGAACCCCTGGTTCTTCAACCCCTGCCTCGTCGGCTACGAGTGGCGGCGCTGGGCGCTCGGCGTCTGGCTGACGCTGGAGCTCACGGTGCTGGCGATGGCCCTCGGCTTCCTGCTGGCGCTGCCGATGGCGCTGGCGCGCGCCGCGCGGCATCCGCTGTTCGACCCGCCGGTGCGCGCCTTCGTCTACGTGTTCCGCGGCTCGCCGCTGCTCGTGCAGGCGTTCCTGCTCTACTACGGGGTCGCGCAGTTCGCCGTCGTCCGCGAAAGCTGGCTCTGGCCCTACCTGCGGGAGGCGTGGTGGTGCGCGCTCATCGCCTTCACGCTGAACTCGGCGGCCTACATGACCGAAATCCTCCGCGGCGCGATCCTCGCCACCCCCCGCGGCGAGCGCGAGGCGGCCGTCGCGCTCGGCATGAGCCCGGCGCTCACGGCGCGGCGCATCGTGATCCCCTCGGCGCTGCGGCGCGCCCTGCCCCAGATCGGCAACGAGTTCGTGTTCATGCTGCACGGGTCGGCGATCGCGAGCATCATCACGCTGCAGGACATCCTCGGCGTCGGCCGCATGATCAACGGCCGCTACTACGTGGTCTATGAAGGGCTGCTGACGGCGGCGGCGCTCTACATGGCGCTCACCTACCTCGGGATCTTCACCTTCCGGGCGCTGGAGCGGCGCTACACGCGGCATCTGGCGCGCTAGGGCGGCCGATGTTCCGCCTTCTGCCCGAGCGCCCGGGCGACCAGGACGAAGTCGAGACGCTCTACGACCTCGCCTTCGCGCCGGGGCGGCAGGCGCTGTCGTCCTATCGCCTGCGCGACGGGGTCCCGGCCGTCGACGGCCTCAGCCGCGTCGCCCGCGACGAGTTCGACGCGCTGGTGGGCGCCATCCGGTTCTGGCCGATCCGCATCGGCGAAGCGGGCGCGCCGGCGCTGCTGCTCGGCCCCGTCGCCGTCCACCCGACGCGGCAGGGCGAAGGTCTCGGCGGGCTGCTGATCGCCGACGGCGTGGAGCGCGCGCGCGAGCAGGGCTGGACCCGCGTCGTGCTGGTCGGCGACGAACCCTACTACCGCCGCTTCGGGTTCAGCCGCGCGGCCGCCGAGGCGCTCGCCTTCCCGCCGCCGACCAACCCCGCACGCCTCCTCGCCCGCCCGCTCGTCGAAGGCGCGTTCGACGGGATCGGAGGTCTGGTGCGGCGGTGGAGCGCAGGGGCGGACTGACGAGTCTCCACCCATCTTGACGAAAGGCTAACGACGCTGCGGCCAGTCTCCCGGCCTCGGCGTCGCAAGCCTGCCGTTCAGTTCCCGCGGCGCCCGGAGGGTGTGGTATGCGGTTTCTGGCGTTTCTCGCCGTGCTGGCGCTTCTGGGCTGCGCGCAGCCTGCGCCCGTGCGGCCTCTCGATCCCCTGCCTCTTGGTGCGGTCGAACCGGCCCCTGCGCCGGACCCCGCGGCCGACCATCGCCGCGAACTCGCCGCCCTCGGGGTCGATTTCGCGCCGCCGCGGCGCGGCAAGGCGATTCTCGTCAACGTCCCGGCCTTCGAGGCCATCGCCTACGAGGACGGCTTGCCCGTGTTCCGCAGCCGCGTGATCGTGGGCAAACCCGCGACGCCGACGCCGATCCTCGACACGGCGACCAGCGTCGTGCGCTTCCGCCCCACCTGGCGGCCGACGCCCGCGATGATCGCGACCGGCGCCTACGAGGACCGCGTCTATGCGCCCGGCAGACAGAACCCGCTCGGCCTCGCCGCCATCCGGCTCGAGCCGGGGATGCTGGTCTACCTCCACGACACCAACCAGCGCCGCCTGTTCGACCGCGAGCGGCGCGCCCTTTCGTGGGGCTGCGTGCGGGTCGAGAAGTGGGACCGGATGGCCGCCTGGGTGCTGGACGCCACGCCCGAGCAGGTGACCGCCTGGGCCGAGGGCCGCCGCACCTTCGACGCCCACACCGAGGGCGTGCCGGTCTACCTGCGCTACTACACCCGCTTCCCCGACGCCGAGGGCGTGGTGGTCGAACACCCCGACATCTATGGCCGCGACCGCCAGATGTCGCGTCAGGCGGCCGCCTCTACCCAAGGGGCGCCCGCGCCTCTATAGTCATGGCGTCATCCGGGGCGGAGATGCGGGATGCGCTGCCCGTTTTGCGGCAACATGGACACGCAGGTGAAGGACTCCCGCCCCGCGGAGGATCACGTCGCCATCCGCCGCCGCCGCTTCTGCCCCGCCTGCGGCGGCCGGTTCACCACCTACGAGCGCGTGCAGCTGCGCGACCTCGTCGTGGTGAAGAAGAACGGCCGCCGCGAGGACTTCGACCGCGACAAGCTCGCCCGGTCGATCCGCATCGCGCTGCAGAAGCGACCCGTCGACGCCGAGCGCGTCGACCAGATGATCAGCGGCATCGTGCGCCGGCTCGAAAGCCTCGGCGACACCGACATCCCGTCCGACCGCATCGGCGAGATCGTTATGGACGCGCTGGCGCGGATCGACCCGGTCGCCTACGTACGGTTCGCGAGCGTCTACAAGAACTTCCAGGAGGTCGGCGACTTCGAGGAGTTCGTCGCCGAACTCCGCCCCGTCCGCCCGGAAGCCGAATGACCGCCGGCGCCGAATGACCCCCTCGGCGGACGAAGACGCCGCGCGCATGGCCCACGCCCTGCGGCTGGCGCGGCGCAGTCTGGGCACGACATGGCCGAACCCCGCCGTCGGCTGCGTGATCGCGCGCGACGGGCGCGTGCTCGGGCGCGGGCGCACCCAGCCCTCGGGCCGCCCCCACGCCGAGCAGATCGCCCTCGCCGACGCGCGCGCCCGCTTCGGGGCGGAGGCGCTGCGCGGGGCGACGGCCTGGGTCTCTCTCGAGCCCTGCGCGCACCACGGCCGCACGCCGCCCTGCGTCGACGCGCTGGTCGCGGCCGGCCTCGCGCGGGTGGTCTGCGCGATCGAGGACCCGGACCCACGCGTGCAGGGCCGCGGCTTCGCCGCTCTCAAGGCCGCCGGCGTCGCCGTCGAGACCGGCGTGATGGCGACGGCGGCGCGCGCGGTGAACGCCGGGTTCCTGTCGCGGCTGACGCGGGGGCGCCCCTGGCTGACGCTGAAGCTCGCGACGACCCTCGACGGCCGCATCGCCACGGCGTCGGGCGAAAGCCGCTGGATCACCGGGCCCGAGGCCCGCGCCCGCGTCCACCTGATGCGCGCCGAGAGCGACGCGGTGATGGTCGGGGCCGGCACGGCGCGGGCCGACGATCCGGCGCTCGACGTCCGCCTCGCCGGCCTCACCGACCGCCGCCCGGTGCGCATCGTCGCCGACGGCGCGCTCAGCCTGCCGCTGACCTCGCGGCTCGCGGCGACGGCCCGAGACGCGCCGCTCTGGCTGCTGAAGCGGCCCGGCGCCGACCCCGCCCGCCGCGACGCCCTCGCCCAGCTCGGCGCCGAGATGATCCCGACGCCGGCGGAGGCCTCCGGCGAGATCGACATGACCGCGGCGATGCGGGCGCTCGGCGAGCGCGGCCTGACGCGCGTGCTCTGCGAAGGCGGCGGGCGGCTCGCCGCGCATCTGCTGCGCGCCGAACTGGTCGACGAGATCGTATGGTTCACCGCAGGCTGCGCCATCGGGGCGGACGGGGTCGAGGCGCTCGCCGGCCTCGGCCTCGCCCAACTCGGCGACGCGCCGCGGTTCCGGCTGGCCGACGTCGAGACCCTCGGCGGCGACGTCGCCACCCGCTGGCTGCTCGCCTGAGCCTTCAGGGCGGCAGCGCGATCTCCATGAACAGCGTGCGCTGGAGCGGAAAGAAGTTGTCGTCGGAGACCACGACGGCGCGCAGCGCGCCGGCCGCGTCGCCCCACACCCCGACCCCTTCGAAGTTGTCGACCCCGGCGCCGCGCAGCGTGATCAGCGTCTCGACGTCGCGAACGACCACCCCGTCGAGCGACGCGCGCCGCAGCCGCATGCGGAACCCCGCCAGAAAGCTGAACGCGCGCTCGAGCACGTAGAGCCGCCCGTCCGGCCCGAACGACGCGCCTGTCGGGCGGAACACCCCGTCGCCCGGCCACACGCCTTGGCGCCACTGGTCCTCGCCGGGGTCGAGCCGGAACAGCGGGAAGCCCCCCGGCGCGCCGGGGTGCTCGGCGATCGCGACCAGCGTTCCGGCCACGTCCGACGCCAGCGCCTCCAGCCCGGTGTTCTGCGGCAGCGCGTCCCACGCGGGATGGCGCGGCAGGATCTCCGCCGGCGCGCCGGGCTCGGCCCAGCGCCACACCCGGTGATGCTGCTCGAAGGCGGCGAGCAGCGCGCCGTCCGGCGTGCGCGTCAGCGCCTCGACGTCGTCGACGCCTGGCGGCCGCTGCGCGCCGTCCGGACCGGGAAAGGGCGCGGTGCGCAGGTCCGCGACCTCGGCCAGCGCCCCGTCGCGCCGCACGAGCCGCCCTTCGAACAGCGCGCCGCGGTCGGACGCCGTGACGAACCTTTCGCCGTCCGGGTCGAGGGAAAGCCCCGACAAGCCGCCCCACAGCGGATGATTCGCCCGCACCGCGATCACGCTCAGCACCGTCGCAGTCCCGTCGGCGACCATCGCCCCGTCGAAAGGCGCCGCCTGCGCCGAGAGCGCGCGGGGCGTGTAGGGCTCGGCGGGGCGCGTGAGCATCGCGCGGTCGGGCGGTCGCGGCGCCCGCGCCGGCGCTGCGGCGCAGGCGGCGAGGGGAACGGCGAGCAGCAGGGCCGCGACCAGCGCCCTCACCGGCCGACGAGCGCGGCGCAGGCCGCAGGCAGGTCGGCGAGCGTCAGGTCGCGCCGCGGCGGCGCCGGCGTCGGGGGCGGCGCGGGATTCAGCGCCTCGTCGGAGAACCACCATTCGAGCGTCTCGTCGCAGCCGTCGCCGGGCGGCAGGGCCGCCTGGCCGGCACAGTCCGGGCTGTCGGCCGGGCAGCGCAGCCGCACGTGGAAGTGCTGGTCATGGCCCCACCACGGCCGCACGCGGCGCAGCCACTCCCGGTCCGCGCCTGCGCTCCGGCACAGCGACGCCTTGATCGCGGCGTTGACGAAGATGCGGTCGACCGACCGGTCTCGCGCGGCCGTCTCGATCAGCGCCGCATGGTCGGGGCCGAAAGCGTCGGCCACGCCCCGCCGGTCCGGCCGCACCTTCGAGACGAACGGCAGCGTCTCGCGCGTCTCCGCGTCGAGCGGCCCGTCGGGCCGGCGCAGCCAGATGTCCACGTCGAGCCCGTTCTGATGCGAGGCGTGGCCGAAGGTCATCGGTCCGCCTCTGGGCTGCGCCAGATCGCCGACGAGAATCGACGGCCAGCCCAGCGCCTGCGCCGCCCCGGCCAGCCGCTCGACGAAGGCCACCGTCTCCGGGTGCCCCCAGCGCCGGTTTCGCGACAGGCGCATCGCCTGCCACCCCGGCCCGCTCTCGGGCAGTTGCGCC
>RECW01000268.1 GCA_007693835.1 Paracoccaceae bacterium | reverse complement strand
CCTGATGGTCGGGATTCCAGCACGCCGTGGAGGAGAAACAAGGGGTCAGGTCAGGCGGAGTACTGCACATGCTTCGCTTCGCCCGGATACCCCGCCGCGACAACCGCCGCTGCGGCGCGGCGCAGCGCCGGCGCATCGCGCGCCAGCCGGCGGCGCACGACCAGCGCCGTGACCCGGTGCAGCGCGACCGTCCGGTTCGGCCCGTCTTCATCCGGCGAGGCCGCCGCCAGCGCCCGCTCTCCCAATCGCGTTAGCGCCCGGTGCAGTCGCGCCGGGTCGGCGGCGAGGGAGCGAAGATCGGCAGGTATGTCAGGCGCGTAATCGGGATGGCTTGCGAACTGCCCGTCGGCGACGTCCAGCACCAGCTTCGCGTCGATCCCTTCCGGCGCGAGCCAGGGCAGGAGGCGGAGCAGGGCCTGCTCGTCGGGGCCGGTGCGCCGGTCCTTCGCAACTTCTTCGAGGTTGAGAGCGATTGCGGCGCCCATGGGCCGGTAGTAATCGTCAGGCTCGCCCTCGATGCGTGGCCATTCGTCAATGACGTCTACCAGCTTTTCGCGGTAGGCGGCGAAGGTGGCGCCCGGATTCAGGCTCAGCCACTCGCCGGCTTGCACCAGCGCGTGCGGCAGTCGACCGAGGTCCTCGGCCAGCGCGGCGGCGTCGGGGTCTTCCCGCTCGGCCTCCGCCTGCAGAAGGGCGACGGCCTCCGCCGGATCGAGCGGCGGGGTGACGACCGGCGTGCGCGAGGGCGTCTCGGCGACGGTCTGGCGGGTGGTGAAGATCCCGTGGATATGGGCGCCGGTCGGCATGAAACGGTCGACCAGCGTCAGATCCTCGACATTGTCGAAGACGACCAGCCAACGCTTCGGCCCTTCGCCCTCGATGCAGGCCTTGGCGCGTAGGGCGCGGTCGGCGAGCGGGCCTTCGGCGGCGAGGTCGAGGCCGGGGAGGTCGGCCATCTGCTGCATTAGCGTGCCCGCGCTCTCGGCGTCGAACCACGCGGTGCGGTCGTAGTTCCCGCCTCGCTGCTGCATGAAGTGCCGCGCCAGCGTCGACTTGCCGACTCCGGCGCCGCCGACCACGCCCGCGGTAGGCGCCACCGCCGCCGTCCTGCCCGCCGCCAGCGTCGCGTCGAGAGCCGCCATCTGCGCCTCGCGGCCGAACACGCGCCGGCGCAGGTGTTTGTCGGAGACGGGGTGGGTCTGGTGGTCGAGGATGGCAGTCAGCCGGTGCCACGCCGAGGCCGCCGCGGCTGAGAGCGTCTTCCGGAACCATGCCGCAACGCCGACGACACCGACGCCCAGGACGGTCGCGAACCACGCGACGGCGTCGCGAGCACCGGGCGGCATCGCTTCGTAAAAATCGACGATCCAGCCCAACTCGCCCGCCTTCTGCAATGTGAAAGCAGGCTAGCCGGGCGTGCGCCGCGTGTTAAGACGCCAGCCGCGCCATCACCTCGTCGGAGACCTCGACATTGGCGGTGACGGTCTGCACGTCGTCGTCGTCCTCGAGCGCCTCGATCAGCTTCATCACCGTGCGCGCGGCGTCCTCGTCCACCGGCGCGGTGGTCTGGGGTTTCCAGACGAGCTTCACCGTCTCCGCCTCGCCGAGCGCGGCTTCGAGGGCGGACGAGACTTCGGCCAGATCCTCGGCGGCGCAATAGACCCAGTGGCCGTCCGCGTCGCTCTCCACGTCCTCGGCGCCGGCCTCGATGGCGGCCTCCATCACCCGGTCGGCGTCGCCGGCGGCGGGCGTGTAGGCGATCTCGCCCTTGCGGTCGAACATGAAGGAGACCGAGCCGGTCTCGCCGAGGTTGCCGCCGTTCTTCGAGAAGGTGGAGCGGACGTTGGAGGCGGTGCGGTTGCGGTTGTCGGTCAGCGCCTCGACGATGATCGCGACGCCCGAGGGGCCGTAACCCTCGTAGCGGATGTTCTCGTAGGTCTCGGCGTCGCCGCCCTGCGACTTCTTGATCGCGCGCTCGATGTTCTCCTTCGGCATCGAGTTCGCCTTCGCCTCACGGACGGCGAGGCGCAGCCGCGGGTTCTTGTCGGGGTCGGGGTCGCCCATCTTGGCGGCCACCGTGATCTCCTTCGAGAGCTTGGAGAACAGCTTGGCGCGCACCGAATCCTGCCGGCCCTTGCGGTGCTGGATGTTCGCCCATTTGGAATGTCCGGCCATGGCCCCGATCTCCGCCCCGTTCCGCGCTGGCGCGCGTTATAGTCGCGCCCCGGTGGGGCCTCAAGCGGGGGAGACGGGCGTGGCGGGACGGCTGGCGGGCAAGGTCTGCCTGGTGACGGGCGGCGCGCGGGGCATCGGCGCGGCCATCGCGCGCGCCTTCGCCGCCGAGGGGGCGGCGGTGATCGTCGCCGACCTCCGCGCGGCCGAGGGCGCGGCGGTGGCGGCCGAGACGGGCGGGCGGTTCCTGCGCCTCGACGTGGCGGAGGAGGCCGACTGGGCCGCGGCCGAGCGGGCGGTCGACCGGCTCGACGTGCTGGTGGCGAACGCCGGGATCACCGGCTTCGAGGAGGGTTTCCCGCCCCACGACCCCGAACACGCCGCGCTGGCCGACTGGCGCGCGGTGCACCGCGTCAACCTCGACGGCGTGTTCCTGAGCTGCCGCTTCGCGATCGGCAAGATGCGGCCGCAGGGGGCGGGGTCGATCATCGTCATGGCCTCGCGCTCGGGGCAGGTGGGGATACCGGGCGCCGCGGCCTACGCCGCGTCGAAGGCCGCCGTCATCAACCACGCCCGCACGGTCGCGCTGTGGTGCGCCGAGCAGGGCCTGGCGATCCGCTGCAACGCCATCGCCCCGGCGGCGGTGCTGACGCCGATGTGGGAGCCGATGCTCGGAGACGGGCCGGACCGCGAGGCAAGGATGCGGGAATTCGTCGCCGACACGCCGCTGCGGCGGTTCGGGACGCCGGAGGAGGTGGCGGCGGTCGCGGTCCTCCTCGCCTCGGACGAAGCCGCCTACATGACCGGGGCGACGCTGACCATCGACGGCGGGATTCTGGCGGGGTCGGTCGCCGCGCCGTCGGGTTAGGCCGCCGCGGCGCGGAGGGCGATGATCGCGAAGGCGCCGCCGGCGGTCGCGATCAGGGCGATCACCGAGAAGCGGAACAGCGCCGCGAGGCGCAGCAGCGCCGCGTCGCCGTCGGGGCCTTCAGGGAAGCGCGCGCGGAACAGCGGGCCGACGAGGCGCCGCCGCGCCCGCTCGTGCGCGCCGCCGAGCCGCAGGCGCGAGCCCTCGCCCGAGAGCGTCGCGTACCAGTCGGGCCAGGCGTTGCGCACGTGCTCGCGCGCCGCCACCAGCAGCGTCTGGCCGGAGAACCCCGCGATCAGCGCGGCGACCATCAGCAGGATCGGCACGACGTCTCCCATCGGCGTCACGCCGGCAGCGTGGGCGCGAGCCGCCCGCCGAGGCGCAGCGGCGCCACGCGGCGCGCGCGGCCCGTGGCGTCGTCGGTCTCGACGAAGACGCCCGAGAGGGTGGCCTCGCCCATCGCCGGCTCGAAGCGGTCGCCGGGCATGCCGGTGACGAAGCGGCGGAGCGGCTCGGGCTTGGCCATGCCGATCACGCTGTCGTAGTCGCCGCACATGCCGGCGTCGGTCTGGTAGGCGGCGCCGCGGGCGAGGATCTGGGCGTCGGCGGTCGGGACATGGGTGTGGGCGCCGACGATCAGGCTCGCGCGGCCGTCGACCCAGTGGCCGAGCGCCATCTTCTCCGACGTCGCCTCGGCGTGGACCTCGACCACCACCGCGTCGACCCCGCCGCCGAGGGGCGCGGCCTTCAGCGCGGCGTCGAGCGCGGAGAACGGGTCGTCGTAGGGCTGCTTCATGAAGATGCGCCCGAGCGCCACCGTCACCGCCACCTTGCGCCCGCGCGGCGCGTCGAACACGCGCAGGCCCGCGCCCGGCGCGGTGCGCGCGATGTTGAGCGGGCGGATGATTCTCGGCTCGCGGTCCAGGTGGCCGATCATCTCCTTCTGGTCGAAGGCGTGGTCGCCGAGGGTCAGCGCGTCGACCCCGGCCTCGAACAGATCGTCGGCGATCTTCGCGGTGCAGCCGAAGCCCGAAGCGGCGTTCTCGGCGTTCACCACGACGAAATCGAGCGAAAGGCGCTCGCGCAGGCCCGGCAGGCGCTCGATCACCGCCGTCCGGCCCGAGCGGCCCACCACGTCGCCGAGGTAGAGCAGCCTCACGGGCGGTCCTCCGGCCGGATGGTCTCGCGCTCGGTCACGATCAGGTCGAGGCGGGCGTCGTGGGGGTCGCGGGGCGCGGCGCCCGTCTCCTGCGCGGCGAAGGCGAAGCCGATGGCGACGCACGGGCCCGCCGCGCGCAGGCGTTCGAGCGTTCGGTCGTAGAAGCCGCCGCCGTAGCCGAGGCGATAGCCGGCGCGGTCGAACAGCAGCAGCGGCGCGATGACCACATCGGGCGTCACCTCCTCGCCGCCGCGCGGGGTCTCGACGCCGAAGCCGTCCCGGTCGACCGGGTCGCCGGGCGCCCAGCGGCGGAAGACGAGCGGCGTCGCCTTCGCGACGACGACCGGCGCCGCGACGGTCACGCCGCGGGCGATCAGCGCCTCCAGCGCCGGCGTCGGGTCGATCTCGGATCGGAAAGGGCGGTAGGCGGAGACGACGCGGGGCCGGTGGGCGACGACCGCCTCCAGCAGCCGCTCGCACGCCCCGGCGGGCCGCGGCCCCAGCGCTTCGAAGGCTGCGGCGCGGCGCGCCGCGGCCTCGGCGCGCAGGGTCTTCTTCCGTTCCGCGAGCGTCTCCATCGGGCGCCTTCTCGTGTGGGCGGCGGGCCCGTCGCGACCGTGGCGGCGCCAGATCCCCGCGAGCCTGGCGTACCAGGTGGGCGCCAGGTGCGATAGGCCAGGACCAGTCGCAGAGCCGGCTCCCAGGGGAGTGTTTAAGGCCACCGGGATGCTGACCGCGCACGAGAAGGACAGAACCCGCCGCCCACACACATAGCGTCGGGCGCGCCGGACGGAAAGCCGCCCGTCCGGCGCCGAGGCCGAAGGGGGGCGCAGCGCCGGGCCTTGCGCGATCCGGCCGATCGGCGGGTCGCGGCGGCGGCCGGCCAGCCGCCCCGGAGCGGCGCCGCTCAGACCGCGTGGCAGGCGACGCGGCCGGGGTCGATCTTCCGCAACGAAGGGCGTTCCCGGCGGCAGCGGTCGTCGGCGAGCGGACAGCGCGGGTGATAGGCGCAACCCGACGGCGGGTCGGTCGGATCGGGAATTTCGCCCACCGGCGGCTCGGCCTCGCGGCCGAAGGCGTCGAGGCGCGGCGCGGCGTCGAGCAGCATCTGGGTGTAGGGGTGGCGCGGGGCGGCGAACAGGGCGTCGCGCGGCGCCTCCTCGACGAGCCGCCCGAGGTAGAGCACGCCGATCGTGTCCGCCATGTAGCGCACCACCGAGAGGTCGTGGCTGATGAAGAGGTAGGTCAGGCCGAACTCGGTCTGCAGGTCCTTCATCAGGTTCAGCACCTGCGCCTGCACCGAGACGTCGAGCGCCGAGGTCGGCTCGTCGCAGACGATGAACTCGGGCTCGGCCGCCAGCGCCCGCGCGATGCAGAGGCGCTGGCGCTGGCCGCCCGAGAACTCGTGCGGGAACTTCTCCG
>RECW01000266.1 GCA_007693835.1 Paracoccaceae bacterium | reverse complement strand
TGGCGACGTGGCGGAGTGGTTACGCAGCGGATTGCAAATCCGTGTACGCCGGTTCGATTCCGGCCGTCGCCTCCACTGAAGACTAGGCCACGACCGGCGCGGAAGCGCCCTGACTCCGAGCCATGTCTTGAGCGAGAAGCGTTTCGCAGCCCTCATCATCGCCGATGGCGAGGAAAAGGCCCTCGCCGACACAGTTGCGGCATTCGCGACCGACGAGCGCACCCTATGCTCAGGTCCGGCGCGGCTTGTCGCGCAGTTTCCCGATCCGCCTGCGGCGTTGCGGGCCGCCCGCGCGGCGCGCCGGGCCGACCTGCGACTCGGCCTCGCCTTCGGCGCGCTCGAACGCGGGGTGGTCGACTGCGAGCCCGTGCACCTTGCCGCGCCGGAGGGGGCCGTCGCCGCGACCGCGGCCTTCGCGAGCGCGGCCGCGGGGCTCGGCGCCTTCGCCTATGTCGGTCCATGGCGGCCGCCGGGGGCGACCCGCGCCTTCGACGCCTTCCTGCTGCGCGAGGGTCCGGATGCCGCCGCCGCCGCGGCGCGTCTTCGCCCCGCCCGCCGGCCGGCGCCTGACGGCGCCCTGCTGGTGGCGGCCTTCCGCCGCGAAGGACCGTCGCCGCCGCCGCCCTGGCTCGCGGCTGCGCTGGCCGGCGACCTCGCCGCGCGGCTGGCGCGGGCGGCGCGTCTGCCGGTGCTGTCGCGGGCGGCCGCCGCCGCGCTCGCCGGCGACGGGGCCTCGGCCACGGAAGCGGCGGCGATGCTGGGCGCGCGGTTCGTGATCGAAGGCGCGATACGATCGGACGGGCGCGCGGTGGGGGCGACGGCGCGGCTGATCGACGTCGAAACGTCGCGGGAGATCTGGGGCGGCTGGCGGCGCTCCGAGGCCGCAGGGCTCGACCTCGCCGACGCGCTGGCGGACGGGCTCGCGGTCGCGCTGAACCGCGCCGCCGCGCCTCTCCGCGAGGCCGCGCGGTCGGCGACGCCGCTGCGCGCGCTGACGCTGCAGGCCGAAGCCCTGCTGGCGGAGGGGGACGCCGAAGCCGCAGCGCCCCGCTTCGAAGCGGCGATCGCGCTCGACGAACGATGCGCCCGGGCGCAGGCGGGGCTCGCGCTGGCGCGGCTCGCCGCATGGCGCGCGGGCCGCGCAGGGCCGGCCGCGCTGGAGGAGGCGCGATGGCGCGGCGCGCGGGCTGCGGCGCTCGCGCCGGGAGACGCGCGCGCGCGGTTGGCCGAAGGCGAGGCGCTCCGGCTTTCGGGCCATCCACAGGCCGAAGCCGCGCTGGCCGCAGCGCTGGACGCGAACCCCTGCGAGACCGAGGCCATGATCGCCCTCGCGCGGGCGCGCAGCGCCGCCGGAGACGCCGCAGGCGCGCGCGACCTCGTCGCCCGTGCGCAGGCGCTGGACCCGTTCTTCCCGGACGACTGGCTGACGGCGGAGGCCGCGGCGTGGTGGACGGAAGCCCCCGACCGCGCGGCGCTGGCGCTCGGCCGGATGACGGCGCCGGGCGCGGCGAACCTTGCGCTCGCGGCGGCGCTCGCCGCGGCCGGCGACGGCGTCGCGGCCGACCGAGCCGCCGCGGCCGCGCCGACGGGCGTCGCAGCGGCCCATGTCGCGCTCTGTCTCGGCCTGCCGGCGACGGCCCTGGCGCAGATGGCGGCGATCCGCGCCGCGGCCGGGTGACGACGACACGCGTCGCCCTCAGGCGGCCGCGCGATCGGCCGACGCCTCGATCCGCGCCCTGAGCGCGTCGTGCGCGCGCCGATCCAGCGGGAAGCGCCACATCATGGCCACCGCGACGATCTTCAGCGCGACGGGGGCGGCCGCGTAGAGCAGCGCCAGCGCGCGCAGGGCGGCGGGATCGTTCGCCTCGCCCGGCCTGAAGCCCACGACATCGAGAACGATCAGCGCCGCCCCGCCAGCCACAGCCAGCGCAGCCTTCGTCGCCACCGACCACAGCGCGAAGAAGAGGCCCGTGCGCTGCTCGCCCGTCGCGGCGGTGTCGACGTCCACCACGTCGGCCTGGATCGCCGTCGGCAGCGCGAGGTCGGCGCTGAGCGCGAAGCCGGTCAGCACGCAGATCACGGTGAAGGCCACCACGTCGCCGGGTCCGAGCAGCGGCACGAAGGCGAACACCGCGCAGGCGTAGAGCATGGCGATCCCCCACGCGCGATGCTTCGAGAGCCGCTTCGCGAGCCACGTCCACACCGGGATCGCCGCGATGGCGCAGAGAAAGTAGATCAGCAGCAGCCAACCCGCGTCGGGCGCCTGCAGGTAATCCTCGATGAAGAACAGGAACAGGCCCGCGGGCAGGGCGTTCGCCGCGCCGTTGACGACATAGGCCGCGATCAGGCGGCGGAACGGGCGGTTGCCGCGCAGCGCCGCCGCCGCCTCGCGCAGCGAAAGGCGGGCGCGGGAGAAATCCTGCGGCTCCGGCGCGCCCACCAGCGCCGCGAGCGCGCAGACCGGCGCGCCGAAGGCCACCAGAAGCGCGACCGCGCGCAACCCCGACGCCGCGCCGTCGGCGGTGTTGTAGAGCACCACGGCGACCACGGTGCCGAGCAGCGTCATCGCCTCGCGCCACGCAGCGACCCGCGCGCGGGCCGAATAGCCGGCGTCGATCTCGGCCCCCCAAGCGTAGTAGGGCGTCAGCGCCACGGTCCACGACAGGGTGAGCGCGGAGAGCCACACCGCCGCATGGCCGAAACCCGCGTCTTCGGGCGGCACGAGCAGCATCCACGTGGAGAGCCCCACCAGCGGCGCCGAGACGGCGAGCCAGAGTTTCCGTCGCCCGAACCGCGCCGGCGTGCGGTCGGAGATCCAGCCCATCAGCGGGTCGGTCACGGCGTCCAGCAGACGCACGCCGATGAACAGCGCGCCCAGCGCGGCGAGCGCCACGCCCCGCTCACCCGCATAGAAGGGCGCGACGTAGACGTAGGTCGGGAAGTACAGGGCGGCGAGCGGGAGCGCCGGCAGAGCATAGGCGAGCAGGATGCGGCGGGACAGGGTCATTGGGCCTCCGGCGGGTCTGGCCCTTCATGTGGGGCGTCAGGCGTCAGCGTCACGCGCGCGGCGAGCGGCGACAGGCGGCGCCGACCGAGAGCGCCGACCAGCGCGGCGTGCGCGCGGCGGGCGTCGCCGCAGTCGTCCTGCGTCGTCAGCCTGTGACACAGGGCGCGTGCGATCAGCAGGCCGTTCTCCAGCGCCGGCCGCGCGAGCAGGCGCGCGCGCCATGTCCGAAGCGCGACGCGCGCCGCGGCGGAGAGGCCGGCGTCCTCTGAGCGGAGCGGAAACCACCCGGCGCGCCGGTCGCCGCGCAGGACGTGGCGACGCGCGGCGTCGGGCCAGCCGGCGTCGAGCACGGCGGCGGGCGCGATGATCAGCAGCCACGGCCCCCGCGCGGCGGCCCCGGCGGCGCGCAGGGAGGCGCCGGCCATGAACCGCGCGCCGGTCAGGTCGGCGATCTCGGCGGTGTCGTCGGTCGAGCCCGCGTCGGCGAAGATCACCTCGCGCAGCACGCCGTGCGACAGCCCCGGCGTCAGCGCCCCGAGGCAGGGGCCCAGGCGCCGGGCGTCGTCGCGGGTCGGGATGACGACGGAGATCAAGCGCCGCCGCGCGCCGCCGCCGGCGCGTCGAGGAAGCGCACGGGCGCCCCGCCCGTCGGCAGCAGGATTTCATCCTCGGCCATCACCAGGCGGCCGCGGATCACCGTCATCACCGGCCAGCCTTTCGCCGTCATGCCCGCATAGGGCGTCCATCCGCAGATCGAGGCGATCCACGCGTCCTCGATGACGCGCCGCGCGGCGAGGTCGACGATGGTGAAGTCGGCGTCCCACCCGACCGCGATCCGGCCCTTGCCCGCGATCCCGAACACCCGCTGCGGCCCGTGGCTGGTGAGGTCGACGAACCGCTCCAGCGTCAGGCGTCCTTCGGCGACATGGGTGAGCATGACCGGGACCAGCGTCTGCACGCCGGGCATGCCGGAGGGGCTTTCGGGATAGGGCCGGTCCTTCTCGGCGCGCAGGTGGGGCGCGTGGTCGGAGCCGATCACGTCGAACAGGCCCTGCCGCAGCGCCTCGAAGATCGCGTCGCGGTGCGCGGCGCCGCGCACGGGCGGGTTCATCTGCAGGTAGGTTCCGAGGCGGGCGTAGGCCTCGTCGCCGTCGAAGGTGAGGTGGTGCGGCGTCGCTTCGCAGGTGACGATGTCCTTCGCCGCCTCGAGCAGCGGCAACTCGTCGGCGGTGGAGATGTGGAGCACGTGGACGCGCCGCCCGGTCTCGCGCGCCAGCCGGATCAGGCGTTCGGTGTTCATCCGCGCGGCTTCGGCGTCGCGCCAGACCGGGTGGGACGACGGATCGCCCGGTACGCGCAGGCCCGCGCGCGCGCGCAGGCGCGCCTCGTCTTCGGAGTGCACCGCCACCGGGCGGCGGCCGTGGCCGAGGACGCGGCGCACGGCTTCGGTCTCGTCCACGAGCAGGTCGCCGGTGGACGAGCCCATGAACACCTTGATCCCGGCGCAGCCTTCGAGGCGCTCGGCCTCGACGAGCGTCTCCGCGTTCGTCGCGGTCGCGCCGAACCAGAAGGCGAAGTCGCAGGCCATCCGGGCGCGCCCGCGCGCCACCTTGTCGGCGAGCGCCTCGGGCGTGATCGTCGCTGGGCTGGTGTTCGGCATCTCGAACACAGCCGTGACGCCGCCGAGCACGGCGGCGCGGGCCCCGGTCTCGAGCGTCTCCTTCGCCTCCGAGCCGGGTTCGCGGAAATGGACCTGGCTGTCGATGACGCCGGGCAGCACGTGCAGCCCCGTCGCGTCGATGCGCTCGCCGGCGCTGGCGCGCGAGAGGTCGCCGATGGCCGCGACGCGGCCGGCGCGCACGCCGACGTCGGCGCGGCCGGCGCCGTTCTGGTTGACGACGGTTCCCCCCGCCACGATCACGTCATACGTCACGGATGCGCCCTCCGGCCCCGAGGTATAGTCAGGGGCGACGGGCGATAGAATAGGCCGTCGCGCGAACGGGCGGGAGGACGCCATGAGCCGCTTGAGAGGTTTCGTCGCAGAGCATCGCGCGTTGCTGCGCATCGGCGGCGTCGACGCGCGGGACTGGCTGCAGGGGCTGGTGTCGAACGACGTGCGCCACCTTGCGCCGGGGCGGCCGGTCTATGCGGCGATGCTGACGCCGCAAGGCAAGTATCTCTTCGACTTCTTCCTCGTCGAGGCCGGCGACGGCGCCGTGCTGATCGACGTCGCCGCCGATCGCGCCGCGGCGCTGGCGCAGCGCCTTTCGATGTACCGCCTGCGCCGGGCGGTCACGGTGGAGGCCGAGACCAGCGCCTCGGTCGCGCTCGTCTGGGGCGACGGACCGGCGCCCGCGGTGGACCGGGCGCTGGTCGTGCGCGACCCGCGGACGCCTGCGCTCGGCTGGCGCGTCTACGCGGACGACGGTGAAGCGGTCCCGGCGGACGTCGCCCCGGCGACCCGCGCCGACTACGACGCGCTCCGCGTCGCGCTCGGCGTGCCGGAGACCGGGGTGGAGCTCATTCCCGACGACACCTTCATCCTCGAAGCCGGGTTCGAGCGGCTGCACGGCGTGGACTTCCGCAAGGGCTGCTACGTCGGGCAGGAGGTGACGGC
>RECW01000074.1 GCA_007693835.1 Paracoccaceae bacterium | reverse complement strand
CAGCGGTCGCGAAGACAGGCAAGTGGACGCTGCAGATCGTGCGACGCGATCCGGGCACGAAAGGCTTCGCCGAATGGCCCGCGTCTCTCTTCGAGCGCCCCTCAATGGTCCAGGGACCGCGCAAAACATCCTCGCATTCCCAATAGGTTGCCGCGTTCACCCGCCCCGGCTGCCCGTCCCATGGCAGGGCCGCAACGGCGCAGAGATCGACAATGCTGAGCACCATCACCAGCGCGACCGTGAGCTGTTGGCGGGTCTCGCCGCACGGCGGGGCGACACGCGGGGCGCGGGCTGGTTCGTGGCCGATGCCTCGGGGCACGCCAAGCTGGAGGCATGGGCGGCCGAGATGACGGCGCAGGGCTTCGATCTGCTGGGCCTCAATGTCGCCCTGACGGCGGCCGAGCTGCGCGCGGCCGATGAGCTGGAGGGCGCGGCCGATGTCCAGCACTGAGCTTGCCCGGCGCTTCGTCGCCATCGACGCCACCGACGCCAGCGCGGACGACGCCGCGCGCACGGTGGCCGTCAGCATATCATCCGAGTCGCCGTGCCGATGCGCGACGGGCTGGAGGTTCTGGACCACAGCCCCGCGGCCGTGGACCTGACGCGCGCGGCGGTGGGGCTGCCCCTGATGCGCGACCATGACCCCGCCCGCCTTGTGGGTGTGGTCGAAGACGTGCGCTTGGAGCGGCGGCGGCTGATCGGCCGCGCCCGCTTCGGCGTGTCCCAAGAGGCCGAGGCCGCTTGGCTCGATGTGCGCGCGGGCGTGCTTAGGAGGTTGAGCGTCGGGTTTCGCATCGAAGCCTCTCGGGATGAGGGCGGGGTGATCCGCGTGACGAAGTGGACCCCGTTCGAGTGTTCCGTTGTGGCCCTTCCTGCCGACCACAGCGTTGGCGTGGGCCGTTCCCTCTCGACCGGAGAACACCATGACCACCCCCAACACCCCCGCCAGCGCGCCCGCGCCCGCTGGCCAGCGCGCGGCCGTGCCCGCGCAGCCGCGCACCAACACCCCGAACCCCGCCGAGGCCGAGCGCACCCGCGCTTCGGAAATCGCGCGCATCGGCGCGGCCTTCGCGGATAGCTGCCCCACCGCGCCGCAGGTGGCGCAGGACGCCATAAGAGACGGCGTGAGCGTCACCGAGTTCCGTGGGCGGCCGTCGTATCGGACGGGCTCGCCGAGGACTGCCTGCGCGGAATGCAGGGCTGTTTGCGCTTGTGCTGCAATGCTCCGCAGAACCATGCCGCGTCATGGCCGCGGTCGGCGATCAGCCAGTCGGCCGTCGGCAGGCTTCTCAGCAGCCGCGCGCCGGTGTGATCGCCGAGCCTCGCCAGCCGTCATGGCGCGGCTTGCCGTGGCGCTTCGGAAAGCAAGGCCGGAGCCGCCCCATCTGCGCCGCCGTCAGCCAGAAACAGTTGCTCACCATGCCCCCGCTAGACCGGGAGCTTGAAACAGGCCGGCGAGGCGGCGGCAAGGCGATCAATGGGTCCTGACCCTGGCGCGGGTCGCGTCCCCTCGCCTCTCTCTGAAATATGGCTTGTAAAATTTTTCCGCGGATTCCAGCGTGCGCCTCAGGTGCCGAGGTGTTGGTGGGCATATGAATCGCCCAAGAGCGCCCGCTGGCCGCCCCTACCTCCAGAGTGCTGGGAGCGCTTGAGACCATGACAGGCAAAGACGTCTTGAACCGCAGATCGTTGCTGCAGGGGGGCGCGCTCGGCGCCGGATCGGCGGCCATGCTCGGCGCGCTGAACGCACGCGCGCAGACCGGCGGCGACCCGATCGCCATCGGCTCGGCGCTGCCGATGTCGGGCGTCGCGGCGGCGGACGGCGCCGAGTTCCGCCGGGGCCTCGAACTCGCCGCCGAGGAGATCAACGCCGCCGGCGGCATCCTCGGGCGGCCGGTGACGATCCACGTCGAGGACACGGCCGACATGGGCGCCGACATCGTCACCCAGGCGATGCAGCGGCTGATCGACCGGCACGACTGCTCGGCGATCATCAACGGCTACAACGTCGGCACCAACATGGTCGAGATGGACGTCGCAGCCGACAACGACGTGATCTTCGTCCACTACAACACGCTGATCTCCCACAACGAGAAGTTTCTCACCGACCCCGACCGCTATTACGGCTGCTTCCAGGGCGACCCGCCGGAATACTGGTACGGTCCGGGCTTCCTGCTGTTCCTGCGCAACCTGATCGACACCGGCCAGTGGACGCCGCCGAACAACAAGATCGCGATCATCCCGTCGGCGAACGAATATTCCATCGTGATCGCCAACGCGATCCGCGACCAGCTCGCCGAATTCGGGTTCGAGCTGTCGCTCTACGAGACCGTCCCGTTCCCGACCAGCCAGTGGGGCCCGACGCTGGCGCGGCTGCGGCAGGACCCGCCGGCGGCCATCGCCGTGACGCACTTCCTGCCGCAGGATCTCGCCCAGTTCATGGTGCAGTTCCTGGCCGATCCCACCCAGTCGCTGATCTACATGCAGTACGGGCCTTCGCTGCCCGCGTTCCGCGAGATCGGGCAGGAGGCGATCAACGGCACGCTCTACTCGACCGTCGTCGGGTGCCTGCCGGACGACTTCTCGGCGAACTTCCGCGAGACCTACCGCGCCAAGCACGGCCCGACCGCGGCCTTCCTGACCGGCTCGCAGACCTACGACGGGCTCTGGCACTACGCCCTCTCCGCCGCGATCGCCGGGGGGCCGGGCGCGCCGTTCGACGGCGAGCAGAATCGCAGGGTGGCCGAAGCGATGCGGCGGCTGATCTATCGCGGCGTAAACGGCATCTACCGCGTCGATCTCGAGGGGCAGTCGGGCTACTGCTATCCGACGCAGATCGGCGACCCCTCGCTCGGCATGGCGCACCAGTTCATCCAGCACCAGGACTACCGCGAGGACCCCAAGCTGATCGCGCCGGCGCTCTACGCCACCCACGACTTCGTCATGCCGCCCTGGATCACCGCGTGACGGCGGCGCCGATCCTCGTCTGCGAGCGCGTGTCGAAGCACTTCGGCTCGCTCGCCGCGGTCGACGGTTTCTCCATGGCTGTCCGCCGCGGCGAAATCCTGGGGATCGGCGGGCCCAACGGGGCCGGCAAGACGACGCTGTTCGACGTGGTGACCGGCGTCACGCCGCCCACGTCGGGCCGCATCCTGCTGAACGGGCGCGAGATCGGCGGGCTCGGCGCCGACCGGATCTGCCAGATGGGAGTCGCGCGCACCTTCCAGCTCAACGCGGCGTTCGACAGCCTGACCATCCTGCAGAACGTGGAGGTCGCGGCCTATTACGGCCGCGGCCGACGCGGGACGCCCGGCTTCTTCGTCGGGCGCGAGACGCGGGCGCGGGCGCTGGAGGCGCTGGAGACGGTCGGCCTGACGCGCGGTCTCGACCGGATCGCGCGCGATCTGCCGGTGCTCGAGCGCAAGCTGCTGATGATCGCCGGGGCGCTGGCCACCGACCCCGAGATCGTGCTGCTCGACGAGCCGGTGGGCGGCCTCAGCCCCTCGGAGATCGACGGGGTGGTGGGCGTGGTGCGGCGGCTGGCGGAGACCGGCGTCACCGTCGTGCTGATCGAGCACGTCATGCGCTTCCTGCTCGCGCTGTCGGAGCGGGTGATCATCATGCACCAGGGCCGCACGCTTTATGAGGGCGCGCCCGAGACGGTGGCGGACGATCCCCGCGTGATCGAGACCTATCTCGGCGAAGGCGCCACCAAGCGGCTCAAGACCTACTTCGCCGAGCACGCCGACGCCGCGCCCCTGCCGCACGCGGAGGCGCCCCATGCGTGACGCGGCGACATCGGCGCCGGCGCTCTCGGTCGAGGGGCTGGCGAGCGGTTACGCCGGGCGCAACGTGCTGACCGGACTGGGCTTCGAGGTGCCGAAGGGCGGCTGCGTCACCATCGTCGGGCCGAACGGGCACGGCAAGACGACGCTGCTGCGCACGATTTCGGGGCTGCTGCGCGCCCGCGCCGGGCGCGTGCGGATCGACGGGCGCGACGTGACGGGGCTGGCGCCGAACCGCATCGCCGCGGCGGGCGTGGCGCACGTGCCCCAGGGCGACCTGCTGTTTCCGCAGATGACCGTCGCCGAGAACCTGCTGATGGGCGCCTACCTCGAAACGGACGCGGGCGAGATCGCGCGGCGGCTCGCCTACGTCTACGGCCTGCTGCCGAAGCTCGCCGAGCGGCGCGACCAGATCGCCGCGAGCCTCTCGGGCGGCGAGCGCCGCATGGCCGGCATCGGCCGCGGTCTGATGATGGGCGCCGACCTGCTGCTGATCGACGAACCCTCGCTCGGCCTCGCGCCGATCATCATCGAGCAGATCTACGGGGTCATCGGCGCGCTGAAGGCGGAAGGGCGCAGCATCCTGCTCGTCGAGGAGAACCCGGCGCGCGTCGCGGATCTCGCCGACGCGATCCATCTGCTCGACAACGGCGCGCTGGTGTGGAGCGGCGCGCCGCAGGAGCTGCTCGCCCGCGACGAACTGCTCGCGACCTATCTCGGAGGCTGAGGCGTGGACATCATCGGCCCTGTCCTGGTGGCGGGTCTCACCACAGGCGCGCTCTATGCGCTGGCGACGCTCGGGCTGTCGCTGGTCTGGGGCGCGCTCGGCATGCTCAACATGGCGCACGGCGCCATGCTGACGCTCGGCGGCTACGCGGCCTTCAGCGCGGTGCGCACCCTCGGCCTGCCGCCGGCGCTCGGGGTCGTCGCGGCCGCGGCGGCCGGAGTGGCGGCGGGGGCGCTGATCCACCTGCTGGTGGCGAGCCCCTTGGCGCGGCGCTCGCCCGAGACGTTCCAGACCACCATCATGATCGCCACCTTCGGCGTCGCCATCGCGCTCGAGAACGCGATCCTGACGGTCTACGGCGGCCAGCCCTTCGGCCAGCCGGTGGCGCTGCGCGGCTTCGCGCGGGTGGGGCCGGTCACGGCGCCGTGGCAGAACCTGCTGATCATGGGGGTGGCGCTGGCGCTGATGGGCGCGGTGGCGCTCTATCTGACGCGCACGCGCGGCGGCCGGGCGATCCGCGCGGTGTCGCAGAACCGCGAGGCGGCGGAGCTGCTCGGGGTGTCCTCGCAGGGGGTCTATCTGCGGGTGCTGGCGCTGTCGGGCGGCCTCGCGGGGGTGTGCGGGGTGATGGTCAGCTCGATCACGCAGCTCTCGCCGACGCTCGGCGGCGACCCGATGCTGAAGGCCTTCATCATGTGCGTGGTCGCGGGCCTCGGGAACATTCCCGGCGCCATCGCGGCCTCCTTCGGCCTCGCGATCGTCGAGGCCTTCGTGCAGTACCTCGCCGGGGCGCGCTGGGGTTTCCCGACGCTGCTGGCGATCGTGATCCTCGTGCTGGTCTGGCGGCCGAACGGGCTGTTCGGCCGCGCGCAGGTCCAGCGGCTGTGAGGAGGCGGGCATGACGAATGCGGACCGTGGCGAGCTGATCGGCTTCGCGCTGGTGATCGCGGCGCTGGCGGCGCTGCCCTTCTTCGTCGACAGCCGCTACGTGCTCGGCCAGGCGATCCTGATGCTGTTCTACGCCATCGTCGCCTCGCAGTGGAACCTGCTGTTCGGCTTCGCGGGGGTGTTCTCGCTGGCGCAGATGGCGCTGTTCGCCTTCGGCGGCTACGTGACGGCG
>RECW01000160.1 GCA_007693835.1 Paracoccaceae bacterium | reverse complement strand
TCCGAGGGCTGGGCTTCGCATTTCGGCCTCCTTTTCCTTGGAGTCCTCAACCTAGCGCGAAATGGGGCGAAGGTCCGACGGCGGGGTTCGCACCCCGTCGCCGAGCGCGCGCTGCATCAAGAGGGTGTCGCGCCAGCCGCCGGCCTTCCAGCCGACGCCGACCAGCCGCCCCGCCTCCTCGAAGCCGAGCGCGCGATGGAGCGCGATGGAGCGGGCTTGCGTCGGCGGATCGCCGATCACGGCGATCATCCGCCGCGCGCCGGCCGCCGCGGCGCGCTCGATCAGCGCCGCGAGGAGCCGCCGCCCGAGGCCCGCGCCCTGCGCCGCGGGCGCGAGGTAGATCGAGTCCTCCACGGCGAAGCGATAGGCGGGCCGAGGGCGATAAGGCGCCGCATAGGCGTAGCCGATCACGGCGCCTTCCCGCTCGGCGATCAGCCAGGGCAGGCCGGCTGCGGCCACCGCCGCCATGCGGCGCGCCATCTCGGCTGCGTCCGGCGCGCTCTCCTCGAAGTTGGCCGACGTCGTCTCGACGAACGGCCGGTAGAGCGCCGCGATGGCGGCGGCGTCCGCCGCGACCGCTTCGCGGAGGGCGATGCCGTCGTCGCGCTGATCTTTCAACATGGCGTCGCCCGCACGTGGCCCTTCTCCGCATAGTCGAGAATGACGCTGTCGCGCGTCACGACGCTCAGGCCAAGCGCACGACCCGTGGCGATGATGATGCGGTCAGCGGGGTCGGCAGGGGGCGTCGAGGGCAGGAAGCTCGACTCGACGAGCGTCTCCGGGTCAAGAGGCGCGATCGTGACGCCGGGATGGGCAAGGGCGCGGGCGACCCAGCGCGTCGGCGGCATGGACAGCGCGATCCGGCCCTTGGCGGCGAGCAACCCGATCTCCCACGCCGAAATCGGCGAGATATGGAGCGCGCCGCGCTCGGCCGCGTCGGCGACCGCGGCGCGGGCCGGTGCGGCGATGGGTTCGCCTGCGAAAACCCAGATCACGGCGCAGGTGTCGAGCAGAAGGCCGGCGGGCGTCATGCAGGGCCGCTATCGGCGGCCCAGCGCGCGCCGGTCGGCTCCGTCAGAGCGCAGGGGTCCTTGACCGCAACGGTTCCCGCGAGAGCGCCCCAAGGGTCTCGCGCCATGTCGACCTGCGCGGCGCCGGGCGCCGCTTCTGCGCCATGCGGCCGCGGCGCGCGGACGAAATCCACCTTGCGGCCGGCGAGGTCGAGATTTTCGGTGCGCCAGCCCGCCCGGATCCATGCGCGGCTGTGGCTATGGCCCTCGGGATTGTTGGCCCACCACGCCGCATGGCGGCTTGCGCTCGGCGGCAAAGCGCCGCCGATGATGCGCTCGATGGTCTCGAACGCCAGGGTGAGGCGCCCCTTGGAGGTTGTGGCGAGCAAACGGTTGAGCGGTTCATACTTCGACATGACACCCTCCTTACTATACGGCGGGAGTTACTATGAACCGTCGCACGCGTAAAGGTTCTCTTGTGAACCGCCTCGGAATGAACGGCGCGACGTCGCCGCCGCGCCGCGCCCGAACTCACCCCATCGTCGGGATCGAGAAGTCCGCGCCTTCCTTCACGCCCGAAGGCCACCGCGCCGTCACGGTCTTGGTGCGGGTGTAGAAGCGGAAGGCGTCGGGGCCGTGCTGGTTCAGGTCGCCGAAGGCCGATTTCTTCCAGCCGCCGAAAGTGTGGTAGGCGAGCGGCACCGGGATCGGCACGTTGATCCCCACCATGCCGATGTTGATCCGCGCCGCGAAGTCGCGCGCCGCGTCGCCGTCGCGGGTGAAGATCGCGGCGCCGTTGCCGTATTCGTGGTCCATCGCCAGCGCCAGCCCCTCGTCATAGGACTTCGCGCGCACCACCGAGAGCACCGGGCCGAAGATCTCGGTCCGGTAGATGTCCATGTCCTTCGTGACGTGGTCGAACAGGCAGCCGCCCATGAAGTAGCCGCCTTCGTAGCCCTGCATCCGGAAGTTCCGGCCGTCGACGACCAGTTTCGCGCCTTCCTCGACGCCGCGGTCCACCAGACCCTTGACGCGGCTCAGCGCCTCCGCCGTCACCAGCGGGCCGAAGTCGACGTCGTTCCCGGCCGTATACGGCCCGATCTTCAGCGCCTCGACGCGGGGCGCGAGCTTGGCGATCAGGCGGTCGGCGGTCTCCTCGCCCACCGGCACGGCGACCGAGACGGCCATGCACCGCTCGCCCGCGGCGCCGTAGCCCGCGCCGATCAGCGCGTCGGCCGCCTGATCCATGTCGGCGTCGGGCATGATGATCATGTGGTTCTTGGCGCCGCCGAAGCACTGCACGCGCTTTCCGGCCGCCGTGCCGCGCGAATAGACGTAATGCGCGATGGGCGTCGAGCCGACGAAGCCGACGGCCGCGATCCCCTCGTCGTCGAGGATGGCGTCGACCGCCTCCTTGTCGCCGTTCACCACGTTCAGAACGCCCGCCGGCAGCCCGGCCTCCATCATCAGCTCCGCGAGCATCAGCGGCACCGAGGGGTCGCGCTCGGAGGGCTTGAGGATGAAGGCGTTGCCGCAGGCGATGGCGGGGCAGAACTTCCACATCGGGATCATGGCGGGGAAGTTGAACGGCGTGATGCCCGCCGCGACGCCGACCGGCTGGCGCATGGAGTACATGTCGATGCCGGGGCCGGCGCCTTCGGTGAACTCGCCCTTCAGCAGATGCGGCGCGCCGATGCAGAACTCGGCGACCTCCAGCCCGCGCTGCACGTCGCCCTTGGCGTCGGGGATGGTCTTGCCGTGCTCGCGCGACAGGGCCTCGGCCAGCTTGTCCATGTCGCGGTTCAGGAGCTGGACGAAGGCCATCATCACGCGGGCGCGCTTCTGCGGGTTCTGCGCCGCCCAGCCGACCTGCGCCTCGGCGGCGTTGGCGACGGCGGCGCGCACTTCCTCGCGGCTGGCGAGGGGCACGCGCTTCTCGACTTCGCCGGTCGCGGGGTTGAACACGTCGGCGAACCGCCCGGACGTGCCGCGGACATGGGCGCCGCCGATGAAATGCGTGAGTTCCTGCATCGTCTCTCTCCCCTGCGCCCCGCCATGCGGGGCCGTTTTCCCTCGCGGCCCCGCTTCCCCCTGCGCGAAGACTGCCTATGTTGCAGTGCAGCAACGCGGATCGGCGGCGACGGCCTGCGGCGCATCGCGGTCATAATCCGGAATGGCCGATCGGGGTAGTGTCGCGAGAAGTCCGGCGAGGAAACGAAACCGACAGGGCGCGTGACGGGTCGACGACGAAAAAGGATGATCCATGCGTGCGAGCAGACCTGACGACGGCGCCTACCGGGCGCTCTGGACGTTCGACCGCGCCGACTATGAGGCGCACCTGAAGCGGCTGTCGCCCGAGGACCGCCGCTCGCGGTTTCAATACGCCGTCAGCGACGCGCAGATCGAGGCGCATGTCGAGACGTTCCTGAAGGGCGGCGGCCACGTGATCGGCTGGTTCGCCGACGGCGACCTGCGCGCCGCGGCCGAAGTCGCCATCGCCCCGGACGGCGAGACCGCCGAAGCCGCCTTCGAAGTCGAGCCCGACTGGCGCGGGCGCGGCGTCGGGGCGGAACTGGTGAACCGCGCCCTGCTCTGGGCGCGCAACCGCGGCGTCCGCCGCCTGCTCATCCACACCACGCGGACCAACACGGCGATGCTGAAGGCCGCCAAACGGCGCGGCGCGACGTTCGAGTTCGATCTGGCCGAAGCCGAGGGCGTCATCGAAGCGCCGCGCGCCTCGTGGCGCAGCCACCTGCGCGAAGCGCGGTTCGAGGAGGAGGGCGTTCTGCGCTGGCTGTGGGACCGGACGCTGCGTCGTCTGCGCGGCGTCCGGGCGGAGGAGCGGACGGACTACTCCTGACCGCTATTCGTAGAGCGACTGGCTCGGCGACCGCTCGGGAGCGATCATGTCGTGCATGTACTGGTTCCAGAACGGGGTCCAGCACACCAGCGCCTTCCCCGTGCCGCGGTAGCTGCGCGCCAGCGGCTCTCCGGCGATCCGCGAGCGGAAGAACCCGCCCGGCCGGCGCACCGTGAACCGCAGCCCTTCGGTGCGCGCCAGCACCAGCCGGCCTTTCACGAGCACTTCCGAGTCCTTCAGGTCGATCTCCTCGACTGGTCCCGGCGCGTTGATCGCCACCAGCCCGTCGCCCTCGACGGTGGTCTGGAAGTTGAACAGCCCGTCACCCGCCCACAGCGACGGGATGATCTTCTCCATCCGCACGCCGAGACGCACTTCGCCCTCCGCCGCCCAGAACACCCCCGGTTCGAGAATCCACCGCAGATCCCGCGCCTCGAAGACGTGGTAGCCGCGCAGCGACGGCCTGAGGTGGATCGACCCGGTGCCGGTGTAGCGCGGCCGCACCCGCGCCTCGCCCGAGATCATCGAGCGCAGGATGGCGCCGGGACCTGGCACCGCCGCGGTGATGCGGATGCGCCCCTCCATGTGGGAGAGCGCGCCGCGGACGGAGCGCACCGATTCGTCGGCGATGTCGATGCGCAACTGCCGCATGCCTTCGACGTCGCGCACCGTGAACACGGCCATCGCCCGATCCTCCGTCAGAAAACCGGCTCGTCGAAGCGCATCTGGTCGCGCCAGACGATCTCCAGCGCGTCGGGCTGGAGGCCGAAGGCGCCGCGCATCGGGTCGTCGAGGGCGATGATGACGAACAGCATCACCCCGAGGAAGAAAGACGTGATGCCGCCGAGCACAAGGTGGGGCAACGGGCGGATCTTCAGCATGATCAGCAGCAGGATGTTGATCACCGCGCCGGCCGCCACCGCATACCAGAGCACGCCGGGGATGCGCGTCAGCACGCCCGCCAGTCGGCGCTGGCGGGCGTCGAGGAACTCCTGAAAGGTGCGCATGGTCTCGCGGTGGACGATCTCTTGCGCGACGGTGGCCGGCTCGAAGCCGGCGAGGCGCTTCTGGATCGCCGCGGTGCGGTGCGCGCCGCCCTGACTGACGGCGCCGGCGCGGTGGCGCGGCCAGTCCTCGTAAATGGCGTGGAGCACGTAGTCGCGCACCATCTCGCGCAGAGCGCCCCGCAGGGGCTCGGGGTAGTTGTGCAGCGCGCCGTAGAGGGTGCCGACCCGCGCGGCCTCGAGGAACGCCGCCTGCTCGATACGCTCGGCGTTCTGGTAGGCCGCGACCGCGAGCAGACCGATCAGCAGGCCGTAGAACAGGCTGAACACCGACGTCGCGTAGCCGATCACCTGGTTGACGTCGGCGTGGCCCCCGACCAGCAGGCGCAGGAACGGCTTCAGGAACAGGATGCCGACCCAGGTCGCGCCGACAGCGCCGAGGGCGCAGAGGAGCGCGAGATCGCGCACCGGGATCTGATGGACGAATTCCGGCATCGCCCCCTTCCACGGCAGCCTCATCCATGTCTTCTTAGCCGTATCGCAAGGCTCGGCGACAGTGCCGATCGCGCCTGTCGCGTCGATGGTAGGGGACGCATGGTCATCCGGACGGCGACGTTGGTTCTGGCGCTCGCGCTGGCCGCCCCCGGAGCGGCCAGCGAACGGCGTCTCGTCTTCTTCTCGGTCGGCGGCGGAGAGCTCGACGTCGGCTACGACGTGGCGGTGCGGGCGATCTGCGCCGAGGTGAACGCCGCCCACGCCGGCCGGCTCCGCTGCTCGCCCGAAACCACGCCGGGGTCGCGCTACAACGTCGAGGCGCTGAAGTCGGGCGACCTCGGTTTCGGCGTGGCGCAGTGGGATCTCGCCAAGCAGGCGGCGGCCGACGCGCCGGGCGGGCCGCTCAGGCTCGTCGCGCGCCTGTTCGACGAGACCTTCGTCCTGCTCACGCGCCCCGAGGCAGGGATCGCGCGTCTCGCCGACCTCGCGGGCCGACGCGTCGACATCGGCCAGCCCGCCTCTGGCCGGCACGTCTCGGCGCGTGCGCTCTTCGACGCGACCGGCGTGGACACGGACGCCTTTTCGACGCTGCTGACCCTGCCCGCGAGCGCCGCGGTCGACGCGCTCTGCGCGGACCGCGTCGACGCGGTGGCGCTGGTGATCGGCCATCCGGCCGCCATCGTCGCCCGCGCGCTCGACGCCTGCGACGCGCGCGTCACGCCGCTGTCGGCCGCCGAGCGCCGGGCGGTGATCGCCGCCCAACCCGCCTTTCACGAAGGCTTCGTCCCCGCCGGCGCCTACGCGGCGCTCTCGCGCGACGCGCCGACGGTCGCGCTGTCGGCTGCGCTGCTCGCCCGCGCCGACCAGCCGTCGACGGTCGTCGGCGCGCTCACCCGGACGCTCGTGGACCGGCGCGCGGCGCTCGGCGCGGCGACACGCCTGCTCGCGGACCTCGACCCTGCGGCGATGGCCGACGCCACGGACGGGCCGCCGCTGCATCCCGGCGCGCGCGACGCCTTCGCCGCGGCGCCATGACGCGGGAACCGGTTCGTGTCGTCTTGCGGCGCAACAAAGGCTGACCTAAGGCTCGCGCAACTTTCTTGCGCTGGAGAGTCCCCATGATCGCCGAAGCGAAACCGCGTCGCTCCGCCCTGTACATTCCCGCCTCCAAGGCCCGGGCGCTCGAGAAGGCGCGCACGGTTTCGGCCGACGTCCTGATCATCGACCTCGAAGACGCCGTGGCGCCCTCCGAGAAGGTCGCGGCCCGCGCGGCGATGGCGGCGGCGGTGCGGGACGGCGGGTTCGGACCGCGCGAAGTCGTCGTGCGCGTCAACGGCCTCGACACGCCGTGGGGCGCGGCCGACATCGTGGCCGCGGCCGAGGCCGGGCCGGACGCCATCCTGCTGCCCAAGGTCGACGGCCCTGAGGTCGTGGCGGACGCCGCGGCGCGGATGGACTACCACAACGCGCCGGTCGACACCGCCGTCTGGGCGATGATCGAAACGCCGCGCGGGGTGCTGAACGCGGCCGCGGTCGCCGCCGCTCCGCGCCTCGCCTGCCTGGTGATGGGGACGAACGATCTCGTGAAGGACCTGCGGGCGCACCACACGCCCAACCGCGCCGCCGTGACGCCAAGCCTCGGCCTCTGCGTGGTGGCGGCGCGGGCGCATGGGCTCGCGGTGCTCGACGGCGTCTACAACGCCTTCCGCGACCTCGACGGCCTGCGCGCCGAATGCGAGGCGGCGCGGGTGATGGGCTTCGACGGCAAGACGCTCATCCACCCGCTGCAGACCCCGGTCGCCAACGCCGTCTTCGCGCCCTCCGCCGCCGATATCGAAGAGGCGATGGCGGTGGTCGAGGCCTATGAGACCGCGGCGGCGCAGGGCGAGGGCGTGGCGGTGCTGGAGGGGCGCATCATCGAGAACCTCCACGCCGACGCGGCGCGGCGTCTTCTGGCCGAAGCGGCGGCGATCGCGAAGATGGAGGCGACCGCCCGCGCAGCCTGAACGCGCGCGGCGGCGCAAGAATCGAGGGGGGACGGACAATGGCGTACTTCGGGCTTCTGGTGCTGCTGCTGGGCGTGGCGCTCTGGACGGTTCCGCATCTGCTGAAGGCCGCGGCGCCCGAGCGGCGCGCGGCTCTGGCGGCGCAGTACGGCGAGAACGCGGTGAAGGGCGGCGTCGCGGTGCTGCTGGTCGTCGCGATCCTGATGATGAGCCGCGGCTACGCCTGGTCCGCGGGTCTCGGTTTCCTCTGGTTTCCGCCGGCGTGGACCGTGCACCTCAACAACCTGCTGATGCTGGTCTCCCTGATCCTGCTCGGCGCCGGACACATGAAGTCGAACATCCGCCGCTTCGTGCGCCACCCGATGCTGACGGCGGCGCTGATCTGGGCGCTGGCGCACCTGCTGGTGCGGGGCGAGCCGCGGGCGGTGATCCTGTTCGGCGGGCTCGCGGTCTGGTCGGTCCTGTCGATGGTCTTCATCAACCGCCGCGACGGCGCGTTCGTCCCGCCGCCCGAGAGCCCGCGCAAGAAGGACGCGATGGCGCTGGTCGCCGGAACGGTCGTCTTCGTCGGCGTGGCGGCGGCGCACTGGTACGTGTTCGGCGTCTGGCCCTTCCCGGGCTGAGCGCAAGGCTCTTCCCGAACGACGGGCCGCTGCGCTATGCAGGCGCAGCGCCTTCGGGCAGGCGCGCCGGCGCCGCGTTTCGGCCTTTCTGGAGCAGCACTCTGCGCCCCATGATGAAAACAGCGATAGCCGCCGCGGCCGCCCTGCTCGGGCTCGCCGCAAGCCCCGCCCCTGCGCAGGAGGACGCGCGCGACCTCGCGCGCATCTCCAACTACCTCAACGCCACCGAGACGCTGCAAGGCCGCTTCGTTCAGGTCGACCACGACGCGGTCGTCTCCGAAGGCGCGTTCTACATGCGTCGCCCCGGCCGCATGCGCTTCCAGTACGACCCGCCGAACCCGGCGCTCGTCATCGCCGACGGCGTCTGGGTCGGGGTGGTCGACCAGCGCGACGGCCACGCCGACCGCTATCCCTTGCGCGAGACGCCGCTCCACCTGCTGCTGCGCGATAACGTGGACCTGCGGGCGGAGGGCGCGGTGACGGACATCGACCGCTCGGGCGGGCAGCTCGCCGTGACGGCGGTCGATCCGGCGAACCCCGGTCTCGGTCAGATCACCATGATCTTCGACAACAACCCGCTCGCGCTGCGCCAGTGGGTCGTCGTCGACGCCGAGGGGCGCACGACGACCGTGGCGCTCCGCGACCTGCGCGCCAACGTGGCGATCCCCGCCGACCGCTTCGTGATCCGCGACCCCAGATGAGACGCCCATGACCGACCCCGACGCCGCCGCCGAGTGGCTCCGCTCCCGCCGTGTCAGCGAAGTGGAGTGTCTCGTCGTCGACATGTCGGGGGTGGCGCGCGGCAAGATCCTGCCCACCGAGAAATACCTCAGCGCCGCGGCGGAAGGCGGCCTGCGCCTGCCGGAGTCGATCTTCCTCCAGACCGTGACCGGAGACTACGTCGACTCCGAGATCATGGACGACACCGAGCCCGACCTGATCCTGCAGCCCGACGACAACACGCTGCGCCTCGTGCCGTGGTACGATGAACCCACGGCCCAGATCGTCTGCGACGCCTTCCACCGCACCGGCGCCGAAAGCGAGATCGCGCCGCGCGCCATCCTCAAGAAGGTGCTGGCGCTCTACGCCGAACGCGGATGGAAGCCCATCGTCGCGCCCGAACTCGAGTTCTACCTCTGTCAGAAGAACATCGACCCCGACTATCCGCTGGAGCCGCCGATCGGCAAGTCGGGCCGGCCCGAGACCGGGCGGCAGAGCTACGGCATCGACGCGGTCAACGAATTCGACCCGATCTTCGAGGACATGTACGACTGGTGCGAGGCGCAGGACCTCGACGTCGACACCCTGATTCACGAAAGCGGCGCGGCGCAGGTCGAGATCAACTTCGTCCACGGCGACGCGCTGTCGCTGGCCGATCAGGTGTTCATGTTCAAGCGCACTGTAAGGCAGGCGGCGCTGAAGCACGGCATCTACGCCACCTTCATGGCCAAGCCCCACCAGCACGAGCCGGGCTCCGCCATGCACGTCCACCAGAGCGTGGTGTCGACGGAGACCGGCGAGAACCTGTTCTCCACGCCCGAGGGCGAGGACACGAAGCTGTTCCTCGGCCACATCGCGGGGCTCCAGAAGCACCTGCACGACGCCATGGCGCTGCTCGGACCGAACGTGAACAGCTACCGCCGGCTGGTGAAGGACTACGCCGCCCCGATCAACACCCACTGGGGCCACGAGAACCGCACCGTGGGGCTGCGTGTTCCGGCCTCCCGCCCTCATTCGCGGCGCGTCGAGAACCGGATCGCCGGCGCCGACGCCAATCCTTACCTCGCCTTCGCCGCGTCGCTGGCCTGCGGCTGGCTCGGGATGGTCAACGAACTCGAACCGACCGCGCCGCTGGAGAAGAACGCCTATCAGTTCAAGAGCCAGCGCCTGCCCCGCCACCTGCTCGACGCGCTCTACAACCTGCGCCGCTCGACGGCGATGCGCGAGGTGCTCGGCGACATGTTCGTGTCGATCTTCCTCGAGGTGAAGGCGGCCGAACACGAGGCCTACCAGCAGGTGATCTCCGCCTGGGAGCGCGAGCACCTGTTGCTGAACGTGTGAAGCCCCCTGCGCAAACCCGACCGCCCCCCGCTTGACCCCTGATCGGCGCGCCCCTATCGGAAAGCGCGCGCGACGATGACGCGCTACGGCGGCGCGGCGCCGTCTCATTTTTTCGCAAGGATGGGCTGGTGACCGACGACTTGTCTCCCCGCACCCGGCTGGTCCACGAGGGCGTGCGTCGCTCCCAGTTCAACGAGATGTCCGAGGCGATCTTCCTGACGCAGGGGTTCGCCTACCCGAGCGCCGAGGCCGCCGCCGCGCGCTTCACCGGCGAAGATCCCGGCTTCGTCTACGCGCGCTACGGCAACCCCACCGTGGCGATGTTCGAGGACCGCATCGCAGGCCTGGAAGGCGCGCAGGCGGCCTTCGCCACCGCCTCCGGCATGGCCGCCGTCCACGCCGCGCTGATGTGCCAGCTGCGCGCCGGAGACCACGTCGTCGCAGCGCGCGCCCTGTTCGGCTCCTGCCTCTGGATCGTCGAGACGCTGCTGCCGCGTTTCGGCGTGTCGGTGGACTTCGTGGACGGCCCCGATCTCGACCAGTGGCGCGCGGCGATCCGGCCGACGACGAAGCTCGTCTTCTTCGAGAGCCCGTCGAACCCGACGCTGGAGCTTGTCGACATCGCGGCCGTCGCCGACATCGCCCACGGCGTCGGCGCGCGGGTGGTTATCGACAACGTGTTCGCCACGCCGATGTTCCAGCGCCCGCTCGCCCTCGGCGCCGACGTGGTGGTGTATTCCGCGACCAAATACATCGACGGTCAGGGCCGCTGCCTCGGCGGCGTGGTGCTGGGCTCGGAGCGGTTCGTCCGAGACGAGCTGGAACCCTTCATGAAGCACACCGGCGGCGCCATGAGCCCGTTCACCGCCTGGGTGATGCTCAAGGGCCTGGAGACCTTGCCCCTGCGCTGCGCCGCCCAGGCCGAGAGCGCCGCGCGGATCGCCGACGCGCTCGCCGACCACCCGAAGATCGGGCGCCTTCTCTATCCCGGCCGGCCGGACCACCCGCAGCACGCCCTCGCGGCGCGCCAGATGAGCGCCGGCGGCGCCATCGTCGCCTTCGACGTCACCGGCGGTCAGGCGGGCGCCTTCCGGTTCCTGAACGCGCTGCGGCTGGTGCTGATCTCGAACAACCTCGGCGACGCCAAGAGCATCGCGACGCACCCGGCCACCACGACCCATCAGCGCCTGACCGAGGAGGCCCGTGCTGCGCTCGGCATCACGCAGGGGTTGATCCGGCTTTCCGTGGGGCTGGAAGACGCCGACGACCTGTTGCGGGATCTGCGGCGCGCGCTTTCGACCGTGTAGGCGCTGCTGTCGCGGCCCGCCAGGCAAGTCCGTAGCGCTTGCCCGTCAGAGACGCACGACCTGCGGAGCACACACGACAGGCGCCTGTCCTGCGCGTGCTGCGCAGCACGCAGCGACAATCATTTCCCCGCAAACTCTCGTCAGGGCGCGCGGACCGTCGCGCGCCCCGTCGAGCCGCCCGAACGCGTCAGGCGTCCTCTTCTTCCGCCGCCGCGATGCGCGCCTTGTCGCCGGCGCCCTTGGCGGCCGGGTCGCGGTCCACCAGTTCGATGATCGCCATCGGCGCCATGTCGCCATAGCGGAACCCCGCCTTCAGCACGCGCGTGTAGCCGCCCGGCCGCTCGGCGTAGCGCTTGGCGAGGGCGTCGAACAGCTTGGCGACCGCCGGCTCCTGCTTGATCTGCGCGATGCACAGACGGCGGGCGTGCAGATCGCCGCGCTTGCCGAGAGTGATCAGCTTCTCGACGTAAGGCCGAAGCTCCTTCGCTTTCGGCAGCGTCGTTTTGATCTGCTCATGCTCGATCAGGCTGCACGCCATGTTGGCCAGCATCGCCTCGCGGTGCTCGTGGGTGCGGTTCAGTTTGCGGCGGCCATGTCCGTGGCGCATCGGTCATCTCCTTTGTGCTTTGTCCGGCCGCCCTTGGCGTGGAGCGGCCTCCTTGGGGCGACTGCCGCCCGGTGGCGAACGGCGCGGCCGAAGCCGCGCCGCCTCAGAACTGATCCTCGAACTTCTTGGCGAGGTCCTCGATGTTCTCGGGGGGCCAGTCCGGCACGTCCATGCCAAGATGCAGGCCCATCACCGTCAGCACTTCCTTGATCTCGTTCAGCGACTTGCGCCCGAAGTTCGGCGTGCGCAGCATCTCCGCCTCGGTCTTCTGGATCAGGTCGCCGATGTAGACGATGTTGTCGTTCTTCAGGCAGTTCGCCGACCGGACCGACAACTCCAGTTCGTCCACCTTCTTGAGCAGCAGCGGGTTGAACTCGAGGTCGGTCACCATCTCGGCGCGGCCGGCTTCCTTCGGCTCCTCGAAGTTGATGAAGGTCTGAAGCTGATCCTGAAGGATGCGCGCGGCGTAGGCGAGCGCGTCCTCGGGCGTCAGAGCGCCGTTGGTCTCGATGTCGATGCTCAGGCGGTCGTAATCCAGGACCTGCCCCTCGCGCGTCGGCTGGACCTTGTAGGCGACTTTCTTGACAGGCGAGAACAGGCTGTCGACCGGGATCAGACCGATCGGCGCGTCCTCCGGTCGGTTCTTGTCCGCCGCGACATAGCCTTTGCCGAGGCTCACCGTCAGTTCCATGTGCAGCGACGCTTCGCTGTCGAGATGGCAGATCACATGATCCGGGTTCAGCACCTCGACGCCGGCGATCTCGGTGATGTCGCGCGCCGTCAGCACAGCCGGGCCGCGCCCGCGGAGCGTGAGCCGCTTCGGCCCCTCGACATCCATGCGGAGCGCGATGCCCTTCACGTTGAGCACGATGTCCGTCACGTCCTCACGGACGCCTGGAATGCTGGAGAACTCGTGGAGCACGCCGTCGATCTGGATCGACGTCACGGCGGCGCCCTGCAGCGAACTCAGCAGCACGCGCCGCAGCGCGTTGCCGAGCGTCAGGCCGAAGCCGCGCTCCAGCGGTTCGGCGACGGCGGTGGCCTTGCGCCGCGGTTCGGGGCCGGGCTCGACCTCGAGCTTCTGGGGCTTGATGAGATCGGCCCAATTGCGGTGGATCATTCTGCTCTCCTCCATGCGCGCGCCTCTGGCCGATCCGGGGCCGGGCGCTTCCCGAGGATGCGCCACGACAAAGGCCCGCTCGACAAGAGCGGGCCCGGCGTGGACGCGGGGGTCTTTGGCCTCAGACGCGCCGCCGCTTCGGCGGGCGGCAACCGTTGTGCGCGACGGGCGTCACGTCCTTGATCTGGGTGATCGTGAAGCCGACCGCCTGAAGCGCGCGCAAGGCCGACTCGCGACCGCCGCCCGGGCCCTGCACGAAAACCTCGAGCGTGCGTACGCCGTGCTCCTGCGCCTTCTTGCCGGCGTCCTCGGCGGCGACCTGGGCCGCGTACGGCGTCGACTTCCGGCTTCCCTTGAAGCCCATCGCGCCCGACGAAGACCAGCTGATCGCGTTGCCCTGCGCGTCGGCGATCGTGATCATCGTGTTGTTGAACGACGAGTTCACGTGCGCCACGCCGGCGGTGATGTTCTTGCGCTCTTTCTTCTTCGTGCGGAGCTTCTCGCGCGCCATCGATCCTGTCCCTTACTTCTTCTTGCCGGCGATCGGCTTGGCGGGCCCTTTGCGGGTGCGCGCGTTGGTGTGCGTGCGCTGGCCGCGCACAGGCAGGCCGCGACGATGGCGCAGGCCGCGATAACAGCCGAGATCCATCAACCGCTTGATGTTGACGGCCACTTCGCGACGGAGGTCGCCTTCGACCTGCAACTCGGCGTCGATGTGCTCGCGCAGCCGGAGCACGTCAGCGTCGCTCAGCTCGTTCACGCGCCGCGTCGGCTCGACGCCGGTGGCTTCGCACACCTGCTTCGCGGTGGATTGGCCGATGCCATGGATGTAGGTCAGGGCCACATGGACCTGCTTGTTGGTCGGGATGTTAACGCCGGCGATGCGCGCCACTGTCGTTCTCCGTCGATCGCCCCGCCCTCGGGGTGGTTGCTCCGTGATGCGAACGGCGAAGCCGCCCGAAAACCCGATGCGCCGAAAGGCGCCTGCGACTCATTGCCGAGGGGAGCGCGCACTATAGGAGCACGCGCCACCCGGTCAAGAGACGCCGACCTTCAACTGACCGCGTCCAGCGCCGCCGCGATCGCCGCCGTCACCGCGCCGATCTCCGCCATGCCGTCTACGGCCTTCAATTTCCCGGCGGCGCTGTAATACGCGATCAAGGGGGCCGTCTCGGCGTGATATTCCCTCAGCCGCGCCGCGACCGTCTCGGCGTTGTCATCCTTGCGCCGCTTGAATTCGGTCGCACCGCACTTGTCGCAGACGCCATCCACAGACGGCTTCTTGTCGGTGTCGTGATAACCCTCGCCGCAATTCGCGCAGGTGTAGCGGCCTGCGACGCGATGCACCATCGCCGCGTCGTCGACCTGCATGTCGATCACCGCGTCGAGCGCCATCCCCTTGGCGGCGAGCAGCCTGTCGAGCGCCTCAGCCTGAGGGGTGGTGCGTGGAAAACCGTCGAAAATCACGCCCTGGGCGACGTCGGGCTGGTCGAGCCGCTCGCCGACGACGCCGACGACGATGGCGTCGGACACGAGACCGCCGGCCTTCATCACTGCTTCCGCCTGACGGCCGACCTCGGTGCCCGCCGCCACCGCCGCGCGCAGCATGTCGCCCGTGGAGAGCTGAACAAGCCCTCGCGTCTCCATCAGAATCCGCGCCTGAGTGCCTTTGCCGGCCCCCGGCGGCCCGAGAAGAATGATGTTCACCGCCGCTTCCCCCGTCCCCGCAACTTCGATTTCTCGATCAGGTCCCCGTACTGGTGCGCGAGCAGATGGCTCTGAACCTGCGTTATGAAGTCCATCGTGACCGAAACCACGATCAGCAGCGATGTGCCGCCGAAGTAGAACGGCACCGCAAGTTCCGCGATCAGCAGTTCGGGCAGAACGCAGACCAGAGAGAGGTAGGCGGCGCCCACCACCGTCAGACGCGTCAGCACGTAGTCGAGATACTCCGCCGTGCGTTTGCCCGGGCGGATCCCCGGCACGAAGCCGCCGTGCTTCTTGAGGTTCTCCGCCACGTCGTCCGGATTGAACACCACGGCGGTGTAGAAAAAGGCGAAGAACACGATCAGCGCGACGAAGATCAGCAGGAAGAGCGGCTGACCACGACCGAGCAGCGCCGAAATCGTCGCCAGTATCTCGCCGCCACCGTCCGCAGAGAATCCGGCGATCGTGGTCGGCAGCAAAAGCAGCGACGAGGCGAAGATCGGCGGGATGACGCCGGCGGTGTTGACCTTGAGCGGCAGATGGCTCGAGTCGCCGCCATACATCTTCTGGCCGACCTGGCGCTTCGGATACTGGATCAGCACCCGCCGTTGCGCGCGCTCGATGAACACGACGCCCGCGATCACCGCCACGGCGCCGACCAGCACGGCTACGATCACGACTGCCGCCAGTTGCCCCGTGCGCCCCAGCTCGAAGAACTGCGCCAGCGCCGAGGGCAGCTCGGCGATGATGCCGATGTAGATGATCAGCGAGATGCCGTTGCCGACGCCCCGCGCCGTGATCTGCTCGCCGAGCCACATCAGGAACATCGTGCCGCCGACCAGCGTGATCACGGCCGAGGCGCGGAAGAACCAGCCCGGGTCGACCGCCAGTCCCTGCCCTTCCAGACCCACGGCAATGCCGTAAGCCTGAACGGTCGCCAGCAGCACCGTGCCGTAGCGGGTGTACTGATTGATCTTCTTCCGTCCGCTCTCGCCTTCCTTCTTCAGCTGCTCGAGGTGCGGCACCATCGAGGTCATCAGCTGCATGATGATGGAGGCGGAGATATAGGGCATGATGCCGAGGGCGAAGATCGCCATGCGCCCGACCGCGCCGCCCGCGAACATGTTGAAGACCCCGAGGATGCCCCCCGAGGTCTGCTCGATGAACCGCGCAAGCTGGTTGGGGTCGATGCCCGGCATCGGGATGTAGGTGCCGAGGCGGTAGACGATCAGCAGGCCCAGCGTGAACAGGATACGGCTCTGGAGCTCCTTCGCCTTGCCGAAGGCGCCCCAGCTCATGTTCGCGGCGAGTTGTTCGGCGGCCGACGCCATGCGAGTCCTCTCTCGACCCTGCCGGGCCGGGTGTGCGTTACGCTTCCGGGGCCGCTTCAGCCGCAGCGCGCCGCGCCGCGCGACGCTGCGCCGTCACGTCGACCACCGTCACCGCGCCGCCAGCCTTCTCCACGGCTTCGACCGCCGCCTTTGACGCCGCGGCGACCTCCAGCGTCAGCGCCGTCGTCAGCTCGCCCTTGGCGAGCAGCTTAACGCCGTCCAGCGGTCGACGCACCACTCCCGCGGCCACGAGCGCCTTCTCGTCGAGCGCAGCGCCGGCCGCAATCGCGCCGCGTTCCACCGCGCGCTGCAGCGTCTGAAGATTGATGACGGCGTATTCGGTCGGGTTCAGCGCGTTGAAGCCGCGCTTCGGCAGACGGCGGTGAAGGGGCATCTGCCCGCCTTCGAAGCCCTTGATCGCGACGCCCGAGCGCGAGGTCTGGCCCTTGATGCCGCGACCGCCCATCTTGCCCTTGCCGGAGCCGGGGCCGCGGCCGACGCGCTTCTTCGCTTTCGTCGCGCCGGGGTTGTCGCTGAGTTCGTGCAGTTTCATGACGCTGTCTCCTCGGGTCGGATGCGGCGCGCGGCGTCCCTCGCGCACCGCCCACGACAGGCGCCGGGCGACAGGCCCGGCGCAGGCGGCTTCAGCCGCGTTCCTCGACGATCTTCGCGAGGTGGGGTATGGACGCGACCATGCCGCGCACCGAAGGCGTGTCCTCCAGCTCGCGGGTCTTGTGCATCTTGTTGAGCCCGAGACCGATCAGCGTCGCGCGCTGCTTGGCCGGGCGGCGGATCGGGCTGCCGATCTGCTTGACCACGATGGTTTTCGCCATGGCGCTGATCCTCACTCGACCGCTTCGACTTCGGCGTCGACGGACGCCTCGTCACGCTTCGGCAGAATCTCGCCCACCTTCTTGCCGCGCCGCGACGCCACCTGACGCGGGCTCACCTGCCGGCCGAGGCCGGAGAAGGTGGCGCGCACCATGTTGTAGGGGTTCTGGGTGCCGATCGATTTGGCGACCACGTCCTGAACGCCAAGCATCTCGAAGACGGCGCGCATAGGGCCGCCTGCGATGATCCCGGTGCCCGCCGGAGCCGTGCGCATCACCACCCGGCCGGCGCCGTGGCGCCCCTCGATGTCGTGGTGCAGCGTGCGGCCTTCGCGCAGGGGCACGCGGACAAGCGTCCGCTTCGCCTCTTCGGTCGCCTTGCGGATCGCCTCGGGCACTTCGCGCGCCTTGCCGGAGCCGAAGCCGACGCGGCCCTTCTGGTCGCCCACCACCACGAGCGCCGCGAAGCCGAAGCGCTTGCCGCCCTTCACGGTCTTGGAGACGCGGTTGATCGCGACGAGGCGGTCCTGAAGATCGCTCTCCTCGCGCTCGCGCCGGTCGCGGCCCCGGCCGCGGCGGTCGTCCTGGTTCGCCATGCCGGCCTCCTCAGAATTTCAGGCCGCCCTCTCGGGCGGCGTCGGCGAGAGCCTTGATCTTGCCGTGGTAGATGAAACCGCCCCGGTCGAAGTAGACGTCCTCGATCCCGGCCGCCTTCGCCCGCTCGGCGATCGCAGCCCCGATCTTCGCCGCCGCCTCGACGTTGTTCTTGCCCACCACGCCGAACGACGGCTCCAGCGTCGACGCCGCGGCGAGCGTGCGCCCCTGCAGATCGTCGATCAACTGGACCGAGATGTTCTTCGACGAGCGATGAACCGACAAACGCGGCTTGCCGCTGTTCACGCGACGGAGCTTCGCGCGGACGCGCAGGCGGCGCCGCTCGAAGAGCTTGAGCTTGGTGTTCGCCATGACGCGCCCCTTACTTCTTCTTGCCTTCCTTGCGGAAGATGAACTCGCCACGGTAGCGCACGCCCTTGCCCTTGTAGGGCTCGGGGCGGCGCCAATCCCGGATCTCGGCCGCCACCTGGCCGACCTGCTGCTGGTCGGCGCCGGTGATCTCGATCTCCGTCGGCTTGGCGCACTTGATGTCCACGCCGTCCGGAATCGCGTAGTCGACGTCATGGCTGTAGCCGAGCGACAACTTCAGCACCTTGCCCGCGACCTGCGCGCGATACCCGACGCCGACGATGTCGAGCTCCTTCTTGAAGCCCTCCGTCACGCCCTGCGCGAGGTTGGCGATCTGCGTGCGCGTCATGCCCCACTGCTGGCGGGCGCGCTTGCTCTCGCCGCGGGGCTTCACGCTGATGGTGTCGCCGTCGAGCGTGATGGTGACGTCGTCGGTCGCGGTGAAGCTGCGGACGCCTTTCGGCCCCTTCGCCTCGACCTTCTGACCGGAGACCGTCCACTGCACGCCCTTCGGCGCGACGATCGGCTTCTTTCCGATGCGCGACATGGGTCAGCCTCCTCAGAACACCGTGCAGAGCACTTCGCCGCCCACATTGGCGGCGCGCGCCTGCGCGTCGGACATCACGCCCCGAGACGTCGAGATGATCGCCAAGCCGAGCCCGTTGCGGACAGACGGCATCGCCGCCACCGGCGCATAGTTCCGCCGGCCGGGCGTCGAGACGCGCTTCAGTTCGCGGATCACCGGACGCCCGTCGTAGTACTTCAGCGCGATCTCGTACTCCGGCTTGTGGTCGCCGTTGTCGATCAGCTCGAAGCCGCGGATGTAGCCTTCGTCGCGCAGCACTTCGAGCACGCGGCCGCGCAGCTTCGAGGCCGGCGTCCGCACCGACGTCTTGCGGCGCATCTGCGCGTTGCGGATGCGGGTCAGCATGTCGCCGAGAGGATCGTTCAGGTTCATGTCCGCCCCCTCACCAGCTCGACTTGACCATGCCCGGGATCTGCCCTTGCGAGGCGAGATCGCGGAGCGCGATGCGGCTCATCTTCAGCTTGCGGTAATAGGCCTTCGGGCGGCCTGTCACCTGGCAGCGGTTGTGCAGCCGCGTCGCCGACGAGTTGCGCGGCAGCTTCGCGAGCTTCAGGCGCGCCTTGAAGCGCTCCTCCATCGTCAGCGAGTCGTCGCTGGCGATCTGCTTCAGCGCCGCCCGCTTCGCGGCGAATTTCTGGACGAGGGCCACGCGCTTCTTCTCGCGCTCGACCATGCTCACCTTGGCCATGCGTCTTGTCTCCCCCGCCTCAGGCCCGGAACGGCATGTTGAAATGCTTCAACAGCGCCAGCGCCTCGGCGTCGGTCCGCGCCGTGGTCGCGATGATGATGTCCATGCCCCAGATCTGGTCGATCTTGTCGTACTCGATCTCGGGGAACACGATGTGCTCCTTCAAGCCCATGGCGTAGTTGCCGCGGCCATCGAAGCTTTTGGGATTGACGCCGCGGAAGTCGCGGATGCGCGGCATCGCGACCGTCACCAGACGGTCGAGGAAGTCGTACATCCGCGCCGCGCGCAGCGTGACCTTCACGCCGAGCGGCATCTCCTCGCGCACCTTGAAGCCGGCGATCGACTTCTTGGCCTTGGTGATCACCGGCTTCTGGCCGGCGATGCGCATGAGGTCGTCGTGGGCCGACTTGATCTTCTTCGAGTCGCCCACCGCCTCGCCGACGCCCATGTTCAGCACGATCTTGTCGAGCCGCGGCGCCATCATCGCGTTCTTGTAGCCGAACTCCTCGATGAGCGCCGGCTTTGCGACCGTCTCGTAATGCGTCTTGAGACGGGGGACGTAGCTGGTTTCGTCAAGCATCGATCGTCTCCCCCGACTTCTTGGCGTAGCGCACCTTGTTCCCGTCGACGACCTTGAAGCCGACGCGGGTCGGCTCGCCCGTCTTCGGGTCCTTGAGCGCGAGGTTGGAGAGGTCGATCGGCGCTTCCTTCGGGATGCGCCCGCCCTGGCTCTGCGCCGTGCGGCGGGTGTGGCGGATCACGGTGTTGACGCCCGACACGATGGCGCGGCCCTCGCTCGGCATCACGCGGACGATCTCGCCTTCCTTGCCCTTGTCGCGACCGGCGAGCACGATGACCGTGTCGCCCTTCTTCAGCTTCGCGGCCATCACAGCACCTCCGGCGCGAGGCTGATGATCTTCATGAAGTTCTTCGCGCGCAGCTCGCGCACCACCGGCCCGAAGATGCGGGTGCCGATCGGCTCGCCCTGGTTGTTCAGGATCACGGCGGCGTTGCGGTCGAAGCGGATGGCGCTGCCGTCCTCGCGGCGCACCTCCTTCGCGGTGCGGACGATGACGGCCTTGCGCACGTCGCCCTTCTTCACGCGGCCGCGCGGAATGGCTTCCTTCACCGACACCACGATGATGTCGCCTACGGAGGCGTACTTGCGCTTGGCGCCGCCGAGCACCTTGATGCACTGGACCCGTCGCGCGCCGGAATTGTCCGCGACGTCCAGATTGGACTGCATCTGGATCATGTCTTCAGCTCCTGACCTGCGGGAACCCGTCCCGCGGTTTCACGAGCCGGGGGGAGAACGTTCAGGCCTCGACGGCCGCCTCGCTCACCACTTCCCAGCACTTGTTCTTCGAAATCGGGCGGCACTCGCGGATCCGCACGATCTCGCCGATCTTGCACGCGTTGGCCTCGTCGTGCGCGCGGTACTTCTTCGTCAGCCGCACGGTCTTCTTCATCAGGGGGTGGGTGAAGCGACGCTCGACGAGGACCGTGACGGTCTTCTCGTTCTTGTCGCTCACCACCGTGCCCTGCAGGATGCGCTTCGGCATCGTCAGCTCCTCACGCGTCCGCAGCCGCCGCGGCGGCCTTCTGGTTCAGCACGGTCAGCACCCGCGCCGCGTCGCGGCGCACGGCGCGGAACCGCGCGGTGTTCTCCAGCTGGCCGGTGGCCTGCTGGAAGCGCAGGTTGAAGGACTCCTTCTTCAGCTTCGCGAGCTCCTCGCGCAGCTGGTCGGGGGTCTTGTCCCGCAGATCGGTCGCCTTCATCGCGCCCACTCCATCAAAACGAAACGCCGACGACCGGCGCCCGGAGTCTCCTCCGGCCTCACCAGTCCTCGCGTTGCACGAAACGGGTCTTGACCGGCAGCTTCATCGCCGCCAGCCGGAGCGCTTCCTGTGCCACAGGCAGCGGGACCCCGTCAATCTCGAACATCACCCGGCCGGGCTTGACCTTGGCGGCCCAGTACTCGACCGAGCCCTTGCCCTTGCCCATGCGGACTTCGGTGGGCTTCTGCGTGACCGGCACGTCGGGGAAGATGCGGATCCACACCCGGCCCTGACGCTTCATGTGGCGCGTCATGGCGCGGCGCGCCGCCTCGATCTGGCGCGCGGTGACGCGTTCCGGCTCGACCGCCTTCAGCCCGTACTCGCCGAAGTTCAGCATGAAGCCGCCCTTGGCTTCACCGTGAATCCGGCCCTTGAACTGTTTGCGGAATTTCGTGCGCTTCGGCGACAGCATGGCTCAGCGCTCCCCTCAACGGTTCGGGCGCGGACCGCGGTCGCGGTCGCCGCCCGGACGGCCGCCGCCGCCCTGCTGCATCTCTTCCTGACGACGGTCGCGGGCCGCGGGATCGTGCTCCATGATCTCGCCCTTGAAGATCCAGACCTTGATCCCGCAGATGCCGTAGGCGGTCTTGGCCTCGGCCGTCGCGTAGTCGATGTCGGCGCGCAACGTGTGGAGCGGCACGCGCCCTTCGCGATACCACTCCGTCCGCGCGATCTCGGCGCCGCCGAGCCGGCCGGCCGCGTTGATGCGGATGCCCTGCGCGCCCATCTTCATCGCGGTCTGCACGGCGCGCTTCAGCGCGCGGCGGAAGCCGACGCGGCGCTCGAGCTGCTGCGCGATGTTCTCGGCCACCAGCTGCGCGTCGATCTCGGGCTTGCGGATCTCGACGATGTTCAGGTGCAGTTCGGAGTCGGTCAGCGCCGCCAGCTTCTGGCGCAGCTTCTCGATGTCGGCGCCCTTCTTGCCGATGATCACGCCCGGCCGCGCCGTGTGGATCGTCACGCGGCACTTGCGGTGCGGGCGCTCGATGACGATGCGGCTGATGCCGGCCTGACCGACTTCCTTGCGGATGAACTCGCGGATCCGCAGATCCTCGTGCAGCAGCCGCCCGTATTCCTTGGTGTCCGCGTACCACCGGCTGTCCCAGGTCCGGTTGACCTGAAGGCGCAGCCCGATCGGATTGACTTTGTGACCCATCAGGCCTGCTCCTCCTGGCGAACCTTGATCGTGATCTGGCTGAACGGCTTCAGAATCTTGCCGTAACGGCCGCGCGCGCGGGGATGGCCGCGCTTCATCACGAGGTTCTTGCCGACATAGGCCTCGGCGACGACGAGATCGTCGACGTCGAGGTTGTGATTGTTCTCGGCGTTGGCGATGGCGCTCTGCAGCGTCTTCTTCACGTCGATCGCCACGCGCTTGTTGCTGAACGTCAAGTCGGCGAGCGCCTTCGCGACCGGCTTCTTGCGGATCAGGCCGGCGACGAGATTCAGCTTCTGCGGGCTCGTCCGCAGCATCCGGCTGACGGCCATCGCCTCGTTGTCCGCGCAGCGGCGGGGGTTGGCTTCCTTGCCCATTGTTACCTCCGCTTCGCCTTCTTGTCGGCCGCATGGCCGTAATAGGTGCGCGTCGGCGAGAACTCGCCGAACTTGTGGCCGATCATGTCCTCGGTGACCGACACCGGGATATGCTTCTGGCCGTTGTAGACGCCGAACGTCAGCCCGACGAACTGCGGCAGGATGGTGGAGCGACGCGACCAGATCTTGATCACGTCGTTGCGGCCGGAGGCGTGCGCCTTCTCGGCCTTCTTCAGCACGTAAGAGTCGACGAACGGACCCTTCCAGACGGAGCGCGACATGTCAGGGCCCTCTTACTTCTTGCCCTTGCGCTGGTGGCGCGAGCGGAGAATGTACTTGTCGGTCGCCTTGTTGGAGCGCGTCTTGCGCCCCTTGGTCGGCTTGCCCCAGGGGGTGACCGGGTGACGACCGCCCGAGGTGCGGCCTTCGCCGCCGCCATGCGGGTGGTCGATCGGGTTCATCGCGACGCCACGGACCGAGGGCCGCTTGCCCATGTGGCGCACGCGCCCCGCCTTGCCGAGGTTCTGGTTCGAGTTGTCCGGGTTCGACACGGCGCCGACCGTCGCCATGCACTCCTGCCGCACCAGCCGCAGCTCGCCCGAGCCGAGACGCAGCTGCGCATAGCCCCCGTCGCGACCGACGAACTGAACGTAGGCGCCGGCGGACCGCGCGATCTGCCCGCCCTTGCCCGGCTTCATCTCGACGTTGTGGACGATGGTGCCGATCGGCATGCCCGAAAGCGGCATGGCGTTGCCCGGCTTGATGTCGACCTTCTGGCCGGCCACCACCTTGTCGCCCACGGCGAGCCGCTGCGGCGCGAGGATGTAGGCCTGCTCGCCGTCGTCGTAGGTGATGAGCGCGATGAAGGCGGTGCGGTTCGGATCGTATTCGATCCGCTCCACCGTCGCCGGCACGTCCCATTTCCGCCGCTTGAAGTCGACGATCCGGTAGAGCCTTTTCGCCCCGCCGCCGATCCGGCGCGCGGTGATCCGTCCGGTGTTGTTCCGCCCGCCCTTCTTCGTCAGACCCTCGGTGAGCGCCTTGACGGGACGGCCTTTCCACAGCGCCGAACGGTCGATCAGAACCAGCCCGCGCTGGCCCGGCGTCGTCGGTTTGTATGTTTTCAACGCCATCTTGCTGTCTTCCGCTGCAGTGGTTGAGCGACCACCCGGCTCAGAGGCCGGTGGTCACGTCGATCGCGTAGCCGTCCTGGAGGGTGACGTACGCCTTCTTCACGTCGTTCCGCTTGCCCGGCCGGCCGCGGAACCGCTTCACCTTGCCCTTGGTGATCAGCGTGTTCACGGCCTTGACCTTGACGCCGAACAGCGCCTCGACCGCCGCCTTGATCTCGGGCTTGGTCGCGGCCTTCTGCACTTCGAAGACGACGGCGTTGGCTTCCGACGCCATCGTCGCCTTCTCGGTGATGATCGGGCGACGGATCGCGTCGTAGTGCTTGGGGGTCACGCTCATTTCAGACGCTCCTCGAGCGCCGCTGCGCCCGCCTTGGTCAGCACGAGCGT
>RECW01000110.1 GCA_007693835.1 Paracoccaceae bacterium | reverse complement strand
GTTCTTCGCCATGCTTGCGGAATGCAGCCACAGAACCGTCATCGGCCAAATGCGACAACCCTGGCGGCGCCGGAACCGCCATTGTGGCGCGCGGCGAAGGGTGTCACGCTTGTCGACGATGAAATCCGCGACGTCCGGTCGCCGCCCGCCGCCTCCGAGCGCCTCATGGACCCCAGCTACGGCGAAGCACACGATCCCACGCGACCCGCGCCTGAAGCCGCCGGGCGGCGGGTGACGCTGTTCATCTGGTCGTTCTCCGGCGGCGGCGTCGAGAAGATGACCCTTCGGCTGGCGGGGGCGCTTCTCGGGCGCGGCTTCGCCGTCGACGTCGTGGTCTTCCGGGAGAGCGGCCCCAATCGCAAGCACGTCCCTCCGGCGGCGCGGGTCGTGGTCCTGCGCCGACGCTGGAGCGTCGCCGGTCTCGCGTGGTTGGCGCGGCGCGACGCTGCGCTCGCGCGCCGGCTCGTCGGCCTGCGTCCGCCCGCGTTCCTGCGCTGGCTTCCCGCCTTCGCAGACTACCTGCGCGACGCGCGCCCGGACCTCGTGATCTCGGCGATGCCGCGATGCAACCTCGTGGCCGCCGCCGCGCGCGCCGTCCTCCCCGAAGCGCCGCCGACGATCCTGACGGAGCGCAACCCGCTCGGTTTCCGGCTCGAGCGGGAGCCGGGCTACGCCCGACGCTTCGGCAAGGCTGTGCCGGCCCTCTACCCGTATGGCGACGCGCTGGTCGGCGTCTCAAACTCCGTCTCCCGCGACGTCGAGGCGACGCTCGGCCTTCCCAGGGGCGCCGTGCGGACGATCTACAACCCCTCCTGGTCGCCCGAGATCGCCTGCCGCGCCGCCGAGCCCTGCCCGCATCCGTGGTTCGCGGATGCGGCGCGCGCCGCGCGGCCCGTCGTCCTCGGCGTCGGCCGGCTGCATCCGCAGAAGGATTTCCCCACCCTGGCGCGCGCCTTCGTCCGTCTCCGGCGGGACTGGCGCGGGGAAGGCCCGCCGCGGCTGGTGATCCTCGGCGACGTCGGCAAGGGCGACATCCGAGACGCCCTGGTCGCGATCGCGCGCGCAGGCGGCGTCGCCGACGACCTCGATTTCCCCGGCTACGTGGAGAACCCCTACGCCTTCATGGCGCGGGCGGCCGTCCTCGCCTTGCCGTCCCGCTTCGAAGGTTTCCCGGCCGTGCCCGTCGAGGCGCTGGCCTGCGGTCTGCCCGTCGTCGCGGCCGACACCCCGGGCGGCCAAAGCGAGATACTGGAGGGCGGGCGCTTCGGCCGCCTGTTTCCCGGCGGCGACGAGGCGGCGCTGGCGCAGGCCATCGCCGAAACGCTCGCCGACCCGCCCGCGCCAGAGACCCTGCGCGCGCGCGCGGCCGAATTCGGCGTCGACCGCTCGACCGAGCGCTACCTCGCGCTCTGGCGCGAGATCGCCGGGAGGCCGGACGACGCGACCCTCGCCGCCGCTCCACGCTGAGCGGAGAGCCCTCGCGCGGCGGTCATGGTGGGTCCGCCGGCGCCAGCCCGGCGAGCCGCGCCTTCAGCGCCGGCGCGAAACGCTGGATCGGGTCGTCGCGTTCGACGCCGACGCCGTAGGCGCGCAGCCGGCGCCTGTAGGCGTCCGCCACCAGCGCGCCGTTGCGCGACACGCGGCCTTTCGCCAGCTTCGCGGCGAGTTCGGCGTCCGAGCGCGTGAAATAGTGGTTCAACCGCAGGACAGACGACTGCGCGAAGCCCGGCTTGCGGATCTCCCACGGCGCCGCCGCCTCGCCGCGCTCGTTGATCACCGCATAGCCGAGCCCTTCGTAGCCGAAGGTGTGGCTGCCGCCGCCGACCACCGCCGCCGGATCGACGATCGACTTGAAGCGAAGCAGCGATCCCTGCCCGGGCAGAGGGGGAAACGCCGACCGTTCGCGGTAGTTCTCTATCACGAGCCCCGGCGGCCTCTCGCGATGCCCGCCGGAACCGAAGTTGAACCACGGCAGACACACGGCCGGCTGCGCCTCGAAGCGCGAAAGGGCGGTCGGCAGATCGGGGTCGATCAGCGGGAACAGGAACTCGTCGACGTCGATGAACGCCATCCAGCGGTGGCGATCGCCGAAATTCGCCAGGGCGTGGGCGTAGGCGAACCGTTGCGCGCCGCCGACGCCGTCGAAGCTGCGCCAGGGAACACGGGTCACCGGCACGCTCCAGGGCGTGGCGTCGATCAGCGCGTCGGCGCCGTCGGTCGATCCGTTGTCATAGAGATAGACAGCCGACGCTCCGAGCATCGCGTGGAACTCGACCCATTCGGCGAGGTGGCGCGCCTCGTCCTTCACGATGGCGACGAGCGCGACGCCGGCGCGCGTCGGCGGCGCCGCGATCCTCTGCGGCAGGCGATAGGGCCGCTCCCGGCTGTCGCCGTGCCGCAGGCGCCGCCACAGGCCCTTCAGGCGGTCCCGATGGTGTCTGCTCCAGATGCCCATGGGGCGAAGTCTCCGTCGCTCGATGCGACCGGCCGCGCGCGCCCGCCGACCGGCCCGGCCCTGTGCATCGCCCATGGCGGCCCGCGGGGCAACCGGACATGCCGCCGACGTCGCCGCAGGCCGAACGCGAGGCCGGAGCCCCGCGCGTGAAGACGCACGCCGGCGTGGCGGGAGGGGCGTCGCGGTCGCGCCATGCCGGACGGACGGCGGGCGGCGGTCCCTCAGGTCGCCGGCCCTCCGACGCGGGCGGGAAGTCAGGCGCGGAAGGAGGCCGCCGCGCGGGCGCGTCGCGCGTCGCGGGCCTTGCGAATGGCGGCGACGAACGCGCCGCGCGGCGCGAGCGCCGAGATGACGTCGGCGGAGGCCGAGTGCGCCTCGGGCGCGCAGGGGTCGAGCTCCAGCACCGTCGCCCTGCGGAGGGCGGGATCGTCCAGCATCAGACCCATCGCGCGCAGGCGCAGCGCCGCCCGGCGCTCGGCGAGGGCGACGCCGTCGGGACCCAGAACCGTCGCCAGCCCCGCCAGCGACGGCGTCTCGCCGAAGACCGCGACGCGCGCGCCCCAAGCCGCGAGGCGTTCCGCCGTCGCCCTCCGCGTCGCGGCGTCCGGATCGATCACCGCGACCGCCATGTCCGCGAGCGCGTCGGGGCCCGGCGGCGCGGGAGCGCTCGCGTCGACGGAGAACGACGCGTCGAAACGGAAGAGCGCGCCGCCGTCGGGCCCGTCCGCCACCGTCAATCCGCCGCCCATCTCCTGTGCGAGCCGACGCGCCACGGCCAGCCCGAGGCCCACGCCCGCCGGCCTCAGGCCCGGCCCATGGGCGCCCTGGTTGAAAGGCTCGAAGATCGTGTCCCGGTCGGCCTCGGGCACGCCGGGGCCCGTATCGGCGACCTCGATGGAGAGCGACAGGCGGTCGTCGGCGCGCGCGCCGCCCACCCTCACCGCCACATGGCCGGTCGGAGTCTGCTTGACGGCGTTGTCGATGAGCGCGTCGAGGATCTCGCCGACGCGCCGCGCGTCGCCGATCACGCGCGTCGGCAGCGCCACGTCGTAGGCCAGCGCGATGCGGAGCCCTTTCGCCTGCGCCTCGGGCATGCGCCGCGCCACCGCTTCGCGCACGGCGGCGAGCAGCCCGAAAGGCGCCGACGCGAGGCTCACCGCGCCTGTCTCCACCTGGACGTAGTTCAGGATGCTGTCGATCACGCCGACAAGCTCGGCGGCCGAGCGCCGGATCACGCCGACAAGGCGATGCTGCGACTCGGTCAACACGCCGTGGTCGAGGACGTCCGCCATGCCGAGCACGCCGTTCAGGGGGGTGCGCAGTTCGTGGCTCATCGAGGCGAGGAAGCGCGCCCGCGCCGCGGACGCCCGCGCCGCGGCCTTCAGGCTCAGGGTCTGCGCGGCGAGCACGGCGATCTGCGCCGCGACGTCGAGTTCGTCGCGGTCGAAGGACGTCGCCTCCGGCAGCCGCACGAACAGCGCGAAGCCGCCGACGCCGCCGTGCCGGAACGGCGCGGCGAGGGCGTGGGCCTCCGGCGGAAACGGGGTCTCACACCCGCCCGGCCCGCAGTCGATCACCCGCGCCGCGGTGGTGACGAGCGGTCGGCCGGCGAGCGCCTTGCGCGCCGCGGGCCCGGCCCTGAACGTTCGCCCGACCATCGGGGCGCAGCAGGCGGCCTCGCTGCGCATCATCCCGCCGCCGATCGGCGTGAAGACCAGCACATGGTCGAAGGCGATCATCTCGGTCATCGAGGAGACCAGCCGGATGAACAGGTCCGCCGTGTCGACGACGCCGAGATCGTCGGAAAGGCAGGTGCGCAGGGCCGTGTTCACCGCGTCGAGCCGCTCCACCCGCTTCTGGAGCAGCGACGCGCGGCGTTCGGACCGGAACAGCGCCTCGCGCGCGTCCTCCAGCGTGTCGGGCGTCTGCTCCACCCCTTCAGCCTCCGAAGGCGAGCGCCGACACCATCAGGTTGCCGTGGACGGCGCCGCGCGCCATCGGGCCCTGCTCGCCGAAGGTGAAGGCGCCGATAACGGGGCGGCCGTGGGCCGCCGCGGCGACCTCGTCGGCGAGAACGTCGAGGCGGTCCCCGATCGCCATCACGCAGCCGCCGCAGTAGATCATCAGCGCGCCGGCGAGCCTGTCCGGGTCGGGCAGGCGTCCGGCGGCGTCGGCGAGGGTGCGTCCCGCGCGCCGCGCGAGGGCGTCGCCGCCGCCTTCCATCAGCACCACCGTCTCGCCGGCGCCGACTTCGGCGAAGCATTCCAGAACGTCGCCGTCGCCGAAGCGGGCCGGATGGATCAGGCGATGGCGGTCGACGCCGTCGACCACCCCCGCCGCGACGCCGAGCGGCGCGAGCGCGCTTTCGGCGAGGACGCCGCCGCCGCCGAACTTGTGGCCGAGCGCCCCGCCCAGCCACCCGTCGTAGACGCGCGCGGCCGGGCGCCCGTCGATCTCGCGGATCACGCGGCCGTCGGCGGCCGTCACGACCCCGGCGTGGGCCGTCGGCGCATAGCCGCTCTGGAACGAAGCGGCGACGGCGGTGGTGGGAAACATGACGGCGACCACGACGGAAGGCCCGTCGACGCCCGCCGAGGCGATCTGGCGCCAGCGGCCGCTCACGTCGTCGTCGGCCGACGAGCCGCCGACGATCGGGCACCGGGCGCCCAGCCGCTTCGCGAGGGCCTCCAGAACGCGCTCCTCGGCGCCGGGGGGCTGGTAGATCCAGACGACGGCCGGCAGTTCGTCCTCGCAGCCGCACGCCGCGAGCGCCCTGTCGAGCGCGGCTTCGGCGGCCGCCCCCGGGTCGTCGGCCACCGGCGCCGCGCCCACGCCGTAATCGCCGCCTGCGTCCGCGATCATCAGCAATCCGACGTCCTCGGGCGAGGGCGCGCGCCCGGCCGTCAGCACGCCGCGGCAGGAGGTGCCGCCGAGGAACGGAGTCGCCGGGAACCGCGCGCGCAGAAAGGCGTCGACTGCAAGCGCGTCGTGGCCGGCCCCGAAGAACGCGACGATCAGCGAAGGGGCCTCGCCCGAAGAGTCCGGGTCACACCCGAGCGCTGAAAGCGCCGCGGACGTGGTCGACCCGCTGGCGATGAACTGGCGGAGGCGCATGGACTTGCTCCCTGTCCGAACGGGAACCGGTCTAGGCGCGGGCGGCTGAAGATTCCGTTGAGCCGACTCATTCCGTCCAGGCGCCG